>JAJYWE010000003.1:8544-13687 GCA_021791675.1 Actinomycetes bacterium | reverse complement strand
GGCGGGTTCACGAGCGGGGCCGGCTCGCTGCCCTGGTACGACGGTGAGGCGCTCGCCCGGCGGGGAGATGTCGTCGTGGTCAGCGTCAACTACCGCCTGGGCGCGCTCGGGTTCTTGCACCTCGGCGATCTCGGCGGCGAGCGCTTCGCCGGCTCCGGGAACGCTGGCCTGGCAGACCAGCTCGCTGCGCTGCGCTTCGTCGCCACGAACGCGGCAGCCTTCGGCGGGGACGGCGGGCGCGTCACGGTCTTCGGCGAGTCAGCGGGCGCGATGAGCATCGGTGCGCTGCTCGGCACGGCAGAGGGCCCGACCCTGTTCTCGCGGGCGATCCTCCAGTCAGGCGCCGCGGCGAACGTCACCGGACGCGACGAGGCCACACGGGTGGCGGAACGCTTCCTCGAGCTCGTCGGTGTCGGCCGAGACTCACTGGACACGCTCGTCGAGATCCCGGCGGACGCGCTCCTCGCCGCGCAGGGCAGGCTCGCGGCCGCAGGCGGATGGGCGCTCCCATTCGCTCCCGTCGTGGACGGTCTCTTGCTCCCCGAGCACCCCCTCGACGCGGTCGAACAAGGCAGGGTGGCGCACCTCGCGCTCCTGGTCGGGACCAACTTGGAGGAGATGCGCCTGTTCGGCCTGGGTGCGGGACGAGCGTCCCTCGGAGAGGAGGAGCTCGAGGCCCGTGCCGGCACGCTGTTCGGGACCGAGCGGGCGAGCCTCGCCGTCGCGACCTACCGGCGCAACCGCCCCGGCGCCACGCCGAAGGACTGCTGGGATGCGATGCTCGGCGACAAGGTCTTCCGCCTGCCAGCGGCCCGCCTGCTCGAAGCGCACGCGGGCGCGCTCGGGACCGGCTTCGCCTACCTGTTCACCTGGCGCTCCAATGCCTTCGGGGGCGCTCCCGGGGCCTGCCACGCCATGGAGATCCCCTTCGCCCTCGACAACCTGGGCCGTGCCGGGGCGATCGCCTTCGTCGGGGACGGGCCCGGACGAGACGAGCTGGCCGCGACGATGGCATCCGCATGGGCGGGCTTCGCGAGGAGTGGAGTGCCTTCGGCGTCAGGCCTGCCCGACTGGCCGGGCTACGCGCCACCCGCGCGGGCGACGATGCTCCTCGGGAGCGAGTGCCGCCTCGAGCACGACCCCCTCGGCGACGAGCGAGCGCTCTGGGAGGACGTCGCCTAGCGCCACGGCCTCCGCTGAGCGCCGCAGCCCGCGATCAACCACCTGGCCGGGGCCACCCCCCTGGCTGGGGGTCGGCACGCCGGCTCGCGACGGTTGGCGCTCGAGCAGGGGGTGCGCGCCGCCGGAGCGCCCGATCCGCGAAGTACGGGCGCAAGCGGAGGCGGGCCGGGGGAAGGTGCCCGTAGACGAGCACCCCCTCGCCGGGACGGAGCCTCCGGAGCGCATCAGCGGACGCCAGGCGGCGCATGCTCGTGGACGCGGTGCTCGAACGCCGGCCGTCCGGGCCGGTCGTGACGGAGCGAACGGGGACCTCGGAGTCGCCGAGCAAGCCGCTCACCTGCTCGAGTGTGCGCGGGTCGGAGATCCCCGAGAGGATCACCTTCGCGCGATGGTTGTTGACCACCGTCGCTCCCCGCTCGCCGTAACGGGCCAGGATCTGCGCGAGGTCCTGCCACACCGTGAGGAGCTGGATCCCCTGGCCGGCTGCCGTGGCGGCGAGCGCGTCGAGATCCTCGACCGGCGCGATGTTCGCGGCCTCGTCCAGCACGACGAGCAGCGGCGCCGGGAGGCTCCCACCGGCCGCCGCGGCGGCCGCCATCCCGGCTGCGAGGACCTCGCTCACCAGTGCGCTGAGGAGCGGCCGGTAGCGGCGTTGCTCGTGGAGGGGTGCGCAGACGTAGAGCGTGTGCGGACCACCGTCGACGAGCCGGGGGACGTCGATGCGTGGGCAGAGGCCCTCCGGGGCCGGCGAGTCGAGCGCCGCCAGGCTGGCGAAGGCATCCAGCACCGTCTCGGCGGTGGTGTAGACCGAGCTTCGCGTGCGCTCCTCACGGGACCAGCTGGCGATGGCCGCATCGCAGGCCTCGGCGACGCCGAGCGACTCGAGCAGCGCCAGGACCCCGTCCGTCTCCTGCGTGTCGACCCAGGAGACCACGTCCGCCATCGTGCGGCCCGACCGGCTGGCAGCGAAGAGCAGCGGGGCGAGCAGCTTCGCGGCCGTGGTGTACCAGAACTCGGCGTCCGTCATGCCCGTCCCGGTCGTCCGCGCCGCTGCGCAGAGCGCGTGCGCGACCCGGCGAGCACCGCCCCAGGTCGTCGCGGCGTCGAGCGGAGACCAGGTCGCTCGCGGGAGCCCGGTCGCCCCGGTCGGGTCGAAGCACCAGGTCACCGCCCCGGGGAGGCCAGCCCGCCAGGCCAGGGTGGCGGCCGCGAGATCCGCCTTGACGCTCGTCGCGAGGACCGGCCCCTCCCACTCGAGGATGGCGGGAATCGCGAGACCGGTGGTCTTCCGGCTCTGCGTCGGCCCGATCACGATCACCGACTGGCGGGCCTCCGCCGCCAGGAGGCCGCCCGGCCCGAAGCCGAGTGTCAGCCGACCCCCGCGGGCCGCGCCCACCCGGAGCGGTCCGAGATCGCCCGCGCGCGCCCACGAGCTCGAAGCGCCGGCCGCGCGCGGACGGGTGCCGCCGGGACGACTCAGGCCCGGGTGCACCCGTGGAGTGCGGCCGGACGAAGGGGTTCGCTCCCGGCCACCGCGGCGGGCACGGAGGGCCTGCACGACCAACACGGCGAGTGCGAGCACCACCGCAACGGCCGCGGCGCCGACGACGGCATCGACCACGCTGCGCTCTCCACCGGCACCGACCCCAGCCGCCCGCGCCGCCCCAGCGACACCGGCGAACAGCCGTGCCGCAACCGCCCCTGCGACCACGCCGAGGAGCACGAGCTCCTCCAGCCGGGAGCGCCTAGGCACCGGCCGCAACCGGATCTCCCGCAGCATTGCCTCGCATCGCCCGGTCCGTGTCAACGATCGCCTGCTCGGCTCGAGTGAGCTCGTGGCGCACGAGGAAGCCCCGGGAACCGATCCGCCACAGCGCAACTCCGCGGCCGAGGCGGGGAAGGAGCTCGACCTCTGCGGGCGTGAGCCCGAGCAGGCGCTGCGCTGCGTCCGCCTCCCCAGGCGGTTGGGCGTAGACGATCCGGGTCTCGGAGTCGGCGAGGAGCCCGGCGGCGAGCTGGACGGCCTCGCTGCCAGCCGGACCAGCGGCCTCGAGGTCGCTCACGCGGTGGGTGATCGCCAGGTTCGCCACCCCCCACGCACGCGCCAGCTTCCAGGCCGACCGCAGCCAGCGCGCGACCCCGACGTTGCCGAAGAGGGCCCACGCCTCGTCGACCACCAGCAGCTGGCCGTTTGCCGTCGGGTGCGCGAGCTGGGTCGCCATCCAACCGAGCGCGGCGGCCATCAGCACGGACAGTGCCCCAGAGCCCGCCAGCGCCGACAGGTCCACCACGACGAGGGCGGCGGAGAGGTCGAGACCCCGCGAGGTCTCGCCATCGAAGAGGCCGACGAGGTCCCCCGCGACCATCCGGCGGAGCTCGAGAGCGACGGAGCGCCCCTCGGAGGCGAGCTGGGCCGGGGTCGTCGCGAGCTCCGCCGCGCTCGCGGGGCTCGGGTCGAGGAGCGCCTGGACGACACGCGGCAGGGTCGTCACGCCGGCCACAGACACCGCGGCCACCGCCGCCGCGATCGCGGCACGCTCGGTCGGGAGCAGCACCCGGTCGAGCGAGGCCTCGGCAAGCGCGGCAACGAGCGTCGCTCTTTCCTGGCGCTCGGCCGGGGCCGCCCCCGCGGGTACACCCGGTGGGTCGAGCGGGTTGAGCCGGAGCGGGCCGTTGCGGCGCAGCCTCAACGGCGTCACGCCCCACGCGGCGGCGAGTGCCGCGTACTCGCCCTTCGGGTCGAGGATCCACGCCCGGCGGCCGAGTGTGGCCTGGCGCCAGACGAACGTCTTCGCAAAGCTCGACTTCCCGCGCCCGACGTTCCCGACCAGGAAGGCGTTGGGGTTGGACAGGATCCCGCTCGCATAGAGCTCGAAGGGGTCGTAGAAGAACGGGCCACCGAGGAGGTCGCGCCCGACGTAGACCGACCGACCGCCGAGCCCGGTGTCCGCGACGAAGGGATGCGCGGCGGCGAGGCTCGCCGTCGTGAGGCGGTGCGCCGGCGGGAGCGCCATCACCGCCTCCGCCGTCGCCAGGGCGCATCGCTCCGACTCCCGGCCATCGGTCCCGCCATCAGAGGCCCCGCGCGAGCGGGAGCGTCCAGGTGAACGCCTCGTCTGCTTGGCCCCAGAGCCGCCGGAGCTGCAACTGCGCGAGCGCGGCCGCCTGCTCGACCGCCCGGCACGCCTCCTCGAGCGCTTGTGGTCCGTCCGCGCTCACCCCGACGAACGCGACGCAGCGATAGGGAGCGTGCCCGTCTACCAGCTCCGACTCCCTCCGAGCGAGCAGCTCTGCCTGGCGCCGGTGCCGGGCGGTCATGGCGAAGCCGCCGCGCCGGCGCAGCTCGTCGTCCGCCGCCGCCGAGGTCCGGGCGGCTTCGACCTCCCGACGAGCGCGTTCCGCGGGGACGGGCTCGAGAACCGTCACGACCGTGCGCCTGAGGCCACCGAGTGCGAGCAAGGGCGTCAGGAAGTCCATCTCGACCGGCTGGCGCGGCCACTCGGCCACCCAGTAAGTGGCGTGCCAGGTGCCTTCGAGGCGGAGCGAGCGCCACGACAGCTTCGCGGCGAGCGGCCACGGCCACACGAAGCCACCGTCGACGAGCGGCGCCACCCGGCACGCCCGCTCGGCGTCCGAGCTGGACCTGATCAGCGCGCCGAGCTCGTAGGGGTCCAGTGGGCCCCCAGCCCCGAAGCCCAGCGAAACGAGCTCGCGCTCCACCCGTCGGACCACGCGTGTCAGCTCGTTCTCGGCGCGTGCCACGGGGGTGCCGGGCCCACCGGACCGCACCGCCACCGCCAGGAAGAGCTCGTGCGCCCAGGCGTCCCCGGCATCGCTCAGCAGCTCGGCATAGGAGCGGCTCGCCGCCGGTGGGACGGAGCTCGATCGCGTGGGCTCGGACCTCGGGTCGGACGCCGGGGTGAGCCCCGGAGGGACCACCTGCTCCTGCGGCGGCTCGAGC
>JAJYWE010000003.1:0-8444 GCA_021791675.1 Actinomycetes bacterium | reverse complement strand
CGGCCGGCGGCACCAGCGGCACGGGTTGAGTCCGCTCCATCCATGCCACGCGGTGGACGCCGCTCCCTGGCGCCGCTATCGCCCCGAGGAGGGCGCCCCAGCGGAGCGCCCGCTCCGTTCGCTCGGGCCCGCTCGCCAGTGCGAGCGCGGTGCTGGTCAGGCGGAGAACTCCGACGAGCGTCCCACACCGGGCGTCGTGGACGGCTCCGAGCTCCGCGCCCCCCGCGCTGCCTGCCACCCGGATCAACGAACAGCCGGCGAGTGCGGGCACGGCGTGCTCGCGCCTCGCGCCACCGACGAGCCGAGGAGAGGTCGGTGGGCGAGGTCCGCGCGCGGTCACCTCCCGCGAGGCCGGGGGCGGGACCACCCACGGCGCGCGCGGACGCCTCGCGACGAGGAAGTGGGTGACCACCGGGAGCCACTCCTCGGGTGCGCGTCCGCCCACCGGCAACGCCGCGAGACCGGCGCCAGCGACACAGGCCGCCAAGCCGGCGACCACGCCCGGCGTGCCGGGCAGGAGGCGCAGGAGCACCACGGCGCCGAGGAGCCCGCCGGCGACGGCGACCGCCTGGCCGGTGCGGAATCCCGCCACGAGCCCCCGGCGTTCACGTGGGCCGAACAGCGCGAGCGCGCGGGGGGTGGACCCGGGCACCGGCTCGGCCCGGGAGGCCCCGGCGTCACCCATCGCCGTGCCGACTGGGGACCTGTCAGCCATCGCCATCTTCGCCTCCGCCGGGACCCTCGGGCGCCGGAGCGTTCGGGCCAGCGGTCGCCGCGCCGACGAGCCCGTCGGCCAACACCTGGTGGAAGCTCGCTGGTGCTGCCCCGCCGACCGCCATCGGTGGAGCTTCTGGGGCCTCCGAGCTCGCCGCACGTGCGAGCACACCGGACAGGGCGGCGCTCGGCACGGGGACAGCGGCGAGCGCTCGCCGGGAGAGGCCATCCAGCTGGCTCACTGCCCCCGCCTCGACGAAGGGCATCAGGCGGAGCAGGGCGAACGGGGCGAAGGTGGCGAGGATCAAGAGCGCCACACCCGCGGCCACCCCGTCGAGTCCCGTCCCGCCCCCCTCGAGCAGCGCACCGACCCCTGCTGCGAGAACGGCCACCATCACGACCTTCGAGAGCACGAGGGCGGCGAGGGTCTCCGCGAGACGCCGCGCCCAGACCGCCGTCGCCGGCCAGATCAGCCCGGCGAGGGCCAGCGGCAGGAACAGCGTCGCCATCTCGATCGCCGCCGCGCGCACCGCGAGTTCCAGCCAGAGCACCAGTGCGGCAGCAGCGAGGAGCAAGGCGACGCAGAGCGTGATGAAGCCGGGCGCCGGCCCGATCGCGGCCGGGAAGAGGTTCGCGAGCCGGTGGAGCACCGCAGCTGGCTGGAGGCCGACGGCGTCGGCGAGGAACTGGGACATCCCGTCCGCCAGCGCGACCCCGAGCGCGACGAGCTGCACCGCCGCTGCGCCGAGGAGGAACGCGAGGGGGAGCCGGACGACGACCGTCCGCGCGAGGCCCGCCAGGTCCTGACGGACCACGGCCTGGAGGGCAGCGAGGAGGAGGAGCGGGAGGGCGAGGAGACCGGCGAGGAGTGCGACGGCGTGCTCCTCGCGCCCGAACCACACGGCGTCGAGCTGGGGTGTGGCGGCTGCAGCGAGAACGCGCCCGACCGAGTCGAGCAGCCACGACGCACCCGCCGCCACCCAGGAGCCGAGCCCGTCGAGCACGCTCGTCGCGCTGGTGTGGGCGAGGCGGAGCGCGAGCTGGCAGGTCGGATCGGGGTAGGGCCCGCAGCCCCCGGTCGCGCCGCTGCCGGCTGCGAACGCCCCCGAGAGAAGGTCCACCCTCAGAACCCCTGGCCGGCGTGGAAGAAGAAGTTGACGAGGGCCGGCGCAGCGCCGATCACGAGTGCAGCCGCAGCGCAGACGAGGACGGCCCGCCGGCCGGTGTAGGACTGCTGGTAGTTCTGGGAGTGGGCCCCGAGCGCCCACAGGGCAGCCCCGATCAGCAGGCCGACCAGGGCGAGGACCAGCGCCCAGCCGCCCAGGCCGTTCGTGAGCTGCTGCAGGACGGCGCCGCCGGGCAGGTCGGAGACGTTCGGTTGGAGGGAGACGTTCCAGAGCACAGTGAGCATGGGCGCGACTCCTTGGGTGTCGAGGTGGGCGTCGGGCTGGGCCTCGAGCTCGAGGGCGAGCGTGGGCCGAGAACTGGGCGAGCACACACCACGGGCTGGGCGTGCCAGGCCAAGGGCTGGGCGTGCCACGCCAAGCGCTGGGCGAGCGTGGGCCGAGAACTGGGCGAGCCCAGACCAAGAGCTGGACGTGCCAGGCCAGACCGGCACCCGGGACCGGGTCGCCGCGTGAACCGTCGACACGGGAGACCTCGGGAGGCCGAACCGCCGGCAGCTCCCGCCACGTTAGGTCCGGGCCCGGGCGCGCCGGAAGGGACCGGGCTCGCTTCCTCCGGCGGGCGCGGGCAGTGGGTCGGTCAGCCGCTCGGGCGTAGGCTGACGCGCCGTGCGGTCGGCGACCAAGGAGCTCGGATGACCACCACCATGTGGGTCGAGATCGGCGCGGGCGGGCTCGTCCTGCTCCTCCTCGGCTTGGCCATCGGCGTGGCAAGCGCCCGCCGCCAGACCCGTGTACGACTCTCGACGATCGGGGAGCGACTGGCGAACGTGGCGGAGGAGGTCGCGCGCGCCCGGCGCGCACCTGCGCTCGTCGGCCTTGCCGGGCTCACCGAGCCATCCGGGCCGACCGGTGCCACCGACTCCCCGGCCCGGGCTGAAGGGGACCAGACGGCGAGCGACCGGCTCGAGAGCCTGCTCGACCGATTGGAGGAGATGGCCGGGGCTGCCGTCGACGCCGTCGGGACGGCGACAGCGGAGGTCGCCCGGCTGCGCTCGGCGCTCGACGCCCTCCCCGAGGGGATCGTGATCCGGGACGAGGAGGGGGCGATCCGGTTTCGCAACGCCATCGCGACCGGCCTCCTCGACAGCCGCCACGCCGACCTGCTCGCCGCGAGGGCCGTCGAGGAACAGCTCTCACAGGCGACCGGGACCAGCCCGAGCGAGCGCGTGGTCGAGCTCTACGGCCCGCCGAGGCGGACGCTGATGGTGCGGACCGCTCCGCTCGACGACGAGCGGAGACCCCTCGGCGTCGTCGCGGTCCTCGAGGACGTCTCGGAGCGTCGGCGCCTGGATGCCGTGCGACGCGACTTCGTGGCGAACGTGAGCCACGAGCTGAAGACCCCGGTTGCAGCGCTCGGCCTGCTTGCCGAGACGCTCCTCGCGGAGCAGGACCCCGAAGTGGCGGCGCGACTCGCTGGACGGGTCCAGGTGGAGGCGCTGCGTGTGGGGAGGATCATCGACGACCTGCTCGACCTCTCCCGGATCGAAGCCGAGGAGACCCCGCCGCGAGAGCCGGTGGTGGTCAGCCTGGTGCTCGCCGAGGCCGTGGAGCGGGTGCGATCCCTCGCCGAGCAACGCGGGATCCGCCTCGAGCTGGCCGAGCCCGAGGACACCCTGGCCGTCCTCGGGGACCGCCGCCAGCTGGTGTCAGCCCTCTACAACCTGGTCGAGAACGCGGTCAAGTACTCCGAGGTCGACGCGCCGGTCCGGGTCCAGGTGCGCCGGGAGGGCACCGGCGTGGCGATCGAGGTCAGCGACGACGGGGTCGGCATACCCGCCAGAGACCTCGAGCGGATCTTCGAACGTTTCTACCGGGTCGACCAGGGGCGCAGCCGGGCCACCGGCGGGACCGGCCTCGGGCTTGCTATCGTCCGCCACGTGGCGGCCAATCACGGCGGTGAGGTGACCGTCAGCTCCCGGGAGGGCGAGGGATCGACGTTCACCCTGCGCCTCCCCGTGATGGAGATGGGTGGATGAGCGGCGACGCCCGCCTGAGCGTCGCGCCGCCGAGGGCACCCGGTGAGGCGCGCGAAACTCGCCCCTCCGCGCGTGTGCTGCTGGTCGAGGACGAGGACTCCTTCGTCGACGCGCTCGTGGTGGGGCTCCAACGCGAGGGCTTCACCGTCGACGTCGCCCGCGACGGTGGGAGCGCGCTGGCGCGCTTCGACGAGACCCGTCCCGACGTGGTTCTCCTCGACCTCATGCTGCCGCAGGTCTCGGGGCTCGACGTCTGTCGCGAGATCCGCACCCGCTCGGCCGTGCCCATCATCATGGTGACGGCGCGGGGTACCGAGCTGGACACGGTCGTCGGGCTCGAGGTGGGAGCGGACGACTACGTCACGAAGCCGTATCGCCTCCGCGAGCTGGTTGCGCGTATCCGCGCCGTGCTGCGACGAAGCACCGCCGACGAAGGACCCTCCTCCGGGGACGAGGCGATCGAGGTGGGCGAGGTCCGGCTCGACCCTGCCCGCCACGAGGTGACCGTCCGGGGGAACGAGGTCCGCCTCCCGCTCAAGGAGTTCGAGCTCCTCGAGCTCCTGCTCGTGAACGCCGGCAGGGTCCTCACTCGTGAGACCCTGATCGACCGGGTCTGGGGCCCCCACTACGTGGGTGACACCAAGACGCTCGACGTGCACATCAAGCGGCTCCGAGCGCGCGTGGAGGACGATCCGTCCAAGCCGACCCGGATCACCACGATCCGCGGCCTCGGTTACCGCTTCGAACCGCCCAAGCGCTCCTGAGCCTCAGGCAGGAGTCGTCGTCCCCGAGGTCGGCTCGGGAGGGCCCGGATCCACACCCCGAGCGACCCAACGCCCGTCGTTCTGTTCGACGGCGAGCGAGATCGAGAAGCACTCGGCAAGACGGGCGGGCACGAGCACCTCGGTGATCCCCCCCGCGGCCACGATCCGTCCACCGGCGAGCAGCAGGGCGTGGGTGAAGCCGGGAGGGATCTCCTCGAGGTGGTGGGTCACGAGTACGACCCCGCCAACCTCGTCTCGCCCGGCGGAGGGGGTTCCGGCGGCGAGCGCCGCCAGGCGTAGCACGAGCCGTTCGCGTGCAGCCAGGTCGAGCCCGGCAGCGGGCTCGTCCAGCACCACCAGCTCCGGTGCCCCGACGAAGGCGCGGGCAATGAGCACCTGCTGGCGCTCGCCCTCCGAGAGGCTCTCCCAGCGCTGGTCGAACCTGCCGTCCAGGCCGGCCGCCGCGAGCAGCGCGCCGGCACGGGTCCGCTCGACCTCTGTCTGCGCCCCCCACCACGGGGTGAGACTTCCGTCGAAACCGCCGAGGACCACGTCGAGCGCGCTGAGCTCCGGCCGGAATCGCCGGGCCACCCCGGCGCCGGCGACGCCGATCCGTGGCTGGAGCCGCCGGAGGTCGGTCCGGCCGATGCGGTCGCCGAGGACCCACGCGCGCCCGGCGCTCGGTCGTTCGCGCGCCGACGCGAGGGAGACGAGCGTGGACTTCCCCGCCCCGTTCGGCCCCAGCACCACCCACCGCTCCCCGGCGCGGACGACCCAGTCGAGCGGGCCGAGCACCACCCGTCCCGCCCGGCGGACCTCGACGCCTTCGAGCCGGACCACAGCCGGGCGGGGTTCCGACGCTGCCGCGGCGGGCGTGGTCATCTCGGGCGTGGGTGCCTCGGGCGTGGGTGCCTCGGCCAGTGGGTGCAGGGGCCGCATTGCGACCGAGACAGTAGCCTGGCTGCTGGTGGCGGCGATCGAGGTCGAAGGGCTCGTGATCCGCTACGGGAGCCGGGTCGCCGTGGACAGCCTCACGCTCCGCGCCGAGGCCGGCCAGGTCACGGCCGTGCTCGGGCCGAACGGCGCCGGCAAGACCTCCACCGTCGAGACCCTCGAGGGCTACCGCCGCCCGGCCGCCGGGACGCTCTCGGTGCTCGGCCTGGACCCGCAGCGGGACCGGCGAGAGCTGGCCGGGCGAGTCGGCGTCATGCTCCAGGAGGGCGGGGTCTACCCGCGGATGGGTCCGCACCAGGCACTGGCGCTCTTCGCCGGCTACTACCCCGATCCCGAGAACGTCGACGCGCTGGCGGAGCGGCTCGGGCTGACGGGCGTGGCGCGGACCCCCTGGCGACGTCTCTCCGGCGGGGAGCGCCAGCGGCTCTCGCTCGCCCTCGCGCTGGTCGGCAAGCCCGAGGTCGCCTTCCTGGACGAGCCGACGGCGGGCGTCGACCCGGAGGGGCGACGGACCATCCGCCAGGTCATCCGGGAGCTCGCCGATCGCGGCGCCTGTGTCGTCCTCACCACCCACGAGCTGGAAGAGGCCGCACGCCTCGCCGACCGGGTCGCGATCCTGGACCACGGTCACGTCGTCGCCGAGGGCACCCCCTCCGAGCTGATGGCGCAGGGAGGCGGGCAGGAGCTGCACTTCGGTGCCCAGAGCGGGCTCGACCGAGTGGCCCTCGCCGCAGCCGTCGGTGCCGCGGTGACCGAACCGGCGCCGGGCGAGTACGTCGTGCAGGCGGCACCCACACCGCAGCTGGTCGCAGCGGTGACGGCGTGGCTGGCGGAGCAGGGGTTGCCGCTCGCAGACCTGCGTGCGGGCCGAGCGAGCCTCGAGGACGTCTTCCTCCGCCTGACGGGCGGGGAGGGCGCGCAGCCCGACGAAGAGACAGCCAAGCGTTGAGGCCCTACCTCGCCCAGGCCCGCGCCGAGGTCCGCCTCGCCCTCACCCAGGGCGAGTCCCTCCTCGTCACGCTCGGGATCCCGCTCGTGCTGCTCGTCCTGTTCGACGTCGTCCGGGTGCTCCCGACGGGGACCGCCCACCCGGTGAGTTTCCTGGCCCCAGGGATCCTTGCACTCGCCATCATGGCGACCGGGCTCGTCAGCCTGTCCATCGCCACGGCGTTCGAGCGCTCCTACGGCGTCCTCAAGCGTCTCGGTGCGACCCCACTCAGTCGGGGTGGCCTGCTCGCGGCGAAGACGACGGCCATCGTCGTCGTCGAGGCCATCCAGCTGGTCCTGGTCGTTGCCGTCGGACTGGCACTCGGCTGGCACCCCGGCGGGGGATGGGCGAGCGCGCTGGGGGCGATACTCCTCGGCACCATCGCGTTCTCTGCGCTCGGCCTCCTCCTCGCCGGCGCGTTGAAGGCCGAGCTGGTGCTCGGGCTGGCGAACGCTGCCTACCTGGTCTTCCTCGTGCTCGGCGGGATGCTCTTCCCGCTCGACCGCCTTCCCAGCGCGCTGCGCCTCGTCGCCGAGGCCCTCCCCGGCGGCGCCCTCTCGGGCGCGTTGTTCCACGCTCTCGGCACCGGCACGACCGTCCCGGTCGAGAGCTGGGTGGTGCTCGGTGTCTGGGCCGTGGTCGCCTCGATCGCGGCGGCCGCTTCCTTCCGCTGGGAGTGAGCGCAGACAGCTCCCGACGGGCCCAGCCGGGTCTGGGCGGCGACGCCGGCTGCGGCGTGGGGACGCGTCAGACTGGGGGGGTGGCGAGCGCGGCACCGGCCATCGAGGAGCGCGAGGTCGACCAGCCCGCAGACGACGACGTCGTCGTGGCGGACCGTCCGTGGCTGGTGATCGTGTGGAACGACCCGATCAACCTGATGTCCTACGTCACGTTCGTCTTCCAGAAGCTCTTCGGCTACAGCAAGGAGAAGGCCACCAAGCTCATGCTCGATGTCCACTACCGCGGGAAGGCCGTGGTCTCCTCTGGGCCTCGTGAGCGCGCCGAGCTCGACGTCTACCGGCTCCACGCGCACGGCCTCTGGGCGACGCTGGAGCAGGCGGGATGAGGGCGGCGTGATCCGCCGGCGGCCGCTGCGCAAGCGTGCCGGGCTGATCGAGGTCCACCTGAACCGGAACGAGCGCCAGCTGCTCGCGGACCTACCACTCCGCTACCGGGACCGGCTCCCCGCGGGCGAGGACCCCATGTCACCCCCGGCCGGCGTCCCAGACCCGCCGAAGCGCCCGGCGGAACGGGAGGTCGAGCCGCCGCCCGGGCTCTCGGAGGTCGACACGGGGCCGGAGATGCCGGCCGATCCCGCCCTCGCTCGGCTCTTCCCCCCCGCCTACCACGACCAGGCGGCAGCTGCGGAGTACGCCCGCCTGATGGGCAGCCAGCTCGCGGCCTCCCACCGCAGCGACCTGGAGCTGCTCGCCTCCACGGCGGGCGCGGACCGACTCACGCCGGAACAGGCGGAGACGTGGCTCCGCGCCCTCAACGACATCCGCCTCGTGCTCGGCACCGAGCTCGGGGTCGAGCAGGACTGGGACGTCCAGGCCGCGCTTGCGGGGGGCAGCCCCGCTGCCCACGTCTACGTCTACCTGTCCTGGCTCCAGGAGGAGCTGGTGGAGGTGCTCGCGGGCCAGTAGAAGGCGCCCACCGTCCCCGGGCCAGTGTGGGCGCCGACCGACGGGCCGATCCGGTACCGGACCACCTCCACCACGCCGGCGGCGGGCCCGGCACCCGCGAGCAACCTGCCCAGCTCGGCCAGGACCGCCGCTCCGGTGCGATCCGCAACTCCGAGCGCGACCCGCTGTGGGCGCGCCTCGGCGGCCTCGAGAATCGGCGCGGCCAGCGCAGCAGC
>JAJYWE010000100.1 GCA_021791675.1 Actinomycetes bacterium | reverse complement strand
CACCCCCTCACCGGCCAGCCTTGCTCGTTCGTCCGGTCCGCACGACCCGTGGTCGCCTCGGCGGCCCGAAACCAGCCGGTGCACGCTCAGGCGGATCCGTTCCCTCGAGCCACGCGAGCACCGCCTGGCGAGCGAAGCGCCACTCGTCCCCGAAGCGCCGCCCCGGGAGCTCGCCCGCTGCGACGCGGACCAGCACGGCCTCGGGGTCGAGCTGGAGCCAGTCGGCCAGCTCCTCGAGGGTGAGCACCTCGGAGGGGCCGCTCGAGGGAGCCCGAGAAGGCTCCTCCCCGCCGGCCCCGCCCCCGCCCTCACCGGCTCCACCCCCGCCGCCGGTCTCGACGTCGCCGTGGACGTCCGCTCCCCGGGTCCGCACCCGGTCCGGCGCGAGGGAGGAGGCGAGGAGCTCGCTGACCAGGTCCTGCTTGGTCCGACCGAGCGCCCGTGCCCGCACGTCGAGCCGGCGTGCCTGGCTGGCGGGGATGCGGACGAACAGGGCTGCTCGCTCCTCGACCATGGCTCGAGGATAGCAACTAGATAGCTAGCTATCCGAGGGCTAGCGTGGGCGGATGCGACCGTTCCGCTTCGGCTACCAGGTCCGCGCCACGAGCGCCGAGCAGCTCCGCCAGGAGGCGCGAGCGGCCGAGGCCGCCGGCTTCGACGTGCTGTGCACCTTCGACCATCTGGGGCGCGGCCTCTCGGCGCTCGAGCCGCTCGCCTTCGCCGCGGCGTGGACCGAGCGCATCCGGCTCTGCCCGCTGGTGCTGAACAACGACTTCCACCACCCGGGGCTCCTCGCCCAGCGACTCGCGACGCTGGACCGGCTCTCCGGTGGGCGTCTCGAGGTAGGCATCGGTGCCGGCCACGCGTTCCCCGAGTACGAGGCTGCCGGGCTCGCCTTCGATCCTCCCGCCCTTCGGAAGGCCCGCCTCGCCGAGTCCGTCGAGGTCCTCCGCCTCCTCTTCGACGGCGAGGTCGTCGACCACCACGGGGAGCACTACGACCTCACGGGCCTCGTCACCACCGAGCCGGCGCAGCCACACGTCCCGATCCTGGTCGGGGTGAACGGCAAGACGGCGCTCGCGCATGCCGCGCGCCACGCCGACATCGTCGGGCTCACCATGCTCGGGAAGACCCTCGCCGACGGCAACGCCCATGCCGTTCGCTGGGAGCGCGAGCGCCTCGACGCGACGGTCGCCTTCGTCGCCGCCTCCGCCGGTGAGCGGGCCGCCGAGCTCGAGTACAACGCCCTCGTCCAGGCCGTCGTCGTGACCGAGGACCGCTGCGGCGCCGCCGAGCGCCTCGCCGCCGAGGTTCCCGGGCTCGGTCTCGACGATGCGCTCGAGACCCCGTTCCTCGCGCTCGGAACGCACGCCGAGATCGCCGAGCATCTCCTCGCCTGCCGGGAGCGCTGGGGGATCTCCTACTACGTGGTGCGCGACCTCGAGGGCTTCGCACCCGTCATCGAGAGACTCCGCTGCGAGGACCGCTCGTGACCAGGATTGCCCGCCTCGAAGAGGTTTACCGTCTCGAACTCGGCTTCTTCGTCCGCCCGGCGGCCGAGACCGGCACCGGCCGGCCCCGGGTCGAGCCGGTCTACGCCTACGTCATCCCCCACCCGGAGCTCACCGTCGTCTACGACACCGGCATCGGTGCCGTGGACCCGGAGACCGAGGTCCACTACCAGCCGCACCGCCGCTCCCTCGCGGCGGCGTGTCGCAACGTCGGTATCGCCCTCGACGCGATCGACGTCGTCGTGAACAGCCACCTCCACTTCGACCACTGTGGTGCCAACCCCGCCCTCCCCGGCCGGCGGATCGTCGTCCAGGCCAGCGAGCTCGAGGCAGCCCGCGGGCCGCAGTACACCTTTCCCGAGCTGGTCGACTTCACTGGCGCAACCTACGACGTCGTGGACGGCGAGGTGGAGCTCGCAGACGGGCTCGTCGTGATCCCGACGCCCGGCCACAGCCCCGGGCACCAGTCCCTCGCCGTCCAGGCGGGCGACGGCACCCTCCTGGTGGCTGGCCAGCCGATGGACTACTCGGAGGTAGACGACCCCGACGCGGGCGCCTCGGAGCGGGAGGACTCGGCGACGGCCCTGCCGCTCGGCGGGTGCGCGTCGGCATGGGCGAGTGCCGCACTCGCCCGGCGAGCCTCGCGCGAACTCGGGCGTGCCCTCGCCCCTTGGCCCGGCTGGTTCGAGCGCATCGAGCGTTTCGACCCCGCGGCAGTGGTCTTCGCCCACGATGCCGCCACGGTCGCGAGATGACTGTGGCTCCGGTGCCCCCATGACTGCGCACCCGTTGAGCTGGACCCTCGTGTCGCTCCGACGGCCCTCATCGCTCCGACGGCCCTTGTCGCTCCGACGGCCCTTGTCGCTCCGATGGACCTCGTTGCTCCGACGGCCCTCGTCGCTCCGATGGACCTCGTTGCTCCGACACCCCCTCTCGCTCGGGCGCGTCTCCCCCTCGGGCTGCGCTCGCGGTTCGGAGTGGCGTTGCGGCCCGGACCCGGCAGAGCGGGCACGCACTGCGTACGATCATGCGCGTGACGATCCGACGCGTACTGCAGAGCGGCGGGGATGCCAGAGGACGCCGTCTTCGCGCCGGTCGCCGGCACGCCGCGGCCTGGAGGCTGATGGGGGTTGCCCTGCTCGCAGTGAGCATGACTGCCTGCAGCGCGAGCAGCCCGGCTCGGTCGGGTTCGGCCGGCACGTCCTCGAGCCCGCCAACCAGCTCTTCCGGCACCTCGCCGGGCTCGGGATCGGGGGCTTCCTCGAGCACCTCGTTGGGCTCCGGGGCCGCCACCGGCGCAGGGCCCACGTCAACCACCTCCACGACCAGCCCCAAGACGAAGGCCCCCGCTGCGAATGGGTCGACGCCGTCCGGCACCGCGCTCCTCTCACTCGCTGGCCAGGAGCTCCTGGCGGAACCCGTCCACCTGCAACTCACCGAGACCGCGACGTACGCGCCGTTTCGCCTCACCGGCTCCGAAGCAGCCGATCCGATCGACCACGAGACCTCGCTCTCCCTGGAGCTCGTCGAGGGCGGGATCACGGTCTCGAGCCGGGTCATCCAGATCGGCAGCCGGGTCTGGGCGGAGTCCACCCCGCCGGGCGGGGACTGGCGCGAGGAGTCCGTTCACCCGACGTCCCCCTTCCCGCTGCTCGGACTCGTTCCGTACCTCGTCGACGTCCACCGGATCCCCGGGAAGGTGATCGACGGCCACCCCACGGTCGGCGAAGCGGCGACTCTCGATGCCGCCGGGGTCGCCTTCCTGGTCCGAACGATCACCGGGGACGGCTCCCTGCCCGGGGCCCAGACGATACGGGGCCTCACGTTCGACACGTGGGTTGGCCCGGCACACCACGTCCGCGAGATCGCCGAGACCGAGATGATCACCCAGGGCGGTCAGCCGGCCGAGATCTTCGACACGACCTACTACGACCACTGGGGACAGGGGATCGACTTGACGCCGCCCACGGTGGTGAGCTGACGGTCCGCAGCTCGACGATCGTCCCGGTCGCGGGGCCGTCCGAGAGGCGCGAAGCTGGCGGCGGGGTTCCGACGAGCAAGGAGGTCCGAGTGCCGCTGGCCGCGGAGTTGGTGCAGCGCGGTGCACAACGTTTCCCCGCGCGAACCGCCGTCGTCTTCGAAGGGCGGTCGCTCACCTACCGGGAGGTCGACGAGGCGGCCCGCCGGTTCGCCGGTGTGCTCGCGGGGCGAGGGCTCCGCAAGGGCGACCGGGTCGCACTGCTCGCAGGAAACGGGCTCTGGTCGATCCCACTCGACTTCGCGTGCCTGAAGGCGGGACTCGTGCGGGTGCCGCTCAACCCCCGGCTCTCGCTCCGTGAGCACCGACAGATGCTTGCCGAGACCGGCGCGTGTCTGATGGTGCACACGCCGGAGCTCGGGGAACGGGCAGATCGGCTCCGAGTGGACCTGCCCGGGCTCGCCATGCTCGGCCTGGGAGCCCGAGGAGCGGACGGGGGCCCCGACCTCCTCCTGGAGGCGGCGGAGCTCAGGCCCGATCCACCCGAGATCGCACTCGCGCCCTCCGATCCCGTCCTGCTGCTCTACACGTCCGGCACGACGGGGACCTTGAAGGCGGTGATGCACACGCAGGGCTCCTACGGCGCCATCGCCGTGAACATCCTCGCGAACCTGCTCTCGCCGGCTCGTGACTCCGTGATGCTCCACGCCGCCTCGCTGATCCACGCGAGTGGCACGTTCGTGCTCCCGTACTGGTTGCGCGGAGGCACGGCCGCCGTCCTCCGTTCCTTCGAGCCAGCGACCTTCCTCGACGCGATCGAACGCCACCGAGCCACCGAGGTGAACCTCGTGCCGACGATGCTCGGAATGCTCCTCGGTGTGGCAGGGGAGTCCCGCGCGGAGCTCTCCTCCCTCCGGAGGGTCATCTACGGAGCGAGCCCCATGCCTCGACCCGTCATCTCGGAGGCGATCGAGCGATGGGGACCCATCTTCCGCCAGTACTACGGACAGACCGAGGCGCCGCTCTGCATCTCGGTCCTCGACGAGGCCGACCACGACGATCCCGACCTGCTCGCCTCGTGCGGCCACCCTGCGGTCGACGCCGAGGTTCGCCTGGTGGCAGACGACGGTTCGGAGCCTGCGGCGGGGGAGGTCGGCGAGATCCAGGTACGCGCTCCGTTCCAGATGGCCGGCTACCACCGTGCGGACGCACTCAACGCCGAGATGCTGACGAACGACGGATGGGTACGGACCCGCGACCTCGCTCGCCGGGACGAGCGAGGGTACCTCTTCCTCGTGGACCGGCGCAGCGACATGATCGTCACCGGGGGCTACAACGTCTATCCCAAGGAGGTCGAGGATGCCCTCCTGACGCATCCCGCCGTCGCCGAGTGTGCCGTCGTCGGTGCGCCGGATCCCACCTGGGTCGAGGCAGTCGTCGCGTTCGTGGCGCTCCGACCCGGCACCCACGCGACCGAGGCAGAGCTCCAGGCGGCCGTGCGCGCTCGCCTCGCCGGATACAAGGTCCCCAAGCGTGTCGAGCTCGTCGAGGGCATCCCGAAGTCGCCAGTCGGGAAGATCCTGCGCCGAGCCCTGCGTGAGCCGCTGTGGGCGGGCGAGCCGTCTCGCGAGCGTTGGCCGTGACGGCTGACGCCGTGCTCCCGGGCAACGCAGGCTCCGGGTCCGTCAGGGTCGAGGTTGCCGGTCCAGTGACCACCATCGTGTTGGCCCGACCCGAACGTCGCAATGCCGTCGACGGGCCGATGGCGGCCGATCTGGCCGACGCGTTCCGAGCCTTCGAGGAGAATCCCGACGCCGCAGTTGCGGTGCTGTGGGGCGAAGGCGGGAGCTTCTGTGCCGGTGCGGACCTGAAGGCGGTCGGGACCGGGCGTTCGAACCGGTTGGACCCGCAAGGGGACGGGCCGATGGGCCCGACTCGCCTGCAGCTCTCGAAACCAGTCATCGCCGCCATCGAGGGCTATGCCGTGGCAGGCGGCCTCGAGCTCGCCCTCTGGTGCGACCTCCGCCTCGCCGGGGAGGGTTCCTTCCTCGGCGTCTCGTGCCGCCGTTGGGGCGTGCCCCTGGTAGACGGGGGCACCGTCCGGCTCCCTCGGCTCATCGGCCAGAGTCGAGCGCTCGACATGATCCTGACCGGCCGGCTGGTCGACGCGACGGAGGCGCTGCAGTTCGGTCTGGTCAATCGGGTCGTTCCGTCGGGTGCGGCGCGGCGGGTGGCGGAGGAGCTCGCCATCGAGCTGAGCAGGTTCCCGCAGACCTGCCTGCGCAACGATCGCCGGTCAGTTCATCACCAGGCAGGGCTGGACGAGGAACGGGCAATGGCCTTCGAGTTCGAGGTGGGGATGGAGTCCTTCGCCGCTGGGGCGGTGGCCGGCGCCCGTCGCTTCGCCGCTGGTGCTGGCCGGCACGGCATGTTCGAGAGCGAGTAGAACGCGCCGTCGAGCGCCGTCGAGCGCCGTCGAGCGCCGTCGAGCGCAAACGAGCCGGACGAGGGGGAGCGGCGGCAGCGCAACCCGCTCGAGCGCCCGGGGGGCCCGACCGGAGGCGGCCTCCGCCGGGAGTGCCGGACTCAGCCCTGCGGCTTCGTCCCGATGAGGTGTTGCGCGGACGCGACGACCGGGCTGTCGCAGACCGACCCGGGGTGGTTCCCGGTCGCCGCGCAGATGGCCCCGACGAGCAGGTTCGCCTCGATCTCGATGGCGCGCCCGAGAGCGGAGCCGGGAAGCGTCAGGCTGCCGGCGATGTCGCCAGCCGGGAGCGCGGGTCCGAACTTCCCGGTCGGGTGGAGCAGGGTGTCCGGATAGCCCGTACCGACCTGGTAGCAGCGCCCGCCGACGAAGAGGAAGGGGATGGGGCTCCCCGGCGGGCTCCCCGACGGCGGGTCGAAGCGGTCGAGGAGGTGCACCTGGGTGGCCGTCGGCTGTTCGAGTGGCTGGTCTGCCCGGTTGGCGATCTCGACGGGCTCGAAGGTGACGAACCGGCTGGTGTAGTGGGCGTCGTAGAAGGTGAAGGTGGGCGTGTCGGGGTAGACGTCGGTGCTCGACGACGTGATGAGACGCAGACCGGTGAAGGTCCCGAACCGGGAGAGCGCCACGACCATCGGCCAGCGCTCGGCGGCGCAGAAGGGGCAGTACTCCGCACCGATGTAGAGCACGATCGGCTTCCCGGCCGCGACGAGGTTGATCGGGGGTGTGATCGCCGTGGGTACCCGGATCCCGAGCGCCGTACGCTCGGATGCGGTCCCCACACCGGCTGCGTCGAGCGCCGAGGCAGGCACGTGCGTCACCGCTGCGAGGACGGCCTGGGGGACCGAGCGCGTGTTGCTGGCCTCCTGCGTTGCACGCGGCGCGGTCAGGCGCACCACGACGAGCACGGCGACGACCAGCAGCACCGCCGTGCCCGCGACGGCTGCCACCCGGAGCGGGTGCCGGCCCGACCCGCCGGTCGCGCTCGGCGGCCTCCGCAGTTCCCCTCGATCGGGCCCGCCATCGCGCCCACCACCGCGACGCGCTGACCCCCCGACCGGAGCGTGCCCGGCCCTCCTCGGTCTGTCCAACGGTCTGTCCGACTTCCCGTCCGGCGCCGATCCGGCGTCCTCTGCGGTCACGACGGCCCTCCTCTCGACCGGTCCCGGGGCGCCAGGCGGGTGCACCGGGCGTGGTGCGAAGGGAGACCTGCGGCGCGGCTGACTGGTTCCGCATCGCAGGACGGGAGACAACGGCTGGCGCGGTCGGCCTCGCCCCGGGCGAGCCGTGGCCGGGTCATCCGGGGGAGTGCAGGCACCTCGCGGCGTCCCGGCCCAGCGTGCTCAGGGCGCGACCCACTCCGGGTGTGCCTCCCAGGCCGGTGGCGTGCGCCGCCGCTTCGGGTCGGTCTCGGAGAAGAGGACGAGGAGCACGGCCCCGGAGGCTCCGACGAGCCCCACACCCGCCCAGATGGCGGCGGTGATCCCGCCGATCGCAGCCACTGCGCCGAGCACGAGCGGGCCGACGGCGTAGCCCCCGTCGCGCCAGAGCCGGTAGATGCCGAGTGCCCCACCTCGCCAGCG
>JAJYWE010000099.1 GCA_021791675.1 Actinomycetes bacterium | reverse complement strand
GAGACCTCCGCGCCCGGAGCCGCGCCTTCGGGCGCTCCCTCCACATCCGCCACGTCGACGCCGGCTCCGACGGGAGCGAGGAGTGGGAGGTCGCCGCGCTGACGAACCCGGTCTACGACATCCACCGCCTGGGCCTGTTCTTCACGGCGTCGCCCCGCCACGCAGACCTGTTGCTCGTCACCGGCGTCGGCACGGCTGGCATGGCGGAGCCGCTGCAACGCACCTACGAGGCGATGCCCGCTCCACGCATCGTGCTCGCCGCAGGGAGCGATGCCGTGCGTGGCGGCCTGCGCCGCGGTGCAGGGGACGAGCAGGCTGGGTACGAGCGAGCCGGGGGTCTGCCGGCAGGAAACGGGCGGGTCGGGGACGAGCGGGTCGGCATCGCTGCGATCCTGCCGGTGGACGTGTTCGTCCCGGGGTCCCCACCGAGCCCGTTATCGCTGCTCCACGGGATCCTGCTGGCGCTCGGGCGCATGGGTCCGCGAGGGAGCACCGCGTGAGCTGTGACCTCCTCCGCTCGGGAGAGAGAGGCGACCCCGGCCCGGGGAGGCGACGACCGTGAGGATCGACCTCCTCGCTGCCGCCGTGGTGCTGCTCCTCGCTGCCGCCGTGGTCGACCTCGCCTGGGGTGGCGGGCGGCCCAGCCTCCGGCCGACGCCCTATGTGCTCGCTGCCCTCGCGAGCGCGACGACGGCCGCGGCCGGCGTGCTCGCTGTCCTCTCTCCGGCCCGCACCCTCGACCTCGGCACGCTGCTCGAGCTCGGCCGGACCACCGTCCGCCTCGACCCGCTCACCGGGCTCTCCCTCACCCTCGTCGGGCTCCTCGGGGTGGCCGTGTCGGTCAGCACCGCAGCCTGGGTGAGTGGAGCCAACCGAGCAGCGACCTCCGTGGGCGTGGCGGCCGGGTACGCCCTGCTCCTCGCCTCCGTCGTCGTCGTGCTCGTCGCCGGGGACGTCTTCTCGTTCCTCCTCGGCTGGGAGAGCCTGACGCTGTCGTTCTACATCCTGACCGGCCAGCGCGCCCGGGATCGGCGCGACGTCTCGGCGAGCTGGCTCGCCCTCGTGACGGGTCGACTGAGCGGCGCCCTCCTCCTGGTCGGGTTCCTCCTCCTCGCCACCCAGACGCACTCGTTCCAACTGGCCGCCTTCGTGCACGCCCCCGACGGCGTGCTGCACACGCTGGCCGCCAGCCTCGTGATCGCCGGTTTCGCGGCGAAGGTCGGTGCGGTGCCGCTCCAGGTCTGGATGCCACGCGCCTACCCGCGTGCCCCCGGCCCGCTGCGCGCAGCCCTCGCCGGCCTGGCGGTCAACGTCGGCTTCTACGGCCTGTGGCGCTTCCTCCCCCTCCTCGGTCCACTCCCGGAGTGGCTGGTCGTGACGGTGCTGGTAGGCGGAGGGCTCACCGCGGTGCTGGGCGTCGCCTTCGCCGCCGTCGACGACCGGCTGAACCGGCTCGTCGCGTTCTCGAGCGTGGAGAACGCAGGCCTCATCCTCACCGCCTTCGGCGTGGCCCTCGCCGGTGAGACCACCCACCAGACGGCGCTGCTGGCCGCCGGGATCCTCGCTGCCAGCCTCCAGGTGCTCGCGCACGCCGTGGCCAAGACCACACTCTTCCTCTCCGGGTCGGTGCTCGAGGCCGACCGCGGGACTGACCGGCTCGAGGAACTACGCGGCGTCGGGCGCGAGCACCCGCTCGCCGCCGGCGCCTTCGCGCTCGGCGCCCTCACGCTCGCCGGGCTCCCACCCACGATCGGCTTCGCGTCCGAGTGGTTCGTGCTCGAGGCGTTGATGCAGCAGTTCCGGCTCGCACCGCTCGCGCTGCGCCTCGGGATGGCCACTGGCGGCGCGCTGGTCGCGCTGACCGCGGGGCTCGCCGCCCTCGCGTTCGCGCGCCTCGTCGGCGTCGTGCTCCTCGGTCCACCGGGTGCCGAGCAGGAAGCAACCGCCCGGAGAGGCGGTCCGAGGGGTCCGGCGGGATCTGCAGGATCTGCAGGATCTGCAGGTCGTCGCGAGGTCGACCGGATGGGCCGTCGGGCGGGTGTGCCGGTGGCGGGTGCGCCGGGGGTGCGCCGGGTGGGCCACGGGGTCGGGAGGTCCGGCGCTACACGCGCCACGGTCGGCGTGCTCGGCGTGCTCGGAGGCGCCTGCGTCGGCCTCGCCGTGGTCGCACCGCTCGTCGTCAGCTTCCTCGTCGCGGGCCTCGCGCCGGTCGTGCCCAGCGCAGCGCTCGCCCCGGCGCGCAAGTCCCCCTGGGTCCTCCAACCGGTGGAGCGCGGCTTCTCCATCCTCTCTCCCACCTGGTTCGCAGTGCTGCTCGCCGTGGGTGTGGTCGCCGTCACCGTCTTCGCGCTCGCCGCCTCGCGGGGAGGGGTCCTCCGGGTGCGCCGCGTGCCCCCGTGGCGATCGGCGAGCCTGGACGTCGGCGTCGACCAGCACTACAGCGCGTTCGGCTACGCGAACGCGTTGCGCCACGTCCTCGGGAACCTCCTCGGGGCGAGCCGGCACGTCGTCGTCGACGAGGACGGCACGGCCGTCGTCGAGACCTCCGTCGCCGAGCCGACGGCCCGGTACCTCTACGCACCCCTCCGACGAGGCCTGCTCTGGCTCTCCGGCCAGGTCCGCCGGCTCCAGTCCGGACGCCTCGAGGCCTACGTCGCCTACATGCTGGCGGCACTCGTGGCCGTGCTGGTCGCCGCGGCGGTCCTCCGGTAGGCGGGGCCGGATTGCCTGTCCCGTCCGCGTGCTGACCGGCGCTCGCCGGACGGAGGGGGCTCGCGGGACGGAGGAGGCTCTCGGGACGGAGGAGGCTCTCGGGACGGAGGAGGCTCTCGGGACGGAGGAGGCTCTCGGGACGGAGGAGGCTCGCCTCGTGCGGGGGCCCCGTCGGCCGACAGGCTCTCGAAGCGGGAACTGCGGCGCACCTAAGCTCGCGTCCGTGGCGGATGGCCGAGCGAGGCGGTGGGCTGGGCGGCGGGGACCGGCGGAGGAGACCCGCCCGGCGGGGCTGCACGGCTCGCACTCGGGTCACCGCCACGGCCCGCCTGCCGGAGAGACCGGTCCCCTCACCAGGGCGCTCGCGCTCCTCGGTGCGTTCCTGGTGGTGGAGGTGGTCGTCGCGATCCTGTCCTCCTCGCTCGCCCTCCTCGCCGACGCCGGCCACATGCTCGTCGACGCCGCCGCGATCGCCGCAGCACTGGTCGCCACCCGCCTCGCCCGCCGCCCAGCCGAGGGCGCATGGACCTTCGGGCTGCGCCGCGCCGAGATCCTCTCGGCCGCGTTCAACGGGGTGACGCTGGTGGTCATCGGGCTCTTCGTCCTCGTCGACGCGATCCTGCGGTTGCTGCACCCCACCCGCGTCGACGGTCTCGCGGTCCTCGTGGTCGCGATCGTCGGGGTCGGCGTGAACCTCGCCGCTGCGCGGGTGCTCGCCGGCTCGGACCGCCGCGCCCTCCACGTCGAGGGTGCGTTCCGCCACGTGCTGACGGACCTCTACGGCTTCCTGGCGACCGCACTCGCGGGGATCGTGATCGTGACGACTGGTTTCGCGCGCGCCGATGCGCTGGCGTCACTGGTCATCGTGCTCCTCATGGGCCGCACGGCCTGGCAGCTCCTCGGCTCCGCCGGGCGGATCCTGCTGGAGGCGGCGCCGGAGGACGTCGACCTCGACGCGGTGCGGGACCACCTCCTCGGGGCGCCCCACGTCGAGGCGGTGCACGACCTGCACGTCTGGACCGTGACGAGTGGGCTGCCGGCGCTGTCGGCGCACGTGGTCGTCGCATCCGGGTGCTTCGACGACGGCCACACCCCGCAGATCCTCGACTCCCTCCAGGCCTGCGTGCGGGGACACTTCGACGTGGCGCACTCGACGTTCCAGCTCGAGCCGGGTGGGCACGGGCCGCACGAGTTCGAGACGCACCCCTGAGCGAGCGGATCGGCTCGGCTCGGGTCCCCGAAAATCCCTGGCACCCCTCGACGGCTCGGGGCCAGCATGGCAGCCATGCGCGTCGACCCCGCTCCCACCGGCTCCGAGCATGCCCTGCTCTCCCAGTACCTCGACTACCAGCGCGAGACGGTCCTCGCGAAGACCGAGGGGCTCACCCAGGAGCAGCTCGCCGAGCACCACCCACCGTCCGCGCTGACCCTCGCCGGACTGCTCTACCACCTCGCGCTCGTCGAGGAGAACTGGACCGAGGTGCGCTTCGCGGGTCTCCCGGGACGGGAGCCGTGGGTCGGCGTGGACTGGGAAGCCGATCCCGACTGGGAGTTCCACGCGGCCGTCGATCTGGACCCCGAGGAGCTGCGAGGACGCTACCGACAGGCCTGCGACCGCAGCCGCGGGATCGTTGCCGGCGCGGCCAGCCTGGACCAGCTCTCGGTGCAACCGCTCCGCGACGGTCGACACTTCTCGCTCCGCTGGATGCTCCTGGACCTCGTCGAGGAGACGGCGCGTCATGCCGGGCACGCCGACCTCATACGCGAGGCGATCGACGGCGCGGTCGGCGAGTAGGCACCCGCTCGGATCGGTTCGTCCCGCCGGACCGACGGACGCTCGTCAGCCCCGGGCGGCGCCGGCAGCCCCGGCACCCGGCACAGGCCGCCGCGGCGTGCTCGCCTTCGAGCCCGCGGTGGGCGGCCGGCTCACCGAGACCTACGCGGACGGCAGCGTCTTCGTGATCGGCGTGATCGGCGTCTGGGAGCCGCCACGGCGCCTCGTGGTCTCCTGGTGCCAGGCCAGCTTCTCGCCCGAGCAGTCGACCGAACTGCACGTCGGCTTCGAGCCGGCGGGCCCCGGGGAGACCCGAGTCAGCATCGAGCACTACGGCTGGGACGCCCTCCCGGCAGAGCACGCCGCACGCCACGGCTTCCCGCTCCCTGCCTTCCAGCTCCGCTTCGCTGAGTGGTGGCGTGCGCTCCTCGCGAATGCCCTTCTCCCGAGCCCCAACCATGCGACCGCAAAGGGGCCGCGGTGACCCCAGCTGACAGGAGGTCCCGACGACGTCGGATGCGAAGGGGAGGAACGGCCCGGCGGGTCGCATCCCGAAGGGGGTCAGGCGACGCGTGCCTCCTCGTTGGAGAGCACTTGCGGCTGGTGGGCGTCTCATGAAGGCGGCCGAGCGTTTCCTCGTGGCCTCCCGCGCCCACGACGTCGAGGCAGCCGCGGCCGAGCTGGCCCCGGATGTCGTCATGCGCAACCCGGCCTCCGAGGAGCCGGTGCACGGCCGGGACGCGGTCGCCGCTGCATCGAAGCCGCCAGCATGATCCGCCAGGTCGCGCTCCTTCGCGGCATCAACGTCGGGGGGAAGAACATCGTGCCGATGGCGGCACTTCGCGAGGTGTTCACGTCACTCGGCCACCGCGAGGTCACCACGGTGCTCCAGAGCGGGAATGTCGTCTTCAGTGCGTCGGAGCCGGCGGTACCCGGAGATCTCGAAGCGGCGATCTCGGAGCGGCTCGCCGTCACCTGCAGGGTCGCCGTCGTCACCGGAGACGAGCTTGGAGCCGTGGTGGCTCACAACCCCTTCGCCGGCCAGGCAGCCACGACGGTCCACGTCGGATTCGTCGGAGCACCGCTCGACCCCCGGTCCCTCGGCGCCATCGACGTCGCTTCGTTCGCGCCCGAGGAGCTCGTCCCGGGCGATCGCCACCTGTACCTCCACCTCCCCGGCGGCATGGGGCGGGCGAGGATGCCCTCCCACCTCGAGCGCCGCCTCGGGGTGCCGATCACCTACCGCAACTGGGCGACGGTCACCCGACTGGCGGGTCAGGCGTGCGGGTGACGGGAGGCGCCGCCGGGGCCGTCGACGACGCCGGTGCCCGTGTACGAGTGGCCGCAGCGGGTCTGGGCTGCGTCCCCTCTGCGTCCGGCAACGCCGCTGTGTCCTCGAGAGACACGGGCGGTCCTCGAGAGACACCGGCGGGCGACGGTGGACCTCCGCTCTGGCCGGCGCGGCGAGGCGCAGGGCGTCCTGGCGGCTCAGGCCGGCCCCGCCAGCCGGGCAGCCTCGTCGGCCAGCGTCCGCAGCGGCGGCTCGTACGCCTCGGCGAAGGTCGGGAAGGGGTGGACCAGGTCGGCGAGGACGGCGAGGGGCACACCGGCCCGGATCGCGAGCGCCGCCTCCCCGATCCACTCGTCCACGGCCGGCCCGATCGCCGCAGCGCCCACGAGGACACCAGCCCGCAGGTCCGCCACGAGACGCAACTCGCCGTCCTCCACGCCCTCGGTCCAGGCCCGGCCGGTCTCGCCGATCGCCATGGTCGCCACACCGACCTCGAGGCCCCGCTCCTCGGCCTGGGCGGCGGTGAGCCCGACGGCCGCGACCGCCGGGTCGGTGTAGACCGCCCGCGGGATCGCGCGGTAGTCCGCCGTGACGTCGCGACCGAGCAGGTTCGCCAGCACGACGCGGGCCTGGTAGTTGGCGGTGTGGGTGAAGGGGGCCACCCCGGTCACGTCCCCGGCGGCCCAGACGTTGTCGAGCCCGACCACCCGGCAGTGCTCGTCGACCGCAAGGGGCACCCCGGGTCGTACCTCGATCCCGAGTGTCTCGAGGCCGATGTCCTCGACCGCAGGACGCCGCCCGGTTGCGAGCAGCACCCGGTCCACCGACAGCGTCGTGCCGTCGGAGAGCTCGAGCAGCGCGTTCGCCTCGCCGCTAGCGCGGGCGGCGGTGACGGTCGTCCCGGCTCGGACGTCGATGCCCTCCGCGGCGAGCGCAACGGTGAGCGCTGCGCCGGCGAAGGGCTCCTCCGCCGGGAGGAGCCGATCCGCCGCCTCGATGAGGGTCACCCCCGCGCCGAAGGCCGCGTAGACCTGCGCGAGCTCGCAGCCCACCGCGCCACCGCCGACCACTGCGAGCCGCCCCGGCAGCTCCTCGCTCGAGAGCGCTTCGTCACTCGTCCAGGTCGGGATCGTCTCGAGCCCGGGGATCGGCGGCACGGCGGCACGCGAGCCGGTGCCGATCACCAGCTGGTCCCAGGCGAGCACCTGTCGACCCTCCGGCCCAGCCACCTCGAGTTGGCCCGGCCCCGCGATCCTCCCCCGCCCCCGGAAGAGGGTCCCCCCGGCGTCGACGATCCGGGCTGCGCTCCCTGCGTCGTCCCGGTACTCCGCCACGAGCTCCCTGCGCGCCACGGCGGCGGCGAAGGCAGCCCGCGGATCATCGAGGGCGAGCGGAGCGCTGGCGGCACCGTAGCGATGCGCAGCGCCCGCCAGCCTCCGCACGTGCGCAGCGCGGAGCAGCGCCTTGGAGGGCACGCACGCCACGTAGGGGCACTCGCCGCCGACGCGAGCCTCCTCCACCACCGCCACCCGGCGGCCCGGCAGCCCGGGGACGAACCACTCCCCTGCCGAGCCGGCGCCCAGCACGACGACGTCGAAGTGCTCCATGACCAACCTTTCGTCGGGCACCGACGTCGTTCGTCGAGGACCAGGCTCGTTCCTCGGAGACCGGGGGCGGCGGTCCGGCGAGCGTACCCGACGCCGGGTCGGTTCGGCCCAGGGCCGGTGTGGATCGTCGTCGAGGTCGGGGCACGCCCCTCGGTCGGACCGCCCGCAGGCCCCCTCTCACCTGGGCCTCCCGCGGCTCCCCGGGTCTCCGACGCCCCCTCGGTCCAGTGCGGCC
>JAJYWE010000098.1 GCA_021791675.1 Actinomycetes bacterium | reverse complement strand
CGCCAGACCCGCTCTGGCGTCGCCGGCATGTCCACGTGGCGGACCCCGAGGTGGGCGAGCGCGTCCACCACCGCGTTCTGCACCGCCGGAGTCGAGCCGATCGTGCCGGACTCCCCGATCCCCTTCACCCCGAGCTCGTTGCGATCGGTCGGCGTCTCGAGGTGGAGTGTCTCGAAGGACGGGAGCTCCGTCGCGGAGACGAAGGGGTAGTCGGCGAGGTTCGTCGTGAGGGGGTTGCCTGCGTCGTCGTAGGCCATCTCCTCGAGCAGCGCCTGGGCGGCGCCCTGCGCGAGCCCGCCGTGGACCTGGCCCTCGGCGAGGAGCGGCGCGAGGATCCGCCCGGCGTCGTCGACCGCCACGAGGCGCTCGAGCGTGACCCCGCCCGTCTCGGGGTCGACCTCGACCACCGCGAGGTGCGCGCCGGAGGGGAAGGTCGAGCCCGGCGAGGCAAAATCGCCCTCCGCTGCGAGTGCGCCGTCCTCGTTCGCGGCGGCGATGTCGGACCAGGAGACGCCCGCGGCCGGCGCCCCGCGGACGTGGCCGCCCGCCGGGTCGAGGACGACGTCCGCGGGGTCCGCTTCGAGCAGCTCGGCCGCGAGCGAGCGGGCCGCTGCAGCCACCGTTCCGGCCGCGCGCCAGACGTTCACGCCGCCGATCTGCGCGGAGCGCGACCCACCGGTGAACCCGCCGGCCGGCACGACGTCGGTGTCACCGTGGCGCACGGTCACCGCGTCCACCTCGATCCCGAGCTGCTCCGCGACGAGCATCGCCCAGGCCGTCTCGTGGCCCTGGCCGTGGGGGGAGGTACCGGTGAGCACGACTGCCCTCCCGCTCGGATCGAGCTCCACCCGGGCGTACTCGCCGCCCCGCTCCCCCGTCGTCTCCACGTAGACCGAGAGCCCGATGCCGAGCAGCGTCTCCCCCGGCCGCCATGCCGCTCGCCTCGCCGCCTGCTCCTCGCGCAACGCCGCGAAACCAGCGTGATCGAGCACCAGCCGCAGCGCCTCGCCATAGCGCCCCGAGTCGTAGGTCGTCCCGATCGCCGTACGGTACGGGAACGCCTGAGCCGGGACCAGGTTGCGCTGGCGCACCACTGCGGGGTCCATGCCGATCGCGCCTGCGAACAGGTCGACGGCGCGCTCGATCGCCGCTGCGGCCTCGGGGCGGCCCGCGCCCCGGTAGGCCCCGACGGGCACGGTGTTCGTGAGCACCGAGCGCGCCGAGACCGATGCCTCTTCGATCGCGTAGGTCCCCGTGCACATCATCCGCGTCAGCGCCGGCAGCCACGAGCCGATCCGGGGGTAGGCACCGGCATCCTGGAGCACCGAGAGCGCGTAGGCGCGGATGGTGCCGTCCTCGTCGCCGGCGATGGTGACGTCGTGGCGCTGCGCGCGCCCGTGCCCGAGGGAGACCATGCTCTCGCTGCGGGTCTCGACGAGGCGCACCGGGCGGCCGACCCGGCGGGCGAGCCACGGGCAGAGCAGCTCCTCGGGGAGGTGCATCTTCGACCCGAAGCCTCCCCCCACGTCCGGCACGACGACCCGGACGTCGGAGCGGGCCAGCCCGTACACCTCGGCCAGCACGTCACGCAGCGGGTGGGGCCCCTGCGTCGACGCCCAGTGCGTGAGCCGGCCGTCCGGCCCCCAGGCGGACGCGGCCGCAGGGGGTTCGAGGGGGCAGGGCGCGACCCGCTGGTTTCGCAGGCGTGCACGGACGACGACCGGAAAGCGGTCGAAGTCGATGGGCGGGTCGTCCTGGGCGTAGCAGACGTTCGTCCCGGCCTCCGGGTGTACGAGCACCGATCCCTCGAGCGCCGCCTCCGGGTCCACGACGGTGGGCAGCGGGTCGTAGTCCACGACGACCGCCTCGGCCGCGTCGACGGCGGTCGCCCGGTCCAGGGCGACGACCGCAGCCACCGGCTCGCCCACGTAGCGCACCTGCCCGGTCGCGAGGAACGGGCGCGGCGCGCCGGCGAAGATCGCGTCGAAGTCCCGCGGGTAGGGCCCGAGGTCGAGGTCGTCCGCGGTCACGACGGCGAGGACACCGGGCATCGCAGCCGCCACGGAGGCGTCCAGGCCGACCAGACGGGCCGACGCCACGGTCGAGCGCACGAAGACGACGTGCGCCGCGCCCTCGAGCGCCAGGTCATCGACGTAGGTGCCACCGACCGTGAGCAGCTTCGGGTCCTCCCTGCGGAGGACCCGGTTCCCGAGGATGCTCGCCACTGCGTCTCCTTCCGGTTCGGTCCGGGGCCGTGCACTGCCGACCTGGCCTGCGACGCCAAGCAGCCGACGGCCCGAGCCCGGCCGTTCACGCCGGCCGGTCGGACAGCGCCGGCGGGTGGGGCCGGCGGGTGGTGTGGGCCCCTACCAGGCGGCGAGGTCGCGTGCCGCCCTTGCGATGTCCTCGACCTGGGGGAGGATGGCCCGCTCGAGCCCGGGCTCGTAACCGACCGGGGTGTCGAGCGCCCCGACGCGACGCACCGGCGCGTCCAGGTCGGCGAAGCAGTTGTCCGCCGCCCAGGCGGCGACCTCTGCGCCGAAGCCCGACGTCAGCACGTCCTCGTGCACCACGAGGAGCCGCGACGTGCGCCGGACGGCCTCGGCGACGGCGTCGTGGTCGAAGGGTGCGAGCGTGCGCAGGTCGACGATCTCCACCTCGATCCCCTCCTCCGCCAACAGCTCGGCCGCCTGCCGGGACTTCTCGACGGTCGCGCCGTAGGTCACGATGGCGAGGTCCTCACCGGCGCGCACCCGGCGCGCCTTGCCGAAGGGCACGAGGTGCTCCGGCCCGGGGAAGGGATCCCTCGTGTAGGGCTGGCGGAGCAGGTGCTTGTGCTCGAGGAACAGGACGGGGTCGTCGGCCCGGAACGCCGTGCGGAGCAGCCCCGCTGCGTCCGCCGCCCGCGAGGGGAACGCGACCAGGATGCCGGGCACGTGGGTGAAGATCGACTCCCCGGACTGCGAGTGCCAGATCGCCCCACCGGTGAGGTAGCCCCCGATCGGGACCCGGACCACCATCGGGCAGGAGAACGCGCCGTTGGACCGCCACCGGATCGTGGCCGCCTCGCTACGGAGCTGCTGCATGGCCGGCCAGATGTAGTCGAAGAACTGGATCTCCGGGCAGGGGTGCAGCCCCCGGACCGCCTGGCCGACGGCCCGGCCGATGATGTTCGCCTCGGCGAGCGGCGTGTTGTAGCAGCGGGCCAGGCCGAAGCGGCGCTGCAGGCCGTGGGTGGTGCCGAACACCCCACCCTTGCCCTCGACCTCCGCGAGCAGCGCCTCGCGGGCGTCGGCCACGTCCTCCCCGAACACCCGGACTCGCTCGTCCGCCGCCATGACCTCGGCGAGCGTGCGCCGGATGGCCTCGCCGAGCGCCACGACCTCACCGATGCCGGCCTCGTCCAGCTCGCCCCGCTTGGCCCGCGAGGTCGCCGGCTCGCGGGTCGGCGTCGCGGGAGCGGCCGGCCCGGTCCCGGCCGGCCCGGTCCCGGCCAGCTCCGGGAGCGCCGGCCCGGGCACTGCCGGCTCCGGGCGTGCCGGCTCGACGATGGCCGGCTCGGTGACGCGCGCGAGGTCCCAGAGGTGGAGGGTCGCGCTCGCGGGGTCCGGCCGGGGTGCTGCGAGCGCACGCGCTGCAGCCTCGGCGACCTCCGCCGCCGCCGCTGCCCGGATCTCCGCGAGCTCTGCTGCGCCTGCGACGCCGAGCTCCTCGAGCATGGCCGCCATCGTGACGAGCGGGTCGTGGCTCGCCTCGTCCGCGAGGTCCGCCTTCGAGCGGTACTTGCTCTGGGTGTCAGCGGAGGAGTGGGAGTAGGGCCGCGTCACGATCGCGTGGAGGAGACGTGGGCCTTCCCCGGCACGTACCCGCTCGATGGCCGCGGCCCCCACCCGGCGCGCCTCGAGGTAGTCCCGCCCGTCGATCCGGTCCACGCCGAGACCACGGAAGCCGGAGACGAGCTCGGAGATCGGCGCTGGCGCCTGCTCCGAGGCGGGCACCGAGATCGCATAGCCGTTGTCCGCCACGACGTACAGGACGGGCAGCGCGAGCGTGCAGGCGGTGTTGAGGCTCTCCCAGAACTCGCCCTCCGACGTGGCCCCCTCACCGAGGGAGACGTAGGTGAGCTCGTCCCCCGTCGCCTCGACGCCCGGGAGCTGAGGTCGCCGTGATGCGTAACGGGTCGCCTCGGCGCAGCCCACCGCGGGCAGGCACTGGCTCCCGGTGGGGCTCGACTGCGTGGCGACGTGGTGACGACGGGATCCCCAGTGGCAGGGCATCTGCCGGCCGCCCGATGCCGGGTCGTCGGCCGAGCCCACGGCCTCGAGCAGGATCTCATACGGGCTCACCCCGAGGCCCAGCATCAGCGCCCGGTCGCGGTAGTACGGGAAGAACCAGTCCTGCCCCGAGCGGAGCGAACGGGCGAGGCCGAGGAGCAGCGCCTCGTGGCCGGCCCCGGAGATCTGGAAGAAGACCCGACTCTGCTTCTGGAGCGTGATCTCCCGGTCGTCGAGCGCGCGCGACACGCAGGCGAGGCGGTAGTCCTCGAGCAGCTCGTCCTTGGGGTAGGGCAGCGCATCGGGTTGGCTCGCCGGGCCTGCTCCGCTGGCGCGCGTGCGCCGGGCTGGCGCCCGGCCGGTGCGGGCGACCTCACTCGCGGTCGACGCCCGGCCGTGGCGGGCCGCTGCAGCCGAAAGGGGCGCCGTGCCGTTGTGCGAGGCGTCCTCCGTCGCCTTCGCGCTCCGTGCGGTCGCTGGCGCGGACTTCGCGCTCCGTGCGGTCGCCGGCGCGGCCCCACCGCCCGGCGCCGTCACTCCCGACGCGTTCCGCCGTCCGCTACCCCGCCCCGCCGTCTCAGACTTCGCCACCATCGTCACGCCCTCCCGTACACTCCGGCCTGCCTCGGCGGATGGGGCCCGACCGGTCGACTCCCGGCCGCTCTCGTCCTCGATCCTCGGCGGTCCGCTCCCAGCAGCGCTTCCCGACCCGGTCGACTTCCCATGTGGCCCGGACCGTCCGGGCTGGTGGAACAGGCTCGCAGCGTGTTCGCCCGAGGACTGTCCGCGTGCCCGAGCCTAACCCCGCCACTGCGACGCAGGGGGGAGGGCGGGGCTCCTCAGCGGAGACGCAGCGGAGCGTGCGGGGAGTCCTTCACGACGATCTCCTCGCCGTCGAGCATCCGTTCCCGCAGCTCGGCAAGGGCTCGCCGGCGGGTCTCGGGGTCCAGGCGGTCGAGGAACACGACCCCGTCGAGGTGGTCCGTCTCGTGCAGCAGGGCGCGTGCGAGTCGGTCGGTACCGACGACCTCGATCGGCTCTCCGTGGCTGTCGAAGCCCCGGGCGACCACGCGCCGAGAGCGCCGGAGCGGGCAGGTGATCCCCGGGATCGAGAGGCAACCCTCCTCGTCCTCGACCTCCTCGGGATCGACCTCGACCATCACCGGGTTCACCAGGTGCCCGACGTCGTCGTCCTCGGCGTCCCGACGGAGGTAGGTGAACACGCGAAGCCCGACGCCGATCTGCGGTGCCGCGAGTCCGGCACCGTTCGCGTCGAGCATCGTGTCTCTCAGATCGGCGACGAGCCGCCGCAGGCTGCGATCGAAGTCGATCACCTCTGCCGCCTTCGTCCGCAGCACCGGATCTCCGAGGATGCGGATCGTCTTGGTTGCCAGCGCTCGCTCCCTTCACCTCGTCACGGACCTCGGCTTCGTGCCGTTCTGTACGCTAACGTGCCCGAAGCCGGCCGGGCACCGTCGGCGGGACGGTGGGAGCGGGGCGGAGCGAGGAGGGACGGGCGTGTCAGTCATGGCATACGTGCTGATCCAGACGGAAGTCGGCAAGGCTGCTCAGGTCGCGTCCAAGGTCGCCGGGATCCCCGGCGTCGTGGCCGCCGACGACGTGACCGGACCCTACGACGTCATCGTGCGGGCCGAAGCCGCTTCCGTCGACGAGCTCGGCACGATGGTCGTCAGCCGAGTCCAGCTCATCGAGGGGATCACGAGGACGCTGACCTGCCCCGTGGTCCGCCTCTAGAGCTCCTCAGGTATGACCGTCGTCACGGATGAGGCAAGTTTTCAGGCGGCGAGGCTGAGTCGAGCCCTGCTGATGTAGTCGGTGACGGCGTGGTCGATGGTCGCGAGGGCGGTCCGCAGGGGGGGTGGTGCGGGTGGCTGGTCGGCTGCGAGAAGGGGGTGGAGGAGGCGGTGATCGAGCTTGGTGTAGAAGACGGCGGCCTTGAGACCGTCGGTGGTCAGGGTGTAGGTGTTGGTGTGCGGGACCCGGGCGATGAGGCCTTTGAGGCGGAGTCGGCGCAGGTCGTAGGTCATCTGCGCTCCGCTGTCGGGGCCACCGAGGAGGCTCTCACCGAGGCGCGAAGGCTCTTGTTGGTGAAGCCGACGGTGGCGGTCAACGCGACGCAGAGGGCGCCGGTCAGGGCCATGACGCGTGGATCCCCGAAGCGCAGGGCTCCGGTTCGTTGGCCCTCCTCGACCGAGGGCTGTGAGATCCGCTCGAACAGAGCGCTCTCGATGGCACAGCCCTGACCGGCACGTTGCACCTCGAGCAGACGGCGGTTGGCCGCTCGGGCCTTGGCCTGGAGCTCGGGGAGGTTGGTGAGACGCCGCTGGCATCCCAAGTCGTTGGGAGCGTTGACGACGGTCTCGATGCGCAGCGCACGACCTTCCTTCAGGTACTCCTCGATCCTGGAGTGCTCGTAGAAGGCATTGATCGTCACATCCGTGCCCCGGGTGACGACCTTCGTGGCGAACTCGCCCTTGGTGTTCGAGTAGATCCGCCGGTCGAAGATCACCTTGATCTCGTCGGGCCGGCCCACATCGATGTTGTCGGTCACTATGGCCTCGAAGAACGCTCGGGCCCGCCGTGGGGCGTCGAAGACGATCGTGCGGGACATCTCGACCTGGCGCATCGAGAGCTCCCACCAGTAGCCACCCGCCCGGTCGACGTCGTCGAGGGGCGTGGGGATCGCTCGCAGCCACCGCTCGAAGAACACCTGGATCTGTGCGGGACCGAGCCGATCGCAGACCGCTTGGAGGCCAGCCGGATCGTCGCTCGTCGCGAACCCATTCGCCAGCTCGGTGAACCCGATCCCGGCCTTGGTCGCCTGACGCTTCGCCCACTCGTGCCCGTTGACCCATACCTTGGCCGGATACGGGAACCAACTGCAGATCTTGACGAAGCCCGGACCGAAGTCAGCGTCGAGGACGGAGAAGTAGTAGGCCGTCACTCGCCGGTCGGCCTTGTCGAAGCCGAACAGCTTCACGCTGGGGTCGCGCTTCGGACGCTGGTGGGCGGTGAACACCCGCTGGAACTCCTGGGCCACCCCGATCGCCACCACCCCCGGACCCCGAGCCGCGTTCCAGTACGGGCGGACCGGGTCGATCTGGCGGTCGTCGGCCTTGAACCGGATGACCGGGATGTCGTTGGTCTCGGCGAACGCGCTCACCGCGGCGCGGAAGCGGTCCCCGATCCTGGTCATGATCGCCGGGGAAGGGATCGGGCAGCGGAGATGGTCGCGCATGAAGGTGACCACCTGCCCGCTCACCTGCAAGTTCGGGACGTAGGCGTTGAGGTAGAGCCGATCCAGGCACTCGAGGTCCAGCACCACATGATCGTCGAGTAGCTCACCGACCGACACCGCGCTGGCCATGACGCACCTCGATCCTGAG
>JAJYWE010000028.1 GCA_021791675.1 Actinomycetes bacterium | reverse complement strand
ACATCCGAGCCTGGATCGCCGCGTGGAACGAGAACCCCAAACCGTTCATCTGGACCAAGACCGCCGACCAGATCCTCGAGAAGCTCGGACGACTATTGCTACGGATTACCGGCGGGGGACACTAGCATCTTGGCCTCAACGGGTCACCGCGACATCTCCTGACCAGGGAGGTGTGGCATGGCCCGAGGGCGCAGGCGTCGCAGTGACCAGTCCGCGCTCGAGGCTGCGGGCGCCGGGGGAGTGGCGCGAAACGGGCCTCCTCGCCGCAGCGTCCCGGCGACTCACGTGACGGCGGGACGAGCGGAGATCCCCCGGAGCTTGTCGGCGTTCAGGAGCAGGTAGATGCGGGTGATCCTGCCGTCCTGCTGCTCGCCGGTGACGACGAGGGGCGTGCCACCGTCGAGCTCGACGACGAGCGCAGCTACCCCGTCGATCGTCACCTCTCGGAGGGCGGTCACCTCGCCGCGGCGGGCGAGGTCGATCCAGGCCAATGACTGTTCGGAAGCTGCGATGGCGCGCTCTCGTCGTCACGCGCCGCCTGACCCGTGGGTGCCGGTCGCGCGAGATCCGGAGGCGACGTCGGCGCTGCTCGAGCAGCGACCGCAGCCCGTGACACTCCCGGACCTGGCCGCGATGGGACGTCCGACCGCATGGTGACAGTGTCGGCGACAGTGTGCTAGGAGAAACACATGACCTCCGTCGGTATCCGCGAGCTTCGCCAACGCGCCAGGGAGCTGCTCCGCAAGGTCGAGAACGGCGAGACGCGAGACGATCGAGATCACCAACCGCGGGCGACCAGTTGCCCTCCTCTCGCCGCTCCCACAGGGGAGTCTGCCGGAGCGGCTCCGCAACGCCGGCGAGGTGGAGTCGGCCACCGACGAGATCGACGATCTGCCCGAGCCACTCGCTGCCCGGGGCGCCGAGCTGCCGTCACAGCGGCTCGAGCGGCTCCGAGCCGCCGAGAGATGAATGCCGCCACCTACCTGGACTCCTCGGCTCCGCCGGCACGCTCCTGCCCGCCCATCTCCGCTCCCTCGACGCCATCCACCTCGCCAGCGCCCTCCAACTCGGCACCGACGTCGGACGTCTTGTGAGCTACGACCAGCGCATGCTCGACGCAGCCCGCGACCTCGGCATCAACGTCGCCAGCCCGGAGAAGCGCATCGGACTTCGGGAGGGCTCCACCAGTCGCCGGGAGAGCTCCACCCGAAGGAGCGAAGCCGACTCCGAGCGGACTCCGGAGGTGCCGTCCCGGTGGCCGACAGCCGTCCTCGGTCGGCGTTCCGGTGGCTCGGTCGGCGCCCGTTGTCGGCCGCGCCCCGGTGTGCTGAACTGCCTGCTCGTGCTGGCGCTCCGGCGAGACCAGATCCTCCGGTACCGACGGGCGGTTGCCTCGCTCGATCGGCGCCTTCCTGCTGGCCCCGACAGCCTCCGACGGGCAGCGTGGGTCGGCTTGCAGGACAGCATGCCCCGTGCGGCGCTCCTGTCGCTCCACGCCCGGGTCGCTGGTGTCACGGCCGGCAGCTGGGAGGACCCGAGCCTGATCCAGGTGTGGGGTCCCCGCTTCAGCGTCTTCGTGGTCGCGGCCCTGGACCGCGCGCTCTTCACCGTGGCACTGCTCCCCGACGATCCCCGCGGGCGCGAACGGGCCCAGCGTCTCGCTGCGCAGCTGCACGACCTGCTGGCCGAGGGCATCGAGTCGCTGGAGGAGGCCGGCAGGCGGGCTCGGGTCCATCCCAACGCCTTCCGCTATGCGGCAGCGACGGGCACGCTGCTCATCCGCTGGGACGGTGCCAGGCGCCCGACGATCGCCGCCTGCCCACCGCCCGAGATGGACCCGGGCGAGGCCCGCTCGGAGCTGGCCCGCCGCTACCTCCACGTGTTCGGTCCGACGACCGCCGCCTCGTTCGCGCGCTGGTCGGGCTTGCCGGCAAGCAGGGCCGACGCGGTGTTCGCTGCGCTGCAACCCTCGCTGGTCCCGGTTGGCACCCCCATCGGCGGTGGGTGGATCCTGGCTTCCGACGAAGCGTCGTTCCGCTCCGACCCCCAGCCGGAGGCGGCGGTTCGGCTGCTCCCGAGCGGGGACGCCTACTTCCTGTTGCAGGGGCCGGACCGGGAGCTGCTCGTCACCGACCCGGACCAGCGGGCGCAGCTCTGGACGCCGAGGGTCTGGCCAGGGGCCCTGCTCCTGGACGGCGAGATTGCCGGCACCTGGCGACGCGCCGGTCCGCGCGTACGGGTGCAGGCGTGGCGGGACCTCTCGTCCGCCGAGCGGGAGCGCATCGCGGACGAAGTGACGACACTGCCGCTCCCGGACCCGGGTCCGCCAACCGTGGAGCTCACTCCGTGAGCGAACAGCCGCGCCGGCAGCGACCGAGGGCACCGCGAAGGCAGCCGGATGATCCACCTGCTGGCGCGCCCCGACGTGCTGATCTGCCTCCGGGGGACGACACACGCGCCGGTTTCGACGCTGCTCGCTCGGGACCGGCTCGTGCCATGGGCCCACTCGTGATGGGCGTCGTCAGTGTCGCCGTCAGCTTCGTCACACCCGTCGCGAACCTGCCATGTATGACGCGAACGGCTGTCCGAGATCGCTGGCTCGGGGAAGTGGCGCTCCCGGCCACGAGAGGCTCGGGGGAGTGCTGGCGCGAGCCCGCCCGCGCCACGAACTGTTCCGCGATGCCGAGCGAACCGCGACAACCAGGCCCCTCGCATCGGACACCCGATCGGGCGGTGGGGCAGATGGTGCACCCAGCGCGACCTTGGGGACCCGGAACGCGTCGAGGTGCCGGCGCGCACGGTCGGCGAGCCGCGCTGGCTCGTTGTCGGACGTATTGGCGGGGTCCACTGGTCAGCGGTGATCACCTACCGTGAACTGCGGGTACGGATCATCTCGGTACGACGGGCCCGGATCGAGGAGGTGAAGCTCTATGGCCACGATGAGCACTGAGGAGTTGGACGAGCGCTTCGATGCGGGCGAGGAGGTGATGGGAGCGCTCGACCTCCCGGCTGCGCGGCGAGCGGGCCTCGACCAACGGCGGGTGAACGTCGACTTCCCGTCCTGGATGATCGAGCGGCTCGACCGCGAGGCCAGGCGCCTCGGGGTGACCCGTCAGTCGGTCATCAAGGTCTGGATCGCCGAACGGCTCGAGCATCCCGGGCATCGAGGTGGGACCGCGGCCTGACCCCGGCTCGTCGTCTTCCGCACAACGAAACCCTCGGCTCCTCGTCTCGTGCTCGACCTCCGGCCTGGCGCACGTCGCAGAGCACGACCGACGTTCCGCCTCGCGCCGCCACCGGCGCCGGGAGCCCCGCCGAGGCCAGCCGTCACCGTCGGGTACGGCGAGCGCCGATACGGCGCGAGAGGCCGAGGAGGAGCAGGATCGCAACGAGGGGGAGGAGAACGGCGGCGCCGCCCCGTTGCCCCGAGCCCGTGAACAGGACGACCCAGACGACGATCAGGGGGCCCCACTGGAGGACGGCGAGCACGCGGGGGTGCGTCAGGACGGGCGCGAGTGGCGAGCGCCGGACCCAGTTGACAGTTGCGAGCTCGTACCTGAGCACGGACGGGTGGCGTGGGCTCGCGAGGGAGCCGGCGAGGAGCGCAACGACCAGGGCGCCGACGTAGAGGGCGACGCCCACGGGGAGCGCGAGCAGCGGCAGGAAGAGGACCTCGGCGGCGACGAACCAGAGGCGTGACCCGAGCCTGGTCACGTTGGTGGCGGCTGGCGTGGTTGCCGGGTCGAGCTGCGCCGCCCGCAGGAGGGCCTCGGCGGCCTCCTGGGAGCGGCCTTGCCGCGCCAGGGCAACGCCCAGGTTGTTCCAGGCCGGCGCGTACTCGGGCCGGAGCGCGATCGCCCGCCGATTCGCCTGTTCCGCTCGGACGTAGTTCTCCGTTGCGAGGCCGAGCCTGCCCTCAAGGAACCAGAGCTCGCTCTGCTCGGGATCCTGCGCGAAGGCACGTCGGACGAAGCCTGCCGCAGCGGCGAGATCCCCCGCGGCGAGCTCGACCTCTGCCGCCGAGCGCAGGGTGAGGGGGTTCTCGGGAGCGAGGCCGACCGCTGCGGTGGCGGTCGCGCACGCCTCGTGCAGCAGCTCCCGGTGCTGCCGGCCACGGCGTGAGCCCGCGACGCGAAGCAGTGCTCGGCTACGGAGGCGGAGCGGCCACTCGTCCTCGGGGCGCGCCGCAGCCGCCCGCGTTGCGAGCGCAAGTGCCTCCGCGGGCCGACCGAGGCCGAGCAACGCCTGCGCGCCTCGACACTGCGCCTCGCCATCCTCGTCGGCGATCAGGGGGGCCAGAGTGCGGAGCGCTTCCTCGAATCGGCGCAGCTCGAGGAGCGCGTCGGAACGCCGAAGGGTCTCGAGGCGCTCGTCGGCGTGTCCTGCGTCGGCCATCGACTCGACCTGTTCCCTCAACGTCGCCGGCGAAGGAAGGCGAGGAGGTCGTCGTAGGCGCCCCCCTCGTTGGCGAAGGAGGCGTACGTCCTCGCCGTCTCCAGCCATGGCCCTGTCGTGGGGCGGACGTCGCGAAGGGCATGGCGGAAGTCCTCGGCCGTGATCGGCCGGGCACAGCCGGTTCGGATCGAGTCGTCGAGCGCTCGCTCCGCGGCGGACTCGCACAGCAGGCCGAGGTCCGCGCCGGAGTAGCCCTCGGTGGAACGGCTGAGGGCGTCGACGTCAACATCCCGATCGACGGGGCGTCCGCTGAGCTTGCGACGGAGGATGGCTGCCCTGGCCGGCTGGTCGGGAGGGAGCACGGCGAGCATCCGGTCGAAGCGGCCCGGCCTGCGGAGTGCGATGTCGACATCCCACGGCCGGTTGGTCGCCCCGAGCACGAAGATCCCCTCGTTGGTGGTGGCGATCCCGTCCAGCTCGGTCAGGAGTTGCACCACCACGTTGCGGCCGGCCGAGCTCGCGAGGTTGCTCCGCTTCATGCCGAGCGCGTCCACCTCGTCGAGGAACACCACGGACGGAGCGCGTCGCCGCGCCGCTGCGAAGAGCTGGTGGAGGCGCTTCTCGCTCTCCCCGAGCCACATGTCGAGGATGTCGTGGAGCCCGACGTGGAAGAAGTGGGCTCCGAGCTCCCCGGCCACCGCGCGGGCGAGGAAGGTCTTGCCACAGCCGGGGGGGCCGTACAGGAGGAGCCCGCCCCGCAGCGAGGTGCCGTAGAGACGGCGGAGCTCGGGGTTGCGCATCGGTTCGAGGAACGAGCGCCGGAGCCGCTCCTTGACCTCGGCGAGGCCCCCGACATCCTCCAGCCTGACGGTCTCCCGCCCGGACACCTCGCGCCCGAGCACCTCCGCGAGGAAGGCGTCGAGCGCAGCGTCCCCGAGCCCCGGGACGCCGTCCGCGGGGAGCGGCACGACCGGTCCACCGGGCGCGGCGGGCGGGCCGGGAGACGGCCCCGGTCCGCCTGGCGCCGTCGGAGGGGGTGCCGCCAGCGGCGAGCCGGCGGACGGCGGCGACGAACCGGTGGACAGTGGCAGCGAACCGGTGGGCGCCAGCAACGAACCGGCGGACGGCGGCGACGATCCGGCAGAGCCGCCAGCCGGTCCTGGGGTGCCGTCGAGCGCGGCGAGGAGCTCTCGGTAGCCAGTCGCGGCGTCGGTCTGTCCGGCGCCCGCCGCTGCAGCCGCCGCCAGCGCCAACGCCTCCCGGTGTGCGGGCTGGGCCGCGAGGACGCGCGACGCGTGGGCCAGTGCCGCAGCGGGCGCGTCCCGCTCGAGGTAGAGCTGCGCGAGGTGCAGCCGGAGCGCGTGCTGGTTCTCGTCGGCGGCGAGTGCGCCCTCGAGCGCGGCCAACAGCTCGGCATCGCTCTCGTTGCGCCCCTCCATGGCCAGAGGGTAGCCGCGGCGGGCAGAGGGGCTTGGCTGAGCAAGGCCCGCAATCGGGAGGTCGGGAGGAGGGGTGAGGGCTCCAGCGCCTCGCTGGCCGCTCCCTCACCACAGCTTTACATAACGGATCTTCTCGGCAAATCGCGAGCGCCCAGGCGGGACCCGTGCCGTGCCGCTGCACTGCTTCGCTCATCCGTGCGGCACCCTCACCCCGGGAGGCACCGTCGGAGCCCGGTGGGCGTCTCGGGGTTCGTCCCGATGCTCAGGAACCGTCGAGACTGACCGGGTCCCCGACGCTGACGGTCCCGGGCACGACGACCTCGCCGTGGACGCCGAACGGCGGCGAAGCCTCGCCGGACTCCGGCGCCCGGTACCGCCGGAGTGCCGCGAGCGTCTCGAGATCGACCTCGCCCGACTCCGGCGAGCGCGTCGTCACGATGCAGCGCCCGACGAGCCCCCGAACGGCGACGACCGCGGCTCCGAGTGCCACCCGGCGTCCCACCCAGGCGTCCTCCTCGTGGGCGTCGGTCCCGGCGATCCCGAAGAGCATGCGAAACCGGCGTGGGTCCGGTAGCCCGTCGAGCCCGAGCTCGGCCCCGAGGCGCCCGAGCGACGCCTCGCCGAGGATGCTCACGGCCGAGCGGCGGCCACGGTCCACGCCCGTGCCGTCACGGTCGGTCCGGAGGAGTCGGAGGGGGCGACCCGCGTGGGCGCTGAGCGGACCGTCGAACGTCTCCCCCAGCTCCCTCCCAGTCACTAGTCTACCGAAGAAAGACGTAGTGACTGGAGTCGAGCCTGCCGGGGCCGTCGCGGCGCCCTCGACCACGGAGCCGTCCGGGAACGTGAGCGCGAGGCGCTCCCCCGAAGCGTCGTAGTCCGCGCGGACCTGTACGAGGTTCCCCAGCCGCTTGGCGTTCACCATGCGGCCCTGGCCGTCCACGAGGTAGAAGCGCCGGTTCTCCGCCACGCCCGCGTTCGTGAGCACGGCACGCTCGCAGGCCTGCATCGCAAGGCCCTTCACGGGCGTCGTCGAGATCCATGCAACAGATGACGGCATCGCGAGACTGTACCGGGACGGTCAGCCTCGGGACGAGTGCCTCCTGCGACCCCGGCCCGTGCGCTCGCCCACACGCCTCGGCTACCCGTGGCGGGCGGGGCGGGAAGCCGTGCACCGCCGGGACCCGCGTCCACGTCGCCACCGTGGTCGGTGCCATCGGCGCTGGTGCGGGTCGGCCCGTGGCGACGCGCGAGCACCGAGTTCGTCGAGCGTCCCCTCCCGGGAGAGCTCGTGGAGATCCTCGCCGACCGGCGAGTCCTGCCCTGTTCCCCCCGCCGCCTGCCCCTCCCCGTCGCCGCCCCCTGCGTCACTCCCTTGGCTGTCGCATGGCTGTCGCAGCCTCCGAGCTCGCCGCGGAGCTCTCGCTCAGCGCTCCGACGGGAGCGCCACGAACGGCGGTGTCACCACCGTCCCGGCCACGAGTCCACCCCGGGTCCGGACCTCGACCGCCTCCCCGTCCTCGTGGGTCCCCTCGAGGAGTCCGAGGCCGATCCCGAGCTCGAGCAGGGGTGAGTAGCCACCGCTCGTGAGCACGCCCAGCGAGCGGCCATGCTGCTCGACGGCGTCGCCGGCGCGGAGGGGGCGGCGGGTGGTGCTCCGGATCCCGCGGAGGCGTCGCGTGGGCCCGCGGTCGCGCTCGGCCTCGAGCGGCGCCCGACCGCGGAAGGGGCCCTTCTTCCAGCCGATAACCCAGCCGAGCCCGGCCTGGAGCGGCGTGATGCCCGGTCCGAGATCCTGGCCGTGGAGCGGAAGACCGGCCTCGAGCCGGAGGGTGTCACGGGCGCCGAGGCCCGCTGGCACGACACCGGCCTCGCAGAGCGCCCCCCAGAGTGCTTCCGCGCCGGCGACCGGCACGGCGATCTCCACCCCGTCCTCGCCCGTGTAGCCGGTCCCCGCCACCACGAGAGGGTGGCCGTTCCACCCGAGCGCCTCGACGCGAAACCTGCCCACTGACGCCGCATCGGCGCACACCCGTCCGAGGCGATCCCGCGCACCCGGGCCCTGGACGGCGAGAACGGCTCGTTCCTCCGTCACGTCCGTCCCGCCCACGGCCGCGCGCACCCGGGCGGTGTTCGAGGCGTTCGGCATGAGGTCGAAGCGCTCCGGCGCGACCCACCACACGATGCAGTCGTCGGTGACCGAGGCGTCGTCGGCGTTCAGTAGGTGGGTGTACTGGGCACGACCAGGGGCGATCTTCCCGAGGTCGTTGGTGAGCGTGGCCTGGAGGGCATCGAGGGCACCTGGCCCCGAGAGGCGGACGGTACCGAGGTGGCTCACGTCGAAGATGGCTGCGTCCCGCCGGCAGGCGAGATGCTCGGCAACGGTCCCGGTCGGGTACGCGAGGGGCATCTCGAAGCCGCCGAAGGCCGTCATCTTGGCTCCTAGGTGGCGGTGTACGGCATCGAGGGGTGACCGACGAAGCTCCATCGGCCAATGCTCGCACGTTGTGCACCGAGCGTCGACTCCCGCATGCGGCCGGCGGCTCCCAGGGGCGCGGATGGCCAGCCCGTGGCCATCCGAGCGGTCGGGCTTGCCGACACGCCGGCGCCGGCGCGGGAGCACTCTCGCCCGGGTTCAGACCCCCGAGGCGGCGACCCGCTCGGTTGGCGTCGCCCCGACCCGCTCGGCTGTGACGGTCGCACTCGACGTCGCTCCTGCGCGCCCGCCGTCGCGCACGAGCGAGGAGATGGCGGCGTCCAGGTCGGCCACGAGGCCCGAGAGCGGGACCACGTTCAGCACGCCCTGCCCGCCGCGGAGCAGGTCCACGACCTCCTCGCCAGTGTGGGCGAGGATGGAGGTCGAGCCGGCGAGCACCAGGTTTGCCGACGCGAGCTCGGCGCCGACGTCGTGGCGGAGGCACGCGATGGCTCGCCGAGCGGCCTGGAGTGAGACGCCAGCATCGAGGAGCTGCTTGATGACCTTCAGCTCCAGCAGGTCCCGGTAGGAGTACAGGCGCTGCGAGCCGCTCCCGGCCGCCCGGGCGAGGGAGGGTTCGAGCAGTCCCGTCCGGGCCCAGTAGTCGAGCTGCCGGTAGGTGATGCCCACGAGCTTGCACACCTGCGGGGCCCGGAACCCCTCGTCGATCGCGTCTGCCGCCACGTCCCCGCCTCCCCGTTCGGGCCGGCTCACACGGGCTCACCCGCCCGTCGCCCGAGCCCGGTCACGCCGGAACCACACCGACGATGGTGAAGTTACCAGGTTGCAACTCCGGCGGCTCGAACCGTGGCCCTCCGCCCGCTCGGCCTCGGCGCCGAGCCCAGGCGTCAGCCGCCGAAGTCCTCCGGGCGGACCGTGTCGAGGAAGCGCTGGAACTCGGCGACCAGCTCGCCGGAGCTGGGCTGGTCACCCTCCGGCTCCTCGTCCAGGTCGAGGACGACGCCCTCGGCGTCGAGCAGCTCGTCCGCCACGAACAGCGGCGCGTCGACCCGTACCGCGAGCGCCACCGCGTCGGAGGGGCGGGCCGAGACCACGACCGTGCGTCCGGCGTTCGAGAGGTGGAGCTCCGCCACGTAGGTCGTGCCGACCAGTTCGGTGACGACCACCCGCTCGACGGTGGCCCCGAGGGTCTCGAGCAAGTCACGCATGAGGTCGTGGGTCATCGGCCGCTCCGTCGGCACACCCTGGATCGCGAACGCGATAGCCGTGGCCTCCGGCGGGCCGATGAAGATGGGCAGCGTCCGCCGGTCCCCGGCGTGCTCCTGGAGGAGCAGCACCGGCGTGCCGGTTCGCACGTCGACCCTGACGGCGGCGAGCTCTACCTCCACCATGACCGCAACTTAGCCCGCCCGGCGGCGCTCCACATGCGCAGCGCGGGGTGCTACTCGGACCGCAGGTGGCGGAGAGCGCTCCGCACCAGCGCGTTCCGCAGCGTGGCGCCGAGGCGGGCCAGGTCGTCGAGGGACTCCGCCGCCTGATGGCGGGCGTTCGGGTTGCGCTGGCGGAGAAGCGGGGTGATGACCTGTTCGAAGAGGTCGACCTCCCGCTCGGCGGAGCGGCGGTACCCCTGGAGGTGTCGCGCTTCCAGCCCGTGCGCAAGGAAACCAGCGGCCACCTTGGCGATCTTCAGCGCCTCCTCGTCGAACACGACCACCCCGAGCTGGGTCTCCCCGACGAGCAGCCCGTAGCGCTCGAGGTCCTCGACCTGCTCGAGGCCGAGCCCACTCGCGGTCGCGAGCTCCTCCTTGCTGAGCCGCATCGGTGGCCGGGCGAAGTCCCCATCGCTCGCGCTGCTCGGGGTGGGGCCGGACCGGGCGGGCGCCCCCCTCCCAGGGGGTGGCTCGTCGCGCTGCGGCGCAGGCGGTCGACGCGGCGGCTCCTGGAGCCCTGCGAGCGCCGCTCCGAGCTCACTCGTGCGCCGGAGCCCGCTGGTTGCTCCGCCTTCGGGACCCGGCAGCTCGGACTGCGTCGTGGCGGACTGCGAGGAAGGGCTCGGAAGACGCTCGCCGGGCCCGGTCTCCAACGGCTGCCCTCCCGGGCGCCCCCCCCGCGGATCGATCGTGTGGCGTTCGCGAGGTGGCGGTGTCGAGGACCCCGGCGACGCCGGCGGACCAGGGACTCCCCCACGGCCGGTCCCCCCCAGGTGTTCTCGGCCGGGCCCGCCCTCCTGTCGGGCAGCCCACGCCGCGCCGCTACCGGCTACCCCGGACCCCGGAGGACCCGACATCGAGCCGCTCCCCGGTGGAGCAGCCCCGACAGCCACGGGGTGGTCGGCGCGAGCGCCCTGGCCGTTCGCCATGTGGCTGCCTGCGCGCTCGGCCCCGGGGCCCCGGGCCGTCGTCACGGGCCGGCCGGCCGGCTCCCGTCCCGCCCCCGCCGGCTGGCCCGCCTCCCGCGCCGCGTCGGGGTCGTCGGCCGTGGCGAGATCCTCCCCGGACAGTCCCCCGCCGGGCGAGCGGACGCCGGCGACGGCGCTCGGGGGGCGGAGGATGAGGTCGCCCTCGACGTCGAGACGGTCCCGGATGACCTTGAGTGGCAGGAAGTGCTCCCGTTGCTGGCGCAGGATGTAGCGCAACCTGGCGACGTCCTCGTCGTAGAACTTCCGGTAGCCCGACGGGGTCCGCTCGGGATCGAGCAGGCCCTGGCTCTCGAGGAAGCGGATCTTCGAGATGGTGATGTCCGGGAACTCGCCCTGGAGGAGCGAGAGCACGTCACCGATGGACAGGTAGGAGCGCTCGGGCACGGTCTCGCTCAGCCCTCCTCTGCCAGGAGGAAGATCAGCTTGAACTTCCCGATCTGGACCTCGTCCCCCGAGGCGAGGTCCGCTTCCTCGATGCGGACCCGGTTCAGGTAGGTGCCGTTGAGCGAGCCCACGTCGCGGACGAGGAACCGGTGGCCGTCGTGGTGGAACTCGGCATGGCGGCGCGAGACCGTGATGTCGTCGAGGAAGATGTCGCTCTCGGGGTGTCTCCCGACCCGCGTCACGGGCGCGTCGAGCCGATAGCGCGTGCCGGCCGCCGGGCCGCGCTTGACGACCAGCACGCCATCGCCGCGCTCGATGGCGGGGATGGTGACCGTGAGCTCCTCCTCACCCTCGACGCTGCCCTCGAGCGCCTGGAAGGTGACGGTGGTGTCCTCGCTCAGGGGTACGAGGGGCGCCCCGCACGACGAGCAGAAGTTCGCCTCCTGGAGGTTCTGGTGGCCGCAGTTGTGGCAGAACACGCGCATCACGGTACTCTGCCAGATCCGTCCCGGCCTGCGCCGGCTGGACGCTTCGCGAAATCAACCCCCCCGCCAGGCCCGACCGACTCCGAGAGCCCGCCGGGCCCGGACGCTCAGCCGGCGATCAGATCTCGGTACGCCTCGGGCGAGAGGAGCGCGGCGAGCGAGCCCGGGTCACTCGGACGGACCACACAGATCCAGCCCTCTCCGTAGGGGTCCTCGTTCAGCAGCTGGGGACGGTCGGCGAGCTCGGCGTTCACTTCGACCACCTCCCCCGAGACCGGGGCGTAGAGGTCGGACACCGACTTCGTGGACTCGACCTCGCCAAGCCCTTCGGCCGCCTGCACGGTGGCCCCCACCTCCGGCAGCTGGACGAAGACGATGTCGCCGAGGGCGTCCTGCGCGTAGTCCGTGATGCCGATTCGTATGGCAGCCCCCTCGGGCCTGGCCCACTCGTGGTCGTTCGTGTAACGGAGGTCCTCGGGCACGTGCACGCCAAAACCCTATCCCGGTGGAACCCGTGCCGTCGGTGGTACTGCGAGCGAGGCCACCAGCCCCCGGAGGCGCTGAGTCCACAGGGCGGTAGCGGTGTCGAGCGCCTCGGGCGAGCACTCCTCCAGGTAGAGGTGGGTCGTGGGCTCCTCCGGATCTGGGACGACGAGGACCCATCCCCCCGGGGTCGGGAGCTTGACGCCATCGAGCAGCTCGCTGTCGTCGCCGGCGAAGTGCTCGACCACCGCTCGCATGAGCGCTCCCTTGCGCTCCCAGGGGGTCACGAGCTGCTCGTGGCGGACGTGCACCGGCGGCAGCGCGCCGACCGTCTTGGAGAGGGGCAGGCCACTCGTCGCGAGCATTCCGAGCAGCTGGACGAGGGTGGCCGCAGCGTCGAAGCCGGGGAGGATACGCGGGAAGGCAAAGGCGCCGTCCGGGCCCACGACGAGGTCGGCCTCCTCGCCAGCCTCGAGAAGGGCCTGCGGCGCAAGCTTCGCCCAGGTCACGTGCCCTCCCGAGGCCTCCCAGAGGGTCGCCGCCGCAGCCGGGGCGTTCACCGGCAGCACGACCCGCGACCCGATCTCCGCCCCGCCGGCGAGCGTGAGGAGTGCCAAAGCCGCCGTGGTCGCGTCGAGGATCTGGCCGCGATCGTCGACGAGGGTGAGGCTCTCCCCGTGGGGGTCGAGGACGACGCCGAGGGACGCGCCCGAGGAGGTGACGAGGGACGCCACGCGAGCCGCTGCCTCCTGGCGGTCGAAGCGGAGCAGGCCGGTGGTGGCTGCGTAGGGATTGATGGCAAGCACGTCCGCCCCGAGCTTTGCCAGCACCGTCGGCATGACGAAGCTGGTTGTCCCGAACGAATAGTCGACCACGAGCTTGAAGCGGCTCGCCCGGAGCGCGGCGAGGTCGACCACGGACGTGAGCGCGAGGGTGTAGGAGTCGAGGACCCGGGCCGGGAACTCGAGGTCACCGAGTTCGCCCGCGAGCGCGCGGCGGAAGTCCTCGCGCGAGAGCAGGCGCTCGACCCGACGCTGGGCGTCGGGCGAGAGGTCGAGCCCCCGATCGTCGAAGAACCGGATGACCACGCTCTGCGGATCCTCCGGATCCATGCGCACCGTGATCCCGCCCTGTTGGCGGGCGTTGCGGACTGCGAAGCGGGTCACCGGCACGGTCGTGGCCTCGAGGTCGTGGACGTGGACGCCCGAGGCGTTGAGCCCGACCATGACCGCCCGCTTCAGCACCCGGGCAGCGCGGGAGGTGTCGCGCGACGTCGTCACCGTGGAGCCCTTCGGGAGCGTGGCCGCGTAGGCCATCGAGAGGCGGACGGAGAGCTCTGGTGAGATGTCGACGTTCGCGAGGCCAGCCACCCCGGCCACACCGAACAGGCTGCGCGAGGCCTTGGTCTCCCAGACCACACTCGCGTTGACCGCGGCCCCGGGGTCGACGGTCTTGGCCGGGTAGACCTTGACGCCTGCCGCGAGGACGGCGCCGGCCCCGATCCGGCAGCGCTCCCCGACGACCACGCCCTCCTCGCAGCGCACGCCGCGCCGCAGGTCCGACGAGCGCCCCACCACGCAGCCCCGAAGCGACGCGCCCTGGCCGATCAGGCAGTTGTCGTGGACCACACTCCGCTCGATCACGGCGTCTGCGCCGACGCGTACGTTGGCGCCGAGCGTGGTGCCGGGCAGGATCTGGACGTCCGGGCCGATGCGGCAGTAGTCGCCGATCACCGAGGGCCCCGAGATCTTTGCCGACGGGTCCACCTCCGCGCCCTCGCCGAGCCAGACCCCCTCGCCCAGCCGGAATCCCGGGATCTCGAGCTCGACCCGCCCGCCGAGCACCTCCTGGTGCGTCCGGAGGTAGGCGCCGAGCGTCCCGACGTCCTCCCAGTAGCCCGGGGCCCGGAAGCCGAAGACCCCCTTGCCCGCCTCCAACAGCGCCGGGAACACCTCGCCGGAGAAGTCCGAGGGGCGGTCGTCCGGGATGAAGGAGAAGATCGACGGGTCGAGCACGTAGATGCCGGTGTTGACGGTGTCGCTGAAGACCTCGCCCCAGCTCGGCTTCTCGAGGAACCGCTCGACGGTCCCGTCCTCGTGGCAGATCACGATCCCGAACTCGAGCGGGTCGGGTCGAGCCGTCAGCGCGAGGGTTGCCATCGCGTTGCGCTCCTCGTGGAAGGCGACGACGGCGGAGAGGTCGATGTCGGTGACGACGTCGCCGGAGATCACGAGGAAGGGCTCGTCGAGCTCGTCTCGCGCGTTGCGCACGGAGCCCGCCGTGCCGAGGGGTGCCTCTTCGGTCGCGTACGAGATCCGCACGCCGAACTCCGAGCCGTCTCCGAAGAAGTTCCGGATCGCCTCGGGGAGGAAGGCGAGCGTCACGACGATGTCGTCGAAGCCGTGCGCGGCGAGTAGCGAGACGACGTGCGCGAGCATCGGCCGGTTCACCATCGGGAGCATGGGCTTCGGCTGTGTCGACGTGAGGGGGCGGAGCCGAGTCCCCTCTCCGCCGGCCATGATGAGCGCCTTCATGGTCTCCTCCTACCCCGCGTTCGCCGCGGGCTACCGCCCGAGAGGCCCCAGGCTTGCCCCATCCCGGGCCGCTGCCCGCTCGGGGATGGTGGGCCGTCCTGGATCGCGGGCTACCCAGGATCGGGGGCATGGCGAGCCTCCCTCGATGCCCGCGACCATGGCCCGCTGGCCCCGTTCCGCCCACGCAGCCAGGGCTGGCTGGACGTAGGACAGCACGGCGGCCCAGCCGAGGACCACCCCAGCGACCCCCAGCACCCAGGCGATCACCTCCAGGGGGCCGCGACCGGGACCCCCTGCAGCCGCAGCGAGGAAGAGCGGCAGCGCGCAGAGGAGCGCGAAGGTTCCCGCCTTCCCGACGGGCCGGACGTCGACTCGGCCGGCCCCGAAGAGCGCCAGGACCACGACGCTCACCGAGACGAGCGCCTCGCGGGCCAGTACCACGGCGACGAGGGGGACTGGGACCGCGCCGGCTACGACGCCGCCCACGGCCGCGGCGGTGACGAGCACCCGGTCGGCCAGCGGGTCGAGCACCGTGCCGAGGGCCGAGACCTGGGAGAGCCGCCGGGCGAGGAAGCCGTCGAGGAAGTCGGTCGCCCCGAGCAGGCCGAGGAGCCCAGCGGCGGCCAGGGGGCGGTCGGCACCGAGCAGCAACCAGAGGAACGCGGGGACCAGCGCGAGCCGCAGCGCGGTGATTCCGTTCGGCACCGTGACGACGGCTCGTCCTCCGGGGCGGACGCCTGGGCCGGTGGCCCCCGAGTCGGTCGGAGCGGGCCCGTCCCGCGAAACGGGCCTCGACCCTCGGGCACCGCGATGGGCCGTAGTCGGCCGGCCGACGGGATGGGGGTCCGACACGCGGGGAGTCTACGTGGCCGCTCGCCTACGATCGGGGTGTGGAGCTCGGGCCCCTCGCCTACGGCGTCGCCTTCGGCGGAGGCGTCGCCTCCTTCCTCTCGCCCTGCGTGCTCCCGCTCGTGCCTGCCTACCTCGCCGTGGTGAGCGGCGTCGAGGTGCACGAGCTCGGTAGGCGTGAGCACGCCTGGCGGATCGCGGGGAGGACCGGGCTGTTCGTGGCCGGCTTCGCCGCCGTGTTCGTGGTGCTCTACCTGAGCTCGACCGCGCTCAGCCATGCGCTGGTCCATCGCCAGGCCGTGCTCACGAGGGCCTCCGGTGTGGTGGTCGTGCTGCTCGCAGTCCTGCTCGCAGCGTCGAACCTCTTCCCCGTTCCGTGGCTGGCGCGAGAGCGGCGCCTGCACGTCTCGCCCGCCGCGCTCGGCCGCTTCACCGCACCCGTGGCGGGCGCCGCCCTGGCCTTCGGTTGGGTTCCCTGCGTGGGCCCGGTCATGGGGTCCGTCCTCGCCGTCGCGGCCACCCAGGGGCGGGCCCTCCCCGGAGCGCTCCTGCTCCTCGCCTACGTCGTGGGCATGGGCGTCTGCTTCCTCGCCGCCGGTCTGGCCGCGGAACGCGTGGCGGGCGCACTCCGCCCGCTCCGGCGCCACCTTCGCGGGGTCTCGTTGGCCTCCGCGGGCGTGATGGGCTTCTTCGGCGTCCTGCTCGTCCTGAACCGCTTTTCGTTCGTCGTCGCAGAGCTCCAGGCGGCGTTCGCCGCCATCGGGCTCGGGCACCTCGTCAACCTGGGGTGAGCCACAACGGCCGGGACCGGCGCCCTCCTCGCACCCTGCGGTCCTCCACCACGTGGACTCGCCGACTCGGTGGCCCGGCGGGGCGGCCGGGCCCCGGCGCACCACCTTCCGGTCCGGGACCTCGGCAGTTTCCTCAGATTCCGTTCAGGGTCTCCCCCTTCACTGATGAGTGATCAGTCTTGCCACCCCCGGAGCAGGCTCTGACGACGGGGCGCGACCGGACCGCCGCTCGGCTGTGACGGGCGAGAGGGCAGGTGGTGGCCAGTCGCGGCGGCTGGGAAGACGAGAGGAAGGGAACCACGTGTCGAAGTTCTTCGGAGGGCTCGGCCACTTTGCCGTCCGGTTCCGTTGGGTGGTGATCGCGGTCTGGATCGCGGGCGCAGTTGCCGCGACGGCGTTCCTCCCGTCGCTCTCGAGCGTCATCAACAACAACAACCAGTCCTTCCTCCCTGCGAGCGCGCCCAGCGAGCGAGCAGCGGTCCTCGCCGCGCCGCTGCTCGGCTCCGGCAGCGCCCAGACCGTGATCGTCGTCGCGAGCAACGTCGACGGCAAGGTGCTCACGGCGGCAGATCTTGCGGCGGTGCAGCGGGAGACCGTGGCCGCCTCCCATGCCGTGCACTCCCTCGGCGCCCACTTCGTCGGGCTCTCGAAGAACGGCAAGGCGGCGCAGGTCGTCGTCCGCGCGGACGTCTCGGGCGACAGCGAGACCCCCGCGACCCAGCTCGTTGACGCGCTCCGGGCGAGTTTCGCCACTGTCGGTGCGCCACCGGGGTTGGTGTTCCACACCGCCGGTCCGGTGGCGGTAGCCGTCGACCTCAACCGCCAGGCCGGGAGCAACGGGAGCCAGACCCAGCTGCTCTCGTTGGTGTTCATCGTGCTGCTCTTGCTCGTGATCTTCCGGAGCTTCCTCGCGCCGCTCGCGACCCTGCTCCCCGCCGCGCTGGTCCTCCAGATCGCCGAGCCCGTCGTGGCGGGGGTCGCGCACACGGGTGTCAAGGTGTCGAGCGTCGCCCAGCTGCTCCTCATCGTGCTCGTGCTCGGTGCCGGGACGGACTACGGCCTCTTCCTGGTGTTCCGGGTACGAGAGGAGATGCGCCGTGGCCTGCCCCACCGCGAGGCCGTGGAGGTCGCGCTCCGGCGGGTGGGCGAGTCGATCACCTTCTCGGCGGCGACCGTCATCGCGGCCCTGCTGAGCCTGCTCTTCGCGACCTTCGGGATCTACCACGACCTCGGTATCCCGCTCGCGATCGGCATCGGGCTGATGCTCCTCGCGGGCCTCACGCTCCTCCCGGCCCTGCTCGCCGTTCTCGGGCGCGGCCTGTTCTGGCCGACCAAGAACAAGGCCGGCGCGCGCACGACGGGCACCTGGGGCGAGGTCGCTGGGCGGATCGTGAAGCGACCGGCCCTCACGCTCGTGGTCGGGCTCGTGGTCTTCGGCGGCCTCGCCATCGCCGCAACGGGCAACCGGCCCTCGGGCTTCGGCGGCGCGACCGCGCCGCCGAAGGGGAGCGACTCCGCCCTCGGAGACGCGGTGCTCGCGGCGAACTTCCCTGCGGCCTCGGCGAACCCGACCAACCTGGTCCTGCGCTTCGCGACCCCGATCTGGACGGACCCGGGTCAGATCGCGCCCGCCGAGCGGACCCTCGACGCGAGCCGGCTCTTCACCGGGCTCGTCGGCCCGCTCGATCCCGCCGGGGTGCCGCTGTCCCCGACGACCCTGGTGCACCTCCACGCCGTGCTCGGCCCGCCGGGGCGCCTCCCGGCGGTTCCCCTGGCCGGCACGGCCGGGGCACGGATTCCCCTGCCGCTCTACCAGGCGTACCGGGCTGAGGCCCAGCTGGTCTCGGCTGACGGCCACACCATGCAGTTCGAGGCCTCGCTCGCCGCCGGGAACCCCTCGCAGACGGCTGCCATCAACGCGGTCCCCGCCATCCGCGCCGCGCTCGCCCGGGCCGCGGTCGCGGCGCATGCGACGAACTCGGGGGTTGCCGGGGAGGCACCCGCCCTCTACGACGTCAACGCGACCTCGAACGCGGACTTGTTCCGCATCGTCCCGATCGCCGTCCTCGTCATCGGGTTGCTCCTCGCGCTCCTGCTCCGCAGCCTGGTGGCGCCGTTCTATCTCATCGCGAGTGTCGGGCTGTCGTACCTGGCGGCGCTCGGGCTCTCGGTCATCGTCTTCATGGACCTGGGTGGTGCCTCGGGGCTGACCTTCATCCTCCCGTTCCTCATGTTCATCTTCCTGCTCGCACTCGGGGAGGACTACAACATCCTCGTCATGTCGCGCATCCGTGAGGAGGCGGCGCACATGCCGCTCCGTGAGGCCGTGACGAAGGCGATCGGGGTCACCGGTACGACCGTCACCTCGGCTGGCATGGTGCTCGCGGGGACGTTCCTCGTCTTCGCGGTGGCCGGCTCGGCGGGCCCTGGGGGCTCCCAGATCCGGGACATCGGCTTCGGGCTCGCCTTCGGGATCATCCTCGACACCTTCTTCGTCCGCACCGTCCTCGTCCCCTCGACGGTGGTCCTCCTCGGGCGCTGGAACTGGTGGCCGTCGAGGCTGCGCCAGGACACGCCGGGGGAGCCCGACGGGGGCACGGCCGAGCGCGTGGTGGACTCGGGCGAGCAGCTCGTCCCGACCCCGGGCCGGTAGCCCCCGGGTCAGGACGGGAGCGAGGCCCGCCCGCTCGAGCGTCACCGAAGCGTCAACCGGGCGGCGGCCGGGCTGGCCGGCTGGTATGGGTCAGCTGGGAGCGGCGGCCGGGCAGGCCGGCTGCGAGCCGACCCCGGCGCCCACGCCGACGCCCGCACGCCGCAGTGCTGCGACGGTCGGGGGCTGCACCGACCCTCCCTCGACGGTCGCCAGCTCGAGGAGGGCCTCGAGCTGGTCGAAGCCGAGCCGTACCCCGTCCCTCGGGCCCCCGTCCCCGAAGCTCTCGGGGTACCGGCACCCGAGTGCGGAGAAGGAGCTGCAGTGCAGGGGCCGCTCGGGCGTCCCGTAGAGCGAGCAGCGGGTCCCGCGCAGATGACGGCACCGGGTGGCCAGCACCAGTGCCCAGCCGTCCTCGTCGATCGCGACCTCGACCCCTGGGAAGCCGAGCGAGAACCGCACGAAGTCGAGCTGCGCGAGGCGCTCGGGGGCCGGGATCGGGAAGACCAGCCTGGTACAGCACCAGGCTGCGCAGCTGGCGCAGGGGTCCTGCACCGCGGGGTCGAGGAAGGAGAGGCGCCGGGCGCCGGTCCGCTCGACCGCCGGCACGCCGGGGCGAGCCCCATTGGCACCGGGCGAGCCCGCAGCGGCCCTCCTCGGCCGCGAGGTCGGCGCGGGAGCTCCCCCCGGGGTGGGGGCATCTGTTGCCTCGCCGTACCCGCCGGCGGGCGCCGACGGGTCCCTCACAGGGGGCATGGCGCTCGAGGCACGCTCGGGGGAGGTCACCTCGGCTGGGCCGAGTGCTGCGAACGTCTCGGCCATCCACTCCCAGGGGGGCAGCGTCGCGATCCGACGGCGTCGGTCGAAGCCGATCTCCGCGCTGAGCACGGCGAGGCGACGCTCGTCGATGCGGAACGCACCGGTCTCGTCGCCCTCGACCCAGAGGGGGCGGTAGCTGCAGGCGTAGGCGTCGTAGTCGCGACAGATGTGTGGCTGCGCGTCGGTGCCGTGCACGGTGCAGCGGTGTGTCGCGTCCAAGAGGCGGCACGCCGCGTGGAAGTGGACCCGCCACCGGCCGTTCGCGAGCAGCACGAGCTCGATGCCGTCGAAGCCGAGCAAGAACTTGGCGTAGTCGAGGTCCTCCAGATGCGCCATGGTGAACTCCTCCACCTGGAGCGTGGTGCAGCAGGGAGCCGGGCCGCAGGAGTCGCACGGGCTCTGCAGCGCCTCCTCGTGGGTGAGCAGCTGGTCGCCCGGAGTCGGGCGGAGGCGGAGGGGTACCGTGCGCATGGGCCTAGTCCACCACGGCTGGAGGCGCCGCACGAGCCACGAGGAGCGCCCCGATGGTCGCCAGCGCGATCGCGACGCCGAGCCCGGCCGCAGCGAGCCCCCTCGGGAAGGGTTGGCCGTAGAGCAGAACCCCGGCGAGGACGAGTCCCACCGTCGACACCGCAGCGTTCGCCGCGGCGACCGACGCCGCGTTCACCTCGCGAAAGGCGCGCTGGAGGAGACCCTGGGCCACTGCGCTCAGGGCGATCAGGCCCCAGATGTCGGGCGTCTCGAGCAGGGCGACCAGGGTTGCCAGGTGGAGGCCCTCGTGAGCGAAGCGGTCACCGATCTCCTTGGTGTAGATCGCGGTGGCGGTGAAGAGGATGCCAACCGCCGCGCCGTAGCCTGGGGCCCTGGCGAGGAGCGCCAGGGCGAGGGCGGCACCGAGCGCGATCCCACCCACCGCGAGCAGGGTGAGGTTGCCGAGCGGCTGGTGGACCGCTACGGGAACCGCGGTGGCCGCAGCGAGGCCCGCTCCACCAAGGGCGAGAACGACGCCGAGGAGCTCGGCGCGGTCGAAGGTCTCGCCCAGCCAGCGGATGCCCACACCGACGAGCAGGGACTTGCCGGCGCTGCGCAGGGGGGCCACCGCGGCGAGGGGCGCGAGCACCAAGGCGGCGGCCTCTGCCACCCATGCCACTACGCTGACCAGCAGTGCCGCGCACCACCACGGACGCCGGATCAGCGTGAGCAACAGCCGCAGCGGTCCCGGGTTGCCGGCAACGGTCAGGCCTTCTCGCTTCTGCAGCCCCGCCGCTCCCGTGTTCGCGAGTCCGGAGAGCACTGCGAGCAGGCAGCCTGCAAGGAACATGTGCTGACTCCATCGACCGAGCGGAGGAAACGGCGGCGATGCTAACGACACCGCTCCCGGCGCGCGTCCTGATCCTGAGCGCCGACATGGGTGAGGGCCACAACGCAGCTGCTCGCGCGCTCACGGAGGTGATGGAGGAGATCTGGCCCGGCGTGAGGGTGGAACAGCTCGACACCGTCGAGCTCCGGGGCTCGGTCTTCGCGCGCCTGACCCGGTGGCTCTACGAGTTCCAGCTCCGCGCCTTCCCCTGGAGCTACCAGCTCTTCTACGACGTGCTGTGTCGCTCCGACGCCTTTGCCCGACCGCTCAAGACGGTGACCAGCTGGTTCTTCGGCCAGCAGCTCGAGCGACGGCTCGCAGGTCGGCGGTTCGACGTCATCATCTCGACCTACCCGCTCGGCTCGGGGGCGCTCGACTGGCTACGACGCAAGCGCGGGCTCACCACGCCGACAGCCACCTTCATCCCTGCCTTCCACGTGCATCCCTGGTGGGCCTACGCGGGGATCGACCTCCACTTCGTGATGTACGCCGACGCGGCACGCGACGCTCGGACGCCCGGGGTCGAGACCGGGATGCGCGTCGGAGCGCCCATGGTCCGGCGTGGCTTCGGCGGGCTCGAGAGGGCCGACGCCCGTCGTGCCCTTGCGCTCGGGGAGGACGAGCTCGTCCTCCTCGTGACGGGCGGGGCCTGGGGTCTCGGCGGCCAGGCGGACGCGGTGGCGGCGCTGGTGGCGATCGAGCCCCCGGTGACCACGATCGTGGTGTGCGGGCGCAACGAGGAGCTCCGGCGCGACCTCGAAGCGCTCGACGCGCCGCCGAAGCGGCTTCGGGTGCTCGGTTTCGTCGACGACATGCCGCAGCTCATGGCGGCCTCCGACGTGGTCGTGACGAACGGGGCCGGCGTGACGGTGCTCGAGGCGCTGCGCTCAGCTCGACCAGTGATCGCCTTCAACCCCCTGGCAGGACATGGACGGGCTGCGACCGCCGTCATGGTTGGGCTCGGGCTCGCGATCGTCTGCGATGGCGTCGACGACCTTGTGCGGGCCGTCACCGATCTCGTCACCGACCCGGCGCTGATGGCCCGGTTCGCGAAGGCCGGTGAGGGGTTCGTCGAGGGGAAGGACCTGCGCCGTGACCTCGGGATCGTCCAGGAGCTGTTCGCCGCGCGCCTCGGCCAACGGGTCTGAGTCGGGCTGCTCCTCGGCCAGCCGCTCCGCCACTGCCTGCTGCGGGACGGGCTGCTCCGCGGCCGGCCCTCCCTGGGCCAGCCCGTCCGTCTCTGGCTGCTCCGGAGCGCCGAGCTCGCAGAGTACGCCCGCCACTCGGACTGCCAGGCGTGAGGCATTCCATGCCGAGCCCTGGGTCGTGATCCCGAGCGCGAGCGAGCGCCCCCACTGCATGGCACCGACGGACAGGTGTACGTCGGGGGCGAGCGGGAGAATGGGATAGGTGCGCACGAGCCGGGCGCCGCTGAACACCGGTGGCGAGACGGGTCCGGGGAGGGTCGAGACGATGAGGTCGAAGAAGCGCCCGCGGTAGGTCGCCCGCGACGCCCAGCCGTGTACCCGTGTCGGCAGCAGCCAGCCGAGCCACCGCATCACGGCCTCGGCAGCCGCTGGTTGGCCCGACTCGCGGGCGAAACTCGCCGCAGCCCGGACCGCAACTCGCCGCTCGCCGGCGCGCATGTCCCCGATCGGGAGGCGCACGGGAAAGGCCGTCGTCCAGTTGCCCGGGCCACGGCCCGGCTCGGCGCGGCGCGTGGTGAGGGGGACCATGGCGACGACCGAGGCGTCCCTCGGCGCCGGTGGCCGGAGCTCGCGCTCCCCCGACAGCGCCTCGGCGAGCGCAGCCAGGACCAGCTCGCTCGTCGAGAGGCCAGTGGCCCGCTTCGCACGGCGGAGCGTCGTGAGCGACAACTCCGCCGTCCCGAAGTGACTCCCCCCCTCGCCCGGATACTGCTCCGGGGCTGCCTTGCACGCCGGGGCGGTCGCCACCCACTGCCCGCGTACCCGTGCGAGGTGCCAGAGCCCCCCGCCAACCAGCACCGCACCGGTGCGCCCCCGTCGCGCCTCCGCCCCCCGAGCGCGTGGGCCGACGCCGCGCCCGGGCTCGCCGGACTGCGACGCAGGCGTGCGAGGACGAGCACGTCGTGCTCCCCGGTCATCCATGAGGTGCATCGCGAGGGCCAGCACCCCGAGTCCGTCTGCCATCGCGTGGTGCATGCGGAGCAGCACGGCAGCCTGCGACCCCCCGAGCGAACCGTCGAGCCCCTGGAGCAGCTCCAGCCTCCAGAGCGGCCGATCCCTCGGGAGTGGTTCGGCCATGCGAGTGGCGACGAGCGCCTCGAGCGCCGACCGGTCGCCCGGTGCCGGCACGTCGAGATCGAGCACGTGGACGGCGAGGTCCGCCGGCCCCTTGTCCTGCCACCGGGGCCGCCCGAACATTCCTCGGGGAGCGCTCGGCACCCATCGCAACCAGGGCAGCTCCTCGACTGCCCCTGCCACGATGGTCCGGACTGCGTCGAGGTCCATCCGGCCGCCGGGCAATTCGGCAGTGTCGAGCAGCGCGATTGCGCCAATGTGCTGGGGCACACCGGCTCGGTCCACGTGGAGGAAGAACGCATCCTGTGGTCGAAGGGGCTGCACGACGCCTCGCTGTCTCGGGCGGCCCGCCCCGGGCCGCGGGCCTTCCACCGTATCGACTCGCGCAGCGGAGCCCCGGCTCCTTCCGCACCGTCGGGGCAGTCTCGACGCCGTCCGCGACTCGCCGCGCCCCGCCCCCCGACCTCCCGCTCCGAGTACGGGGCCTTTCCGAGTACGGGGCCTTTCCGAGTACGGGGGGCCTCTCCCTGCGCCGACGAGGAGCGAAGGGGCTACGGTAGCCACCGCACGCCGATACCAGTCGTTCCTGACGATCGAGGAGGGTGCTCGTGCGGATCCTGCTGCGAAACCCAAACCGTGAGGTCGAGCTGGAGGGTCCGCTCTCGGTCCGCGAGGTGCTCCGGCGCGTGGGTGTGGCACCGGAGGGCGTGTTGGTCATCCGGGGTGACACCCTCCTCACGTCGGACGTCCGGCTCGAGGACGCCGACCGCGTCGAGGTGCGTCCGGTGATCTCCGGAGGCGCTGCGTGAGGTGCTCCCGCTGCCGGGACGCTGCCGTCCTCGAGCTGCGCCGCTACCGGGCCGCCTACTGCGGGACCTGCCTCGTGGCCCACTGCGAGCGCCAGGTCGAGCGAGCGATCGCGGAGCACGGGATGCTGGCCCGTGGCGAGCGGATCGGCGTGGCCGTCTCCGGCGGCAAGGACTCGCTTGCGCTCTGGGATCTCCTCGCGCGTGGGGGCTGGGAGACCGTGGGGATACACCTCCAGCTCGGCATCGGCGACTACAGCCGGCACTCTGCCGCGCTCACCCGCACCTTCGCGGCGGAGCGGGACCTCGAGCTCGTCGAGGTGGACCTCACCGAGGAGGTGGGGGCAGCGGTGCCGGCTCTCGTGGAGGGCGGCCAGCGCTCCCCCTGCGGCGCCTGCGGGCTCTCGAAGCGATACCTGCTCAACAAGGTGGCTCGAGAGGAGGGTCTTACGGTCCTCGCGACGGGGCACAACCTGGACGACGAAGCGGCCGTCCTCCTCGGGAACGTGCTCACCTGGTCGACGGGCGACCTGGGTCGCCAAGCACCCGTCCTGCCGCACACGAGCGGCTTTGCCCGGCGGGTCAAGCCGCTCGTCCGCCTCTCCGAGCGGGAGACAGCTGCATACTGCGTGGTCCGAGCCATCGACTACGTCGTCGAGGAGTGCCCGATGGCTGCGGGGAACCGGCACCTTGCACACAAGGCTGCGCTGGACGCGCTCGAAGCACGGTCGCCCGGGACCAAGGCGACCTTCTACCAGGGCTACCTCCGACAGGCGTTTCCCGTGTTCCATCCCATCGCGAAGCGGGACCTGGTGCTCGCGACCTGTGAGGACTGCGGCTCCCCGACGACGGGGACACGCTGCGCCTTCTGCAGGATGACGGAACGGACGCGCCGCCGCGCCAGCGAGCCCACACCCTCGGTGACGCCGCGCGCGCGCCGGCCTTCCCGTCTCCGGTCGAGCCCGGCTGCGGAGGCGCGCTGAGCGTGGCGGGCGGGCCGCCGCGGCCGGTCTGGGTGCTCGGTGCTGCCGCGGCCCTCCTCGGGCTCGCCTCGCTGCTCTCGGTCTGGCGTGGCGGGCAGGCTGCCCCGGTGCACCGCCCCCGGGGTCGGAGCCAACCCTTGCCGACCTTTGCGAGCGCGTGGCAGACCCTTTCGGAGGCAGGGACTGCCGAAGAGGACGTCGTGGTCTCCGTGGCCGGCCCAGGGGGGGTGGGCTCGACGAGCGGGAGCGGGACCCTGGTGCTCGGCGGCGGGAGCGCCGCGTTCACCGTCCAGGCCGGCGGGGTTGCGAGCGGTGCCCCGCTCTCCGTGCGGGTGATCGGCCCCTGGCTCTACGTCGATCCTGCACCGGCCGGGCTCGGGAGCCTGGCCGGTCTCGGGACCTGGTTCGCGATTCCCACAGCCGGCGTGACCGATCCCTCTGCCGCAGGTCTTCCGGCGTCCTGGCAGGGCGAGCTGGCACTGCTCACCCGCGTTGCGCTCCGGCCTGGCGCGCTGCTTCGATCACTCGACGCTGCGGACCCGCTGCCGTTGCGCCGGAGCGGCCCCGCCACGATCCGTGAGCGGACCACGGTCGGGTACCTCGCCACGGTGAGTTCTGTGGCTCGATCGTCGAGCGCGGCGCGCGCGGTCGCGCGGCTCGGGACGCTCCTGTTGGACGGGACTCCTGCCGGGCCGATCAGCGCCGAGGTCTGGATCGGGCCGGACGGCCACCTCCGCCAGCTCCAGCTGCAAGCGCGCCCGCGCCAGATCCAGGCCGGCTCGGGGCTCCCGGGGGGACCGCAGGGCGCCCCGGGAGAGCTGCGCTGGGGGTCGGCGCAGGTCACCCTCACGCTCGACTTCGCCTCCTTCGGCGTCCCGGTGACGGTCGCGCCGCCCGGACCGGCGTCGGTCGAGGTGCTCGAGCCGCTCAGCTGAGAGACGAGGCTTCCTCTTCCCCCCCTCTCGGGTCACGGAACCTGCGAGGTCACGAAGGCTGCGAGGTGCTCGGACTGCGCGAGGCGGCTCGGCTCGTGCACGTACATCATGTGCCCGGCCTCATAGGGGTGGACCTCGATCTGCGCTCGGCGCTCGGGCGGGACGGCGAGGTGCGCGAGGACGTAGGCCGCCGCGTGGTACGGGGTGGCCGCGTCGTAGTACCCGGAGGCGACGTAGACCCGGAGGTGCGGCAGGACTCGGAGGGCCGTCGCGAGACTCGACGCGACGCTCACCGATCGCCCCTCGAACTCCGCATAGCTCCAGGGGTGGACCCGAGCCGTGAGGAGCTCGTAGGGGAGGTCCTGACGGTAGCCGAGCTCGCGCCGGAGGTAGTCGTTGATGCCCGCGGCATAGGGACCGGTCAGGGCGTCGTAGCTCGGGTCGTGGCTCGGGCGCTCCGCTGCTTGGTCCGCCTCGGGGCCGACGAAGCGGCCGTCGAGGCGTCCGATCACGAGCCCCCGATCACGCAGGAGCTCCGCGAAGAAACGCTGGTCCTCGACCCGAAGGTCCACGCGCTCGAGGTAGCGGGGGGCGAGGCCCGTGAGCGCCGCCAGGCGCTCCGTCAGGCTGGCGCGCTCCGCCGGCCCGAGGCGCGCACCGCGCCCCAGAGCCCAGAGGTAGTCCCGGTCCGCCAGCTCCTCCGCCGCCGCCCGCACCTCGTGGCCCGCCCGGTCACGAGACGCCACGCCGTGGTAGTGCGCCAGGCTTGCATAGGTGGGGAGGAACAGCGAGTAGGGCAGCTCGTTGCCCTCGAAGAAGTCCACCGTCGCCAGGTCGAGTACGGACGAGACGAGCATGATGCCGTTGACGTCCATCCCGAAGCGATCGTGGAGCTCACGTGCGAGGGCCGCCGCGCGGATCGTGCCGTAGGACTCCCCGATCAGGAACTTCGGGGATCCCCAGCGATCGTTTCGCGTCGTCCAGAGCCGGATCAGCTCCCCGATCGAGTCGAGGTCCCGTCGGAACCCGTGGTACTCGGCGGGCTTGGACCCCTCGACCACGCGGGAGAAGCCGGTGGAGACGGGATCGATGAAGACCAGGTCGGAGTGTGCGAGCAGGCTCTCGGCATTGTCGGTGAGCCGCCATGGCGGGGGCTCGGGTGATCCTGCATCACCCGCGAGGATGCGCCGGGGTCCGAGGAGCCCGAGGTGCAGCCATGCGCTCGAGGAGCCCGGTCCACCGTTGAAGGCGAAGGTGACCGGGCGGCTGTCCGGCCGGACGCCCGTCGCCACGTAGGAGGTGACGAAGAGCTCGGCCTTTGCCCGGTGGCCGCGAAAGACCCCGTCCTCGTGGACCTCCTCGCGCAGCACGAGTCGCCCGGTCGTCGCGGTGTAGCCGAGCCGCCCACTCGCCGTCACCAGCTCTGCGTCGCGTGAGACCAGCTGGTCGACCGGTCGTTCGGCGTCGCCCGCCGCCTCGGTGGGGGCTGCAGGTTCCGACGGCTCGCTCTCGGCTGTGGGCACCTCGGCACCGTAGCAACGCAGGCGCAACTAGGCCACCAGGCGCGAGGCGGCGAAGTGCGACCACGTGTCCGCGTCGAGGGCGAGGAGCGAGGAGAGCACCAGGTCGGCGGCACCGACCAGGCGGCGGTCGAGGCGCGCGTCGGGCACCGCGATGCAGCGCATCCCGGCCGCCTTGGCAGCCGCGACCCCGGCAGGCGAGTCCTCGACGGCGACGCAGGCAGGTGGGGCGAGGCCGAGCCGGCCGAGGCAGCTCCGGTAGACCGCCGGGTCGGGCTTCCCTGCGACCTCCTCCTCTGCCGAGTGGTACAGCTCGAAGTCGCTCGCCAGGCCGAGCGTTGCGAGGACCGCCTCGATCAGTCGGGAGGACGAGGACGACGCGAGCGCCCGGCGAACCCCGGCTGCCTCCAGGAGGCCGAGCACCTCGCGAACGCCCGGGAGCGGCTCGCCACGCTCCTCGACGAGCTCGATGACGCGCGAGACCACGGCATCGGCCACGGCCTCCTGGCTCATGCCCCGCCAGGGCTGTTCGGCGAAGCGGCGCTCGACGACCTCGTCGATCCGCATGCCCATCGTCTCCCGGCAGTCCGCGACCGTGAGCAGGCGCCCGAGCGACCCGAAGACCTCGATCTCGGCCTGCTGCCAGAAGGGTTCGGAGTCGAGCAGGACACCGTCCATGTCGAACACGACGGCCTCGAGGCGTGGGCGCTCCTCGACGAGGGCAGCGGGTGCATGCACGGCTCCATCTTGACCGGAGGAGCCGACGGTCACGACCAGCCCGAGGCGGCCCGTGCGCCTTCCAGGAGGGGCTGCACCCGCCGGGCTAGGATGCCGAGCAGCGAGAGGAGGTCCGTGGGTAGAGCTGTTGTCACCATCTCGGCGACCTATGGGGCGGGTGGGAGCGTGGTCGGACCGGCGGTTGCCGCTCGCCTCGGTGTTGCCTTCGTCGACCGCGCCATCCCGGTCGCGGTGGCCGAGCGCCTCCAGGTCTCCCTCGACGACGCCGAGGCACACGACGACCGCGTCGACACCGGCCTCGCCCGTCTCCTCGCCCGCTGGGCCCCGATGGCCGCCGCGCTCGGTTCGAGCCCGGTGCTGCCTGGCGAAGGGCTGGACGACGAAGAGGCCTACTGCGCCCAGACCGAGGCGGTGCTGCGCGAGCTCGCTGTCGGTGGCGCAGTCATCCTGGGACGTGCGGGGGCCCTCGTGCTCGCCGACTGGCCGGGTGCGCTCCACGTCCGCCTGGACGGGCCGCTCGAGCAGCGTCTGGCCTACGCCGCCTCCAGGCTCGGGATCTCGCTCGCCGACGCCGCAGCAGCCCAGCGCAAGGCCGACGCCGCGCGTGCGCTCTACGTGCGCCAGCTCTATCATGCCGACGCAGCCAGCCCGCGCCACTACCACCTGGTGATGGACTCCACGCGCCTCCCCGACGAGGTCGTGGTCGGGCTCGTCTCCCAGGCCGCCGCCGAGCTCGCCGACCTGCCATCGGCGGCCCCGCAGGCCGCGGAGCCCGGGAGGGCCGAGCCGAAGGGGGGCTGACTCCGTCTCGGGCTGACTCCGTCCGGGGCGGGCTCGGTCTGGGGCTCGTCTCGGGCGGGCGGGCGTCGCGCCGTGCCGCGTCCATCCGGCGCCGGCACCGTGCTGGGTCGAGCCGGGGTCGAGCCGGGCCCCCCTCGGGATGGCAGGGGCACTCGTCGTCCTGCTCCACGTTCCCCGAAGCAGCGGAGGAGCCTCCGCGAATCCGTGCGTGCGAGCGGCGAGAGAAAGCTAGCATTGCTAACGGTCTTTCGGCCGGGGGCAGCGCCGCCGAGTCGACGGCGCTGGGTGATGCCGGGGGCGGAGGAGCCTCGAGGAGGAGCGTGGGCGAGCCGGCGGACGGAGTCGGAGGAGACGGCGGCGCCGAGGCGCGGCGTAGCCGTGTCGCAGCCGCAGTTCGGCCGGCCTGGATGGGTCGGGAGATCTCGATCATCTGGTGGGCTCGCGTCGCGATGAGCGCGAGCCGCGCACTTGCCGGGGTCATCACCCCGCTCTACCTGGCCGCCATCGGCTTCGACGCGCTCCGTCTCGGCGTGCTCATGGTGGCGGTCGCAGCCACCTCTGCCGTGCTCTCGGCCGTCATCGGGTTGGCCTCGGATCGGCTCGGGCGCAAGCCCTTCCTCGTCCTGCTCCCCCTCGCGAGTGCGCTCGCGGGTGTCGCATTCGCCTTCTCCTCCTCGGTCGGGATCCTCTTCGTCGCCGCGGCCATCGGCAGTTTCGGCCGGGGGGCAGGCGCGGGTGCCGGCGCCGTCGGGCCGTACCAGCCGGCAGAGAGCGCGCTGGTGACCGATCTCGCGTCGCCGACGACGCGCAGCCGTGCCTTCGGCCGGCTGGCCTTCGGCTCGTCCCTCGGCGCGCTCGCCGGTGGACTCCTCGCGACGCTTGCGGGAGGTGGGCACCCGCTCGCACGAGCCGCCCTCGCCACCTACCGGCCGGCCTTCCTCGCCACCGCTGCCCTCTCGCTGGTTGCGGGTCTCGTGGCGCTCGCCATCCGCGAGCCCCGGCGGCCCCCCGCCCGAACGGGTGCGCCTCGCCGGCCCCGCCTCCCGCACCGCTCGTTCCCCTTGCTCTGGCGGCTCTGGGTCACGAACTCCTTCAACGGCCTCGCCGTCGGCATGTTCGGTCCGTTCGTCACCTACTGGTTCTACCTGCGCTACGGCGCATCCGCCGCCGAGATCGGCGTCCTCTACGCCGTGATCAACGCGGCCACCCTGGTGTCCACGCTCTCGGCTGCAGGGCTGGCGGAGCGTTTCGGGCTCGTGCGGACCGTCGTGGCGGTGCGGACCGCGCAGGCTCTCCTCCTCGTGCCGATGGTGCTCGCCCCGAGCTTCCTGCTCGCTGGTGGGCTCTACCTGGTCCGCATGGTGGTGCAGCGGATCGGGCTCCCGCTCCGCCAGTCCTACGTGCTCGCCATGGCCGATCCGGACGAGCGGGCGTCGGTGACCGCGCTCTCGAACCTCCCGAGCCAGGTGGCCATGGCGGGGAGCCCCGTTGCCGCGGGCTACCTCTTCGACGAGGTGAGCCTCTCCCTCCCCTTCGAGATCGCAAGCCTGCTCCAGCTCGCAAACACGGTCACCTTCTGGTGGTTCTTCCGCCACGCGGCGCCGGGCGAGGAGCGGGAAGGCCGTCGCGGGACGGGAAGCGCCGCGCGAGCTCCGGCCTGGGCGCGCGCCCGTGCAGCGGCGGAGCCCGACGGGCCGGGAGTCGTACGCCCGGTCGCCTCCGCCCCGGGCCCGACCGGAGCCAGCACGGACATCGTCGGTGTCCGGATGGCGGCGGGTGTCCCGGGTGCGCCGGCACCGCAGTCGCCAGGAGCTCCGAGAGCCGCGCGCCCGTAGGGCAGGGGTCGACTTCGCCGGCTCGGGCAAGTGGGGCCGCCATTGGGCTCCCAGCCGCTCTCTCGCCGGGTCCTCCCGGTCCGGTCCGGCGTCGGTCGCGCCTCACCGACGAGCCCGTGCGTACCGACGCCCGCTCGGCCCCTACGGGTCGTCGTTTCCCTCGGTGCACGCGAGATAGGCCGCGCGGGCTGCCGTCGTGAGCGGACCCGGGACGGACGGGAGTGCCGTGCCGTCGACCGCAGCGATCGGGCGCACACCGCGCGTGGTGGAGGTGAGGAACGCTTCGCTCGCTTCGGTGAGCGCCACGAGGGGGAGATGCTCTTCGCTCGCCTCGATCACCTCGAGCACGAGCTCGCGCGTCACCCCGGCGAGGCAGCCGCACTCGAGCGCAGGCGTGCAGAGGCGGCCCTCCCAGACGACGAAGACGTTCGCCCCCGTCCCCTCGCAGAGCTCGCCGGCCGTGTTGGCGAAGATCGCCTCCGACGCGCCGCGCCGGCGCGCCTCGGCGAGTGCGCGGACGTTCTCGGCATAGGAGGTGGTCTTGAGCCCGGTGAGCGCGCCCCGCTCGTTGCGACGCCACGGGACGATGGCGACGGCCTCCCCTGGCGGCGTACCTCGCCCGTTGGACCAGGACGGAGCAGGTCCGTTCGCGACGACCAGCAGCGGGGGGCCGGCACCGCGCACCGATCCGAGCGGCCCGGGGCCAGCCGTCCAGGTGATGCGGAGGATTCCCGACCGGTGGACCGCAGCGGCCGCCACTGCCTCCACGGCGGCCTCGACGAGCCCGGGAGCCGGCGCGACCAGCCCGAGCCCGGCTGCCGAGCGATTCAGGCGAGCGAGATGGCGCCGGAGGGCGAAGGGGCGACCCTCGCGGAGCTCGATCGTCTCGAAGACGCCGTCCCCAGTTACCAGGCCGTGGTCGAACACCGAAACCGCTGCTCGCTCCGCCTCGAGGAGCCCGTCGCCGACCCAGACCAGCCCAGCGACACCGCTCACAGCCGGGGCAGGCTCCTCGGTCATACGGCCTTGACCACGGCCACCAGCTTGGCGAGGGAGTCCTTCGCGTCGCCGAAGAGGAGAACCGTCTTCGGGTCGAAGAGCAGTTCGTTGTCGATGCCGGCGAAGCCGGGACGCATCGAGCGCTTGAGGAACACGACCGACTTCGCCTGGTCGACCTCGATGATCGGCATGCCGTAGATCGGGCTGCCGGGCGAGTCCCGAGCAGCGGGGTTGACGACGTCGTTCGCGCCCACGACGAGCGCGACATCCGTCCTCGCCAGCTCCCCGTTCGCGACGTCCATCTCCTCCAGTTGCTCGTAGGGCACGTCGGCCTCCGCGAGGAGGACGTTCATGTGCCCGGGCATCCGCCCGGCAACCGGGTGGATCGCATAGGTCACGGTGACCCCTCTGGCCTCGAGCAGCGAAACCAGCTCGCGGAGCGTGTGCTGCGCCTGTGCCACGGCGAGCCCGTAGCCGGGCACCACCATCACCCGGTCTGCGTAGGCGAGCATCGTGCCCACGTCCTCGGGGGTGCTCGACCGCACACTGCGGTCGCTCCCATCGCCAGCCGTGCCAGTGGCGGTCACCACGGCACCGAAGGCGCCGAAGAGGATGTTCGTGAGGGAGCGCCCCATGGCCTGGCTCATCATGCGCGTGAGGAGGGCGCCGGACGCCCCGACGAGGGTTCCGCCGACGATGAGGACCGTGTCGTTGAGCACGAAGCCGGAGGCGGCGACGGAGAGTCCCGTGAAGGCGTTGAGCAGGGAGATCACCACCGGGGCGTCGGCCCCGCCGATCGGGAGCACGAACGCCACGCCGAGCGCGAGCGACGAGACCAGCACGAGGACGAGGGCCAGCCCCCCGACGCCGGCGAGGAGCGCAACGGCGAACGCCACGATCACGATGGCGATCGCCCCGTTCACCCGCTGCTGCGCCGGGTAGACGATCGGCCGGCCGGTCATCAGTTCCTGGAGCTTCGCGAAGGCGATGGCGGAGCCCGTCAGCGAGATCGAGCCGATGACGACGTCGACCAGGATCGCCACACGCTCGCCGTCGGAGGTGAGCCCCCCGCGCTGCGCGAAGGTCGCGAGTGCCACGAGCGCTGCAGCGCCGCCGCCGACGCCGTTGAAGGCCGCCACCATCTGCGGCATCGCCGTCATCTTGACCAGGCGTGCCGCCGGCACCCCCACGGCGACACCGAGCACGAGCGCCACGACGAGCAGGAGCAGGTGGTGCAGCGGGGTGAACGCCAGCGCGAACGCGACGGCGAGCAGCATCCCCGCTGCGCCGACGAGGTTGCCGCGGCGCGCGAGCGGCGGGGAGGAGAGCCCTTTCAGGGCGAGGATGAAGCAGACGAACGCGACGATGTCGATCGCGCCGACGAGCTCGGGATGGCTCACCTCGGCCGGCCCGCGCTCGGTCTCGACGGCGGCCGGCCACCGGGACGGGAACTCGTCCCACGGCCCTTGAACATCTCGAGCATGCGATCGGTGACGACGAAGCCACCGACGACGTTGATCGTGGCGAGGAAGACCGCCAGGAAACCGAGGGCGTCCTGGAGTGGGCCGTGCGAGGTGGAGAGCACGGCGATCGCCCCGACCAGGATGACGCCGTGGATGGCGTTGGAGCCCGACATGAGCGGGGTGTGGAGGATGCTCGGGACCTTCGAGATGACCTCGAAGCCGACGAACACGGCGAGGATGAAGATGCTGGCGAGGGCGAGCCCGCTCATCGATCACTCCCGTCGAGTGCACCCGGGCCAGTCCCGCCAGTGGCGCCTGGCTCGGTCCCGCGGACGGCGCCTGGCTCGGTCCCGTGGGCGGCCTCCGGCTCGGTCCCGTGGGCGGCCTCCGGCCGGGTTGCGCTGACCGCGCCTGCGTGCGCCCCACCGGCGGCCGTCGGGCCCTGCGTGCTCCCTCCTGCGCCGCCCCGGCTTCCCTCTCCCCCTGCAGTCGGTGCAAAGCGCTGCTGGCGGAGCTGTCCCTTCCAGGTCACGCAGGTCGACTCGAGGATCTCGTCCTCGAGCTCCTCGACGAGCGCGCCCCCGCGGACGAGGGAGACGAGGAAGGTGGTGACGTTCCGCGAGTACAGCTGGCTCGCGTGGACCGGCATCGAGCCGGGCGGATTCGTCACCCCGAGCACCGTCGCACCTCCCACATGGACCTCCTCGCCCGGCTTCGTCAACTCGGTGTTGCCGCCGGAGTCCGCCGCGAGGTCGACGACCAACGACCCCGGCGCGAGCCGAGCGAGCATGCCCTCCGTGAGGACCACCGGGGCCCGGCGGCCGGGGATCGCCGCGGTCGTGATCACGGCGTCGGAGCCGGCCACGCTGTCGGCGATCGCCTCCCGCTGGCGGCGCAGTTGCTCCTCGGGTTGTGCGGCGGCGTAGCCCCCCTCGCCCTCGGCGAGGTCTGCCGCCGGGAGGCCGACGAACCGGGCGCCGAGGCTCTCGACCTCGCCGCCCGCCGCAGCGCGGACGTCGTGCCCCGTCACCACGGCACCGAGCCGTCGCGCCGTGGCGATGGCCTGGAGGCCGGCCACCCCGGCGCCGAGCACGAAGACCTTGGCGGGCGGGATCGTCCCCGCTGCGGTCATCAGCATCGGGAAGAAGCGTCCGAGACGAGCCGCGGCGAGGAGCGCCCCGTGATAGCCCGCGACGGTTGCCTGGGACGAGAGGACGTCCATCGACTGGGCCCGCGTGATGCGAGGGAGGAGCTCCAGGCTGAAGCTGCTCGCGCCCACGGCGAGCAACGCCCGGATCGCCTCGGGCTCCGCGCCTGGTGACCAGAGCCCGACGTAGGTCGCACCGGGGCGCAGCTCACCGAGCAGCGCAGGGCTCGGCAGGCGGATCGACGTGACGACATCGGCGTCGCGCAGGAGCTCCCCGGCTGGCGCGACCGTGGCTCCTGCCTCGAGGTAGGCATGGTCGCTCCAGAGTGCCCCCCGGCCCGCACCCGTCTCGACGGCGACCTCTACGCCAGCGGCGGTGAGCGACGGGACCGACGGGGGGATCACCGCCACACGCCGCTCGCCCCTCGCTGCTTCCCGCAGCACCACCAGCTTCACGGGCGGGGAGTGTAGTGGTGCAGGCTGGCGGGCTCCCCGAGCCGCGCCCAGGCGCCCGTGGCAGGAGCTCGCGTCCCTCTGCACGCGCCGATCCCTCGTGGCCGGAGGCGGGTCCCCTTCACCCAAGCGGGTCCCGACGAGCGCTCCTCCCTCGTCCGGGTACGGTCGGCCCCGATGACCCGGACGAGGGAACCAGACGAGATCGAGTGGAACGGGGTGCTCCGAACACGGGCCGAGGAGGCGGGCTTCGACCCGGTCCGCCTCGCCCGCCTGGGTGGGGCGCTCTCCGCGATGGTCCAGGCCGGCCGCCTCGCCGGGGCATCCGTGCTGGTCTCTCGACGCGGAACCGTGGTCTGTCGCTTCGCAACCGGTGCCGCGGATCGAGAGCGCGGGGTCTCCTTCGACGCCGACACGCTCGTGCGGATCTACTCCATGACCAAGCCAGTGGTCTCGGCGGTGCTGCTCAGCCTGTTCGAGGAGGGCCGCTTCGGCCTGGACGACCCGGTCGGCGACTACCTCCCGGCGTTCGCCGAGCCCCGGGTGGTGGACGA
>JAJYWE010000097.1 GCA_021791675.1 Actinomycetes bacterium | reverse complement strand
CCGAGGAATCGCGGGTCCTCGTCGGCGCCCCGAAAGCGCGCGTCCTCGTCGGTGCCCAGGAAGCCCAGGTCCTCCTCCGCGTTCCAGGCGCGTCCGCGGCGCGCCTCGTAGACGGGCAGGTCCGGCACGGCACGAGGTTAGCCAATCGTGCCGTTCGGCACCGGTTTGCCTACGCTCGGCGGGGCACGAGGAGCGGGAGGTGGCGGCGGACGTGGGAGGAGACGTGGGAGGAAGCGAGCACCCGATGGAGCCGGAGGTTGTCGACGCGCACGTCCACGTTGCGAGCCTCCGCGGGCTGCGCCTCCGCCCGGAGCAGTGGCTCGCGGGCTTCGACGCCGGGAAGCTCGAGGGGCTCTACGACGCAGCGGGGAACGCGCGCCCCGAGGTGTTCACCGAGTACTTGGACCGGGAGGGCGTGCGACTCGCGCTCTTGTTCTGCGAGCACAGCCCCCGCGTGACCGGGTGCCAGCCCATCGAGGACTACGTGGCGTTCCTCGAGGCGGAGCCCGACCGGTACCGGGTGGTCGGCAACGTCAACCCCCACGTGCACTACCCGGTCGTCACCGAGCTCCGCCGCCAGCGGGACCTCGGCGCCATCGCCTGCAAGCTCCACCCGGTCCACGGGGGCTTCCCGCTCGACCTCGCGGAGCTGTACCCCCTCTACGCCTTCTGCGAGGAGGAGGGCCTCCCGGTCGTGGTGCACGCGGGGACCTCGAACTTCCCCGGCGCGCAGAACCGCTACGCGAGCCTGGACCACCTCGTGGACGTCGTCTCGGACTTCCCCGGCTGTCGTTTCGTCCTCGCCCACGGCGGGAGGGGTTGGGCCCACGACCAGGCTGCCTTCCTCGCGCTCACGTACCCCAACGTCTGGATCGACATCGCCGGGCTCCCGCCGAGGCGCCTCTCGGCCTACTTCCCTCGCCACAACCTCTCCCGGCTCGCCGAGCGGTGGATCTTCGGGAGCGACTGGCCCGGCGTCCCGGGGATCGCGGCGAACGTCGAGGGCGTGAAGGCACTCGGCCTCGGCGAGGAGCTCACGGCGGCGGTGCTCGCCGGGAACGCCCGGGCCGTCTTCAAGCTCTGACCACGGCGCGGCGGCCGAGTGCTCCGCCTCAGTGCCAGCCGCTCGGGGTCAGGGGCGGTGGCGCGATGTTGGCGGTTGCCAGCGAGTCGCTCAGAGCCAGCGCCCCGAGCACCATCTCCTGGGAGGCGACGCACTGCGAGACGGCCCGCTGCCTGGCCACCTCGGGGTTCCCAGCTGCGATCGCGTCCGCCACGTCGCTGTGCTCGTGCGTGATGTGGGCGGAACGTGCGGTCAGCGCGAGCCCGACCCGGAAGAACCGCTCGAGTTCCTGGAGCACGCCGTGGAGGACCCCGGCCAGGCGCTCGTTGCCCCCGAGCACGGCGATGCCGCAGTGCAGCTCGGTGTTGAGCTCCAGGAACGCTGCGACGCTCGAAGGGTCGCTCGGGTCGTACGTCACCTGGGCGAGGCGCTCGAGCTCGTGGAGCTCGGGCGACCCGAGGGAGCGCTCTGCCGCGAGCGCCGCCGCCTCGCCCTCCAGAACGGTGCGCAGACCGAACAGCTCCCGCGCCTGCTTGAGCGTGAGGGGGGTGACCCGATAGCCACTCCGACCCACGACCTCGACGAGCGCCTCGTGCTGGAGGTGGGAGAGCGCTTCCCGCACGGGGGTCTTCGAGATCCCGAATGCATGCGCCAGCTCCGCCTCGGTGACCAGCTGCCCCGGGGGGAGCTCGAGGGCCAGGATCTGCTGCTTCAGCCGGCGGTAGACCTCGAGGGTCCTCGTCGCGCCGGTGGCGCTGCGCTCTCCGCCTGGCTCGTGCATCACATGCCTCCCGCTCCCGGGCGGTTCCCCCCGTCAACCTGGGTGTCGCCGGGCGGGCTCGGTCGTCCGGTGGGTCGCCGTCCGGGCATGACCCATGACTGCCGACACCGGCTCACACGAAAGTCCCCCCCTCGGACCATTCGGCGGCTCCTGCGTCCCCGCCCGGCCGGGCATCTCTGCACACGACTTTCCCGATCAACATACTAGGGATTGCAGGACAGTGTGGGGGCGGAGCCAGTCTCGGCGCAGGACAGCGTTCGGGACCGGTCGGGCCCCGGCGAGACGGCTCGACCCGGGATCCCGGCGACCGACGCCCGGAGGACGAAGTCCGTGATCTCCTCCGCGAGGCGTTCCGGCTCGGTGAGCGGGAGGTCGTGCGCGCCGTCCTCGTGGATGCAGTACCGCCCGGCCGGGAAGCGTCGGCGAAGCCGGTCGAAGCCTGGCGCCTTGGGGATCGGGAGGTCTTCCCGGGTTGCCAAACAGAACTGGAACGGCACCGCCAACCGGGCGACCAACACCTCCGGATGCTGCTCGACCAGGGAGCGGGCGAGCGCCGCGTGTGCAGCGGTCGCGAGTCGGGGCCGGACCAGCCCGTCGGGCCTGGCCAGCACCGACCCGTCCAGGAACGCGCGGATCCAGGGTGTCTCCGGGTCGATCTCGGTCGGGAGCCAGGGTGCCTGCCGCCACTCGGCGAGCGGCATCGCCCAGGCATTCGGGGCCAGATGCTCCTCGGCCAGGTCGGCGGTGAGCCCGGGGGTAGCGCGCCAGTCGAGGAAGCCGCCGTCGATCCCGAGGAGTCCGCCGGTCGGGTAGTGCCCCTCGGCGCCCTGCTGGAGAGCCACGTGGGCGCCGAAGGAGTGTCCGACCACCACGGGCCGGACCGCCCCGACCGCCTCGAGCGCCGCGTCGAGGTCGCCCACGGCCGTCGCCAGGTCGTATCCGTCCGCGGGGCGGCTGGACCCGCCGTGGCCGCGCTGGTCGACTGCCACGGCCGGGACCCGTCGGGCAGCCAGCGCGGTCCCAACGGCGTCCCAGATCCGGGCGTTCGAGGCAAGGCCGTGGAGCAGGACGACGCAGGGAGTTGCGGGCGAGTAGCGCCGGAGTGCGAGGGTGACCCCGCCGAGGTCCAGCCGGTCGGTCACCGGCCCCGCCACCACCTCCATCGCCTGGGGCGCCTCTGCTCCCGACCCGGCCGCCTGGCCACCAAGGGCTCTTGACTGGACTTCCATGCTTGATAACATACTGACGAGTGAACAACGGTATCTCACAGAGCGATGCCCATCGTGCTGAGGCCCGAGCTCGAGGATGCCGCTCCTCGGAGCAGCCGGACCCTGCCGGTGCCGTTCGGCCGGGCCCGGGACCATCGGCTGGCGTCCTCGTGGCCGGGTCGGTCTACTTCGACCTCGTGTTCGCAGGCCTCAGCGCGCCCCTTGCGGCCGGTCGCGAGGTGCGCACCGCGGGCCTCGGCAGCAGCCCGGGAGGGGTGGCGACGATCGCCGTCGCGCTCGCCCGACTCGGGGTCCCGGTGCGACTCTGCGCCGCATTTGCGACCGACGCGTTCGGGACCTACCTCTGGGAGACGCTCGAAGGAGAGGGGGTCGACCTCTCCGGGTCGCAGCGGTGTCCCGGTTGGAGCACCCCGCTCACCGTGTCGGTTGCCTCCGGAGAGGATCGGAGCCTGGTGACGCACGACTCACCCGCGCCCTGCGGGCCGGTGGAGCTCCTCGCCGGAGTGCTCCCCGGGTGTGCAGTCGTGGTCGGCCTCGAGGCGATGCCGAGATCCTGGCTGCGGGCTACCCGCTCCAGCGGGCAGATGGTGGTGGCGGACGTGGCATGGGACTCGACCGGTCGTTGGTCGAGCGAGACGCTCGAGAAGCTCGGCGATGTCGACCTGTTCCTTCCGAACGCAGACGAGGCGCGCGCCTACACCGGCGCGGGCTCTCCCCAGCTCGCGCTGAGGATGCTCGCGGAGTCGACGCCCGGCACCGTCGTCGTCAAGGACGGGGCCAGGGGGGCCTGGGCGCGTCGCGGCAGCGAAGAGGTCTTCGTCGAAGCCATCCCTGTGGACGCATTGGACACCACTGGAGCAGGGGACGTCTTCGATGCCGCGTTCGTCTACGCGTGCCTCGAGCGTTGGACGCTCGCCGAGCAGGTCCGTTTCGCGAACCTGTGCGCCGGTCTCTCGACCCGCTCGGTCGGTGGCGCACTCTCCGCTCCCTGCTGGCGGGAGGTGCTGGCAGCGCGCGACGAGCTCGTCGCCGGAGGCCTGGCGGGGTGGGAGACCTGGGCGTTCCTCGACTGCTCCGTCGAGCTCGAGGCCGGCCGGCCGCCGTGCGTGCGAGCGTGTCCCACGTTCTCGCTCCGTGAGGGGATTGGCAGCGGCGCGGACGGGGCCGCCGGGGGTCCGGATGGGGTGATCTCGCTCGGGGAGGCGGCCGTCCCGGGGCGCCAGGCGCTGGGCAGCCGGGCCAACGCCTCCCACACGCCCAACTCCTCCCCCGCGACGGGTGTTTCCCCCACGGCGGGCGCTTCCGCCCCGGTGGCCGGTCGTTGAGCGCGAACCGAATCGCCGTTGTCGGCGGGGGGAGCGCCTACCTCCCGGGCGTCGTGAAGGGCATGATCCAGCGTGCCGAGGCACTCGCCGGCTCGGAGGTCGTCCTCTACGACACCGACCCGACGGCAAACGGGGTGATCTGTCGCCTCGCCACCCGGATGGTGGAGGTCGCCGGGGTCGAGATCACGATGCGCAGCGCGGACACCCTCCCCGCTGCGCTCGACGGCTGCGACTTCGTGTTCACCACCTTCCGCCCCGGCGGGATGGCGGCTCGCGCGGCCGACGAGCGGATCCCCCTCCGCCACGGGGTCGTTGGGCAGGAGACCGCCGGCCCGGGCGGGTTCCTGATGGCCTGCCGATCGGTCCCGGTCCTGCTCCAGATCGCATCCCTCTTGGAGCGCTGCGCGCCGCAGGCCTGGATCGTCAACTACACGAACCCGACGAACATCGTCACCGACGCGGTGTTCCGCTCCGGGTGGGAGCGGATCGTCGGGCTCTGCGACCAGCACGTCGGGGATCTCGAGGAGTGGCGCCGGCTCCTCGCGCTCGGGTCGGGCAAGCTCGAGGCCGACTGGGTCGGCCTGAACCACGCCACGTTCACCCGCGAGGTGCGCCGCGACGGGGTGGCCGTCGGAGACCTGGGTGCACGCCTGGCGCGCCTCGACCCGGGCGCCATGGAATGCGTGGACGACGCCCGACTCGTCCGGGTCGCACAGACCCTCGATCTGCTGCCGAACTCCTACGCGCGCTACTACTTCTTCCACGACGAGATCGCGGCGGAGCTCGCGGCGGCCCCCGCGACCCGCGGCGAGGTGCTCGGCGAGGCGCTGCCGCGCTACTACGCCGCCTACGAAGCGGCTGCCGTTGCCGAGGTTCCCGAGCCGACGATGAGCCGCGGGGGGGACGGTCACGGGGAGCTGGCCGTCGACACCATCTGCGCGATCGCCAACGACGAGGGACGGCGGCTCATCGTCAACACCCGGAACGGTTCGGCCCTCGCAGACCTTCCGGACGCAGCCGTGGTCGAGGTGCCCGCAGTCGTGGGGCGGTCCGGTCCGAAGCCACTGGCGATGGGCGCGGTCCCGCGCCCGGTGCGTGGGCTCGTGGCTGCGATCCACGAGTACGAATGGGTCGCCGCGGAGGCTGCGGCGACGGGGAGTCGCGCCCGGGCGCTGACGGCACTCGCGCTCCACCCGTTCGTGCGGAGCCTCGAGGCCGCCGAGCGGATCCTCGACGAGGGCCTTGCACACCACGCTGCGGCGCTCCCGCAGTTCCAGACGGGTGGCTGAGCGCATGCCGAGCGGACGCGTGGGCGCTCGAGCGGGGGAGCTCGTCCGCAGTCCGGTCGCGACCAGCCGCGCGCCCGGGCGGGTGGCAGTCGAGCCGGCCCGGGGGACGGGACGGGGCGGGGTCGACCCGGGGCGGGGTCGAGCCGGGGCGGTCCGGCGTCGGGAACAGGCACGTGCCGCAGCGGCACTGGGCGTGACCGAGGTCCGCTACCTCGGCTACCCCGATGGGAGGGTGGACGCCAGCCTCGGGCTGCGCCGCGACCTGACGCGGTCCATCAGGGAGCTCCGGCCCTCCCGGGTGCTCGCGCCGACGCCGGTGTGGAACCTCGCCAGCCTGGCGGCCTGCCGCCCGGACCATCTTGCCGCCGGTGCGGCTGTCGCGTTCGCCGTCCATCCCGACGCGACGACGCCGGCTGCGCACCCGGAGCTCCTGGCCGAGGGGCTCCTGCCCTGGCATGTGCAGGAGCTGTGGTTCGTGTCGGATGCACAGCCCAACCGGGCGGTCGATGTCACCGACACCTTCGAGACCGAGCTACATGGGGTCCTGGCGCACGAGACCCGGGTGGCGGCCTCGGACCTCTCCACCGAGGCCCTGCGGGACTGGGCTGCCGAGGCCGGCCGGCGCTGGCGCCTCGCCCCCGGGCGGCTCGCCGAAGAGCTCCGGGTGGGGGCAGTCTCGTGATCCCGCAACGCCACCTCGCGCCACCGTTCCCGTGCTCGCGTGCGGGGGCCATCCCGGGTCGGTCCGCCATGGCGACGGAACTGGCGGAGCAGCCCGTGGTGCTCCGACGTCTCGTGACCAGGTCGCCCGAGGACCTGGCTCGGGTGCGCGCCCTCGCGCCGTCCGCTCCGTCCGCCGTGTGGTTCGCCGCTCGGGGCTCCTCCCGGCACGCGGGGAGCTTCGGAGCGGCGGTCGTCGTCCTGCTCGCCGGCCTCCCGGCGGGCCTTGTCCCGATCAGCGCCCTCACCCGCTACGAGCCAACGAGCGACTACCGGTCCCACCTGCTGGTGGCAGTCAGCCAGTCCGGGGAGACGTCCGATGTCGTGCGGGTTGCGGCGTGGCTGCGCAGGCAGGGGGCGAGGGTCATCGCGATCACGAACGCTCCGGCGAGCTCGCTCGCAGCGACTGCTGACCTGGTGCTCGCGATCGATGCCGGGGAGGAGCGCGCGATCCCGGCTACCAAGACCGTCAGCGCCTCGATGCTGCTCGCAGTGGTGATCGCTGCCGGGCTCCGGGACAGCGCCCGGGATGGCGCGTCCTCATCCTGGGCGGCTCGGGTGGGCGCGCCGGCACGGCCCCACGGCCCCGACGAGCTCACCGGCCCCGACGAGCTCACCGGTCTCGACGAGCTCGTCGCCCGAGCCTGCTCGGACTGGGACCCGGCGGTGCGCCTGGCTGGCCAGCTCCGCAGTGCGTCCCGGCTCGTCGTCGTCGCGAGCGGGCTCTGCGAACCGGCCGGTCTCGAGATCGGGTTGAAGATCGCAGAGACGGCGTCGATCCCGACCGAGGCGTACTCGGCCGTGGAGCTCCTCCACGGGCCCCTCGCTGCCGTCGACGCCCGGACCGAGGTCCTCCTCGTCGAGGGTGACCGAGCGGGAGCCGTCGACACCGAGGCAGTCCGCGCCCGCCTCGCCCAGCTCGGCGTGCGTCCACTGGTGCTCCGTTCCGGCTCCGGGCCGCTCTCGCCTGAACGGGTTCCGGCTCTCGCCGCGCCGTTCGTGGCGGTCGTGCGCGGCCAGCAGCTGGCGCTTGCGCTGGCTGAGGCGCGCGGCCTGGACCCCGACCGACCTCGCGGTCTTGCCAAGGTGACGAGCGTGGGTTGAGGGCGAGCCGTGTGCGACCGCACTCGGCCCGCGTGGGAGGATGGATCTGCGTATCCGGTCGTCCGAGCGAGCGCTCTCGGACACGAGCTCGGGAGGGAGTGGGGGGATGCAGATGCACCCGACATCCGAGGTGGCGAGGCGGTTCGCGGCTGACGCCCGGCCCGTCCGACGCCAGGGCGGGCCCGAGGCCGGCGAGCGGCGGAAGCGTCGGCGCTCCCGTGCGGGGCGGCTCGTGGCGGCCCTCGTGGCGGGCGGGCTCGTACTCAGTGCCTGCTCGAGCCACCCGAGCAGCGCCACCACGACCACGACCACGACCGGGCAGACGACTCCGGTCGCGG
>JAJYWE010000027.1:17764-36041 GCA_021791675.1 Actinomycetes bacterium | reverse complement strand
CGGCAGCCATCGAGCTCGCACGACTCTCGGACGGCAGCATCGTCGTGCTCCACGTCGTCGAGTACGCGACCTACGGCCGGGCAGGGCTCGCAGCGGATGAGTCGCCGCCGGAAGCGCACGCGCTCGTGAACGAGGCGGTGGAGCGGATCGTGGCCGCGGGCATCAAGGCGGACGGGATGACCACCCAGGCGCTCGTCGGGCGGGTCGCGTCGGCGATCGCAGGGCAGGCGGCGCTCGAGTCGTCGGACGTGATCGTCGTCGGCACGCGGGGCGAGGGCGACCTCGCCGGCCTGGTTCTCGGGAGCACTGCCCACAAGCTCCTCCACGTCGCCCACCGCCCGGTCCTGGTGGTGCCCTGACGGCGGCAGCCGAGACCCCCAGGCGGACGTGCTGGTGTTGGACGCCGATCGTCGCCCGCGAGATCGCCATCGCGATCGGCGCTCGCTCCGCGCCGACCGCAGAGCAGTACCGGCCAGAGATCCTCTGTCTCGGCGACATGGGGGCCACGAGGGCTCCTACATCCGCTCCGAGGTCTGGTTCGGCGGACAGCCCAGCGTGGTGAAGACGGGCTATGCCCGCTTCGCCACGAAGCTTGCCCTCGAGGAGACGTACCTCCGAACCGTGGGGAAGCCGCCGACGGTCGGTGTCCCCGCCACGGAGCTCCTCGGCGAACTTTCCGGGGCAGCCGGCGCCGGGGCGTGAGGCGCCCACCTCACGTGCTACCGGTGGGTGACAGCGCCGAGCGGGACGGATGTCACCGAGCTCACGAGGACGCTTCCGGTGCCCGGGGCGGGACTCGAACCCGCACGACCTTGCGGCCAGGGGGGTTTAAGCCCCCCGCGTCTCGCCACTTCCGCCACCCGGGCCCTCCACCCTCACGCTACGCCCTCCGGAGCGCCTCTCGGGTGGACCAGGGCCAGAACGGCTCTGCTCGAGGTCGTCGAACGGTCCCACCAACCGGGTTGCTCACCCCGAGCCGACCTCCCCTACCTCCCCCGACTCGGCCTGCGCCGAGCTCCTCAGCTGGCTCCGACGTCGAGAGGTGCCACGAAGCAGAGCAGGACGAAGCCGGGGGCGACCTCGACGTCGCGGGCCGGGGTGCGCACGAAGCCCGAGCGGAGGTAGAGCCCGTGCGCCCTCGTCATCCACTCCGTGCTGTGCAGGACGACCCGGTGCTTCCCAGCCGCACGCGCCCGTTCGAGACAGGCCTCCACGAGCGCACGACCTGCGCCGAGGCCCCACCGCTCGGGATCGACCGCGAGCATGCGGATGCCGGCCTCACCCTCCTCCAGTCCCTCCGAGAGGGCCGAGCGCTCGTCCAACACGAGCGAGACCGCCCCGACGGGCTCACCCCCCGCCACCGCCACGAGGAGCGGACCACCTGCCGCCCGGCTGTCGGCGTCCGCGAGCACGCTGGCGTAGCCGTCGGAGAGGGCCTCGCCCGGGAGGGCCCGGTAGGCAGCAACGGTGAGGGTGCCCACCCGGTGGTGCTCGAGGGGGAAGGCATCTCGCACCACCAGCGCAACTCGGGGTGTCGGTTGCAGAAGTGGCTCGCTCATGCGCCGCGAAGGACCCGCGCGCTGCCGTCGTCGAGGACGACCTCCCCGCGTTGCGTCTCGGTCCGAAACCGCACCTCCTCACCCTCGGCCCACATCGACACGGTGAGCAGGTCCCCGGGAAAGACCGGGCGCGTGAAGCGCCCCGACATCGCGACCAGGCGCTCCGGCGCCGAACCGGCCATGGCGTGCAGGAGTGCCCGGCCCGTGAACCCGTAGGTGCACAGCCCATGCAGGATCGGCCGGGGAAAGCCCGCTCGGGCGGCGAAGGTCGGGTCGGAGTGGAGCGGGTTCCGGTCGCCGGAGAGCCGGTAGAGCAGCGCCTGGTCCGGCTTGGTCTCGTAGGTCAGCACCTCGTCCGGTCGGCGCTCCGGAAGGCGTGGCGGGCGGCTCGGTCCCCGGGGTCCGCCAAAGCCCCCCTCACCGCGCACGAAGGCTGACGACCGGCACCGAAAGCGCGCCGCACCGGACACCGGGTCCACGCCCGTGGTCTCCACCTCGATGAGCGCGCCTGAACCCTTGTCGAACACGCCGGTCACCACCGACTCCACACGCACCTCCCCCACTGGCGGGAGCGGACCGGCGAGCTCGACCGACTGCTCCCCGTGCACGAGCAGCGCCGGATCGAAGGATCCGACGGTCCGGAAGGCGCCCGGGACGGGGGACCCGACGATCACGGCGAAGGTCGGGAGGACCTCGAGGTCCACACCGGCCGAGTTCTCGGTCGTGAAGGCCAGTTCCTCCGCACCCGCCCCGACGCCGAGCGCGTAGAGCATGCAGTCGTCCTCGGTCCACGAACGCTCGACCGGGCCGGCGACGGCGCCGACGGCATCGGGGCTCACCGGCACGCCCGGCCTCCTGGCGCAGCTCCCAACCGGTCGAGCCTCCCGGTGGCGAGCTGCAACGCGGGCCTCGCCGGTGCGGATCGCTCCGTCCGCGGAGCGCCACCGGCTGCGCCACTCGTGGTCGCACCACTCATGGTCGGGTCACCCAGGCGTCGAGTAGCGCGCTGCGCCGCTCGAACCACTCCTCCACCGTCACCGCAAACCGCACGTGGTCCTCCCAGACGCCGTTGATCTCCAGGTATCGCTCCGCCACACCCTCCGCGCGAAGGCCGAGCTTCTCCACCACCCGCCGGCTGGCGTGGTTGCGCGGGATGATGGAGATCTGCACCCGGTGCAGGCCCAGGTCCTCGAACGAGTAGCGGAGGAGCACCACGACCGACTCCGGCATGTACCCGTGCCCGGCGAGCGCCTCATCGATCCAGTACCCGACGTACCCGCTCTGGAACGGGCCGCGCTGGACCGACGAGAGATTGATCTCGCCCGCGAACCGGCCCCCGACGAAGATCCCGAACGCATACGCGGTACCGAGCTGACGCTCGCGATCTCGCGCCGAGCAGCGCACGGCGAAGCCATGCCGGTCGATCTCCGCCTGGCCCGGGAGTGGGAGGGGCTCCCACTTCGTGAGCCATGCCGCGCACCGGATGCGGACCTCGGCCCACGCGTCGAAGTCCTCGGGGCGCTCGGGTCGCAACAGGACCCGCCTCCCGCGCAGCTCGAGGGACTGGCCCCAGGTCAACCTCGTCATCCGATCGTCCCCCGGGCTCCCGGGCTGCAGCGAAGACTACTCATCGGGGTGCCCACTCGCACGGAGCTCCGCCAGGAGCTGCTCCGCCAAGCCGTCGAGGATGTCCGACTCCGAGACCACGAGACCCGGGGCCCCGAGCGCGCGGAGCACGGACTCGACCACCACCGCACCCCCGACGATGGTCGGGACACGGGCCGGTGCGAGACCGGCGTGGGCAGCCCGTGCCTCGGGCGGCTCCCCGGCGAGACGCTCCAGCCACTGCCGGACCGTGGTGCTCGCGAGCTGGTGCCCGTGGACGCGACTGGGGTCGTAGGTGTCGAGGGCGAGGTCCAGCGCGGCAAGCGAGGTGACCGTGCCGGCAGTCCCGATGACCAGCGGCGCTGCCCCGGCCGTTCCGGTGGGCGATGACGCCCCCCCGCGGGATCCGGAGGGTCCGAGCCCGAGATCGGCGACCGCTCCCTCGAGGCGCGCGTCCACCTCCCGCCGAGCCGCCACCAGCTCGGCCGGCCAGGGGGGGTCGTGGTGGAAGAAGCGCTCGCTCACCCGCACGCACCCGACCGGCACCGAGCGGACCCGGCTCGCCCCCGCCGCCTGTGTCCCGACGACCAGCTCGGTCGAGCCCCCGCCCACGTCGACGACGACCAACGGATCCCCTTCGACCGCAGGCAAGCCCGTAGGTAGGCCACCCGCGGCACCGGCGAAGGACAGCTCACCCTCGGCGTGGCCACTCAACAGCACCGGGCGCACGCCGAGCACCACCTCGGCACGATCGAAGAACTCCTCTGCGTTCCTCGCGTCCCGGGCTGCGGAGGTCGCAGTCGCGCGCGCCCTGACGACGCCGTGCGCGTCCATCACCTCCCGGTAACGCTCGAGCGTGTGCAGCGTGCGCAAGATGGCCTGCTCGGAGAGCCGCCCCGTGGCGTCGACCCGATCGCCGAGGCGAGTCACCTCCATCAGGCGAACGAGCGGCTGACCGGTTGTGCCGAGGACGAGCAGGCGCGTGGAGTTGGTGCCGCAGTCGATCGCGGCCACGGCCGCCACGGTCGACGGCGCGTCGACGCCCAGTCGGGAGGCATCCTCCCCAGCTCCGATCGATCTCGTCACGGGGAACAGGGAGCCGGGTGGCGGGGCATGAGGGCCAGCTCCGGGGGCGCGACCTCGCGATCCGAGCCAGAGAGGGGTCCGAGCGCACGAAGCGCCGCTACCGCCCCCGACTCCTCGAGCTGGGCGACGACCCACGACCCGACCGGGTCGGCCCCGCCGGCAAGATGCCAGGCGAGATGGGCGTGCAGGCACTTCACGCCGACACGAGTCCCGCCGACCCCCCCGCTCGGCCATGGCCGGGGATGTCCTCGGGGTACCGCTGCGCTCCGCAGCGCGGCGTAGCGCCGATGGGCGTCCTCGAGCGCCACCGGGTCGACCGCACGTTCCGCCAACCGCACTCCGCCGGTCGCCTCGAGCCGCCCGACGGCCGCCACGAGGCCCGGGTCGACCAGCCAGTAGCGCGTGGGCATCGGCCGCCCGTCGTCGCAGAACGGCACGTTCTCGATCACCGCCGGGACCCCGCCTGCCCCACGGCGGACCACCCGGAACCGTGCAGCCGGCCGGCGTCCGAGCAGCACGGTAACGAGGTCCACGTCAGCCGCACCAACGAGCTCGCCGGCCGATGTCGACCGGTCGCCATGCCCCCCGCGTGCCACGCTCCCGTCCGGGTCCCCCACTCGGTCGGCAGCGGAGCTGCCAGCCCTCACCGACCCCGGCGCCGGCCGACGAGCCACAGGACGAGCCCGGCACCGAGAAGCCCCACGAGCACCGGCACGAGGCGACGGAGCACCGGTGTGCCGGCCACCTCCAAGAGGTTGACCGGCTCGGTCTCTGGTGCTGCGATCGAGCGTGGTCCTGCGCCAGCAGTCGGAGCGGACTCGCTCGCCTCGTGCGCTCCGGCGGCGTCCGTCCGCCCGGCCTCACCGGCCCCGGCCACGTCCGCGGACGGTCCGGCTCCCGGTGCCGCCGCCTCGCCGGCAGGGACCGGCACCTCGGTGCCCGGCACGGGCGTCTCGGTGGTGGTCTTGGCCCGGCTCCGCGACCGGCTCGCCGCGGCGCGTTTCGCGCTGGCCGCGGCAGCCGAACCGTCGGCCTCACCCGGAGCCGTGCCCTCCGTGCCGGACTCGCCGGTCGTCCCGGGCGCCACGGCATCGCCGACGGGATCGGTCCCGGCGCCGGCCACCACCGCGTCGGCGGGAGCGGCTGGCCCGACCAGGACGGTCCTCTCCAGGCAGTCGACGAACTGGCCCAGCAGCTTCCCGCTCACGTCGGCAAGAACGCCGCGGCCGAACTGCGCGACCCGGCCCGTGATCGCGAGGTCGGTCTCCACCGTGACCTTCGTCGCCGAGCCCTCCGCGACGAGCGTCGCCGTGATCGTGGCGTTCGCATTCCCCTGGCCCCTCGTGTCGCGCCCCTCGGCACGCAGCACCGCTCGGCGGGCCTCCTCGTCTTGTTCGAGGAAGCGCGCGACACCTCGGTACTCGGCCGTGATGGGCCCGACCTTCACCTTGACGCTGCCGCGGTAGTCGTCCCCCTCCACCTCGGTGAGGCGCGCGCCGGGCATGCAGGGCGCGATGCGCTCCAGGTCGGTCAGGATCCGCCAGGCCTCCTCGACCGGTGTCCGCACCGTGAACTCGTTGTGTAGCTCCATCTGCGCCTCCCGTCGACACCTGCGCAGTCAACCTAGCCTGCACACCAGCGAAGCTGGCGGGCTCACCCCCCGCCGAGCGCACCGGAGCCGGAGCTGGACCCCGGGCGCGACAGCCGATGCGCCACTGCCGTCCCGCTCTCCCGACGGAGGAGGGGTGCGACCCGCGCGAGGTCCTCGACGGTGTCGACGTCGGCCGCCGCGCCGGGACAAGGAACCTCCACCACGCCGGGCGACCGCAGCAGGCCGCGCGCGCCCTCGTCACCCACCACCGGTACGGCTCCCCAGACGCTGCGCTCGAGACGAACGGGCGGATGTCGCCTGCCTGCGAAGGTGGCAACCGCGAGCGGCGCTCGCACGTCGAGCAGTGCGCGCCATGCCGCTCCCGGGATCCCGGGCGCGTCGCCGAGGCCGACCACCGCGGTTGCGTGCCCCTGGCGCCGGCACCAGTCGAGCGCGACGGCGAGCGAGGTCGCCTGGCCCTCGGCCCAGGACGCGTTCTCGAGGACGGTGACCTCGGGAGGGAGGTGGCCGGCGAGCTCGACCGAGCCGGTGACCACGACGGTCTCGTCGGCACCCGCCGAGAGGGCGGCCTCGACAGCGAAACAGACCAGTGGACGACCGTCGAGCAGTGCGAGCAGCTTGTGCCCGCCGGAACCCGAGCGGAAGCGCTGCCCACCCCCCGCTGCCAGCACCACCGTCGCAGCCGTCGCCACGGCGGGTCAGTGGGCGGCGGAGACGGGTTGGGGCTGGTGGATCGGGCCCTCGCGATCACGGAGCGAGACCGTCGGGCGTCCCGTTCGCAGCGCGATGATCTCCGCACAGATCGAGATCGCCGTCTCCTCGGGGGTGCGTGCGCCGATGTCGATGCCGATCGGCGCCATGACCCGGTCGAGGTCGCCCGGCGCAACCCCCGCCTCCACGAGCCGTCGCGTCCGCTCCAAGTGGGTCCGCCGAGAGCCCATCGCACCGAGGTAGCCCACTCCGGTCGCGAGTGCCGCGCGGATCGCCGGGACGTCGAACTTCGGGTCGTGGGTGAGCACGCAGACGGCGTCGCGCGCCGAGAGCTCCGCACCACGCGCCCGGAGGAAGCGGTCGGGCCAGTCCACCACGACCTCGTCGGCCATCGGGAACCGGTCCCGGGTGGCGAACACCGGTCGGGCATCGCAGACCGTCACGCGATAGCCGAGGACCTTGGCGACCCGCGCGAGCGCCGCCGTGAAGTCCACTGCCCCGAAGATGACCATCTTCGGGGGCGGCGCGAAGACCTCGAGGAACACCTCGACGTCGCGCGCCCGTGCTTGGCCGTGCCGACCGTAGTGCCTCGTCACGCTCGTCCCCGTGGCGAGCGCACCGAGCGCGTCCCGGGTGACGACGCGGTCCAGCCCCGCGTCACCGAGCCCACCGTCGACCTCCCCGTCGGCATGCACGAGCAGCACGCCACCCCGCTCGATCCGACCGAGCGGTGCACGCCCCGCGCTCCCCTCGGGCGAGAGCTCCTCGTCGTCCGGCTCGTAGGCCCAGTCGGCGGCGGGCGCCTCGGTGGCACCCGCCTCGGTCACAGCCGCTCGTGTGGCACCGGCCCCCGCGACACCCGCGCCTGCGTCGCCTGCTCCGCCCGGCTCGCCGAGGCCGACCACGGTCGCGAGCACCACTGGCTCCTCGGTCGCGAGCGACCGGGCAAGCGCATCGTGCACGGGGGTGACGGCGGGTGTGACGAGGATCCGGAGCGTCCCCCCGCAGGTGAGCCCGACGGCGAACGCCTCGTCGTCGGAGTAGCCGAAGGTCTCCAGGCGGACACGCCCGTCGGCGAGGGCAGCCTGCGCGCTCTCGACGACCGCGCCCTCGACACAGCCTCCGGACACCGAGCCGGCCACGCGGCCGTCCGCCGAGACGGCCATGGCCGCACCGGGATCGCGTGGCCCGGACCCCTCCACCCCGACCACACGCGCGAGGGCCACTGCGGCTCCCTCGGACCGCCAGCGAGCGACGTCACCCAGGACCTCTCTCATCGCCACTCCTCCCTACGTCCGGTTCGCGCGGGGCACCGGGTGGGTCACTGCCCGATGACCTCGGCCAGCGCCTCCAACGACTCGAGCGAGTGACCCTCCACGAAGGCGTCAACGCTCGGAAGGGCCGCTGCCATCCCGCGAGCGAGCGGGGCGTAGCCCGGGCTCGCCTTGAGGGGGTTCACCCAGACCACCCGGTGCGTGACCCGGTGCAGCCGCGCCATCTCCGCACCGAGCAGCTCCGGGTCGCCCCGGTCCCAGCCGTCCGAGCAGACGACGACGATCGCGCCCCGCGCCATCCCTCGGACGCCCCAGAGGTCATTGAAGCGGCGCAGCCCCTCGCCGAGGCGGGTCCCGCCCGACCAGTCCCCCACGGCCCCCGCGGCGCGAGCCAGCGCTGCGTCCGGATCGTGCTCGGAGAGCTCGCGGGTGACCCGGGTCAGCCGAGTCCCGAGCGTGAACGCTTCGACCCTGGCGCCGCCGACCACTGCCACATGAGCGAAGCGCAACAGCGCGCGCGCGTAGGGCTCCATCGACCCCGACACGTCGAGCAGCAGCACCACTCGCCGCGCGCGCTGCCCGGGCTCCCACCACGCTCGCCGGAACGGCTCTCCCTGGTCACGGAGGGCCTGGCGGACGGTGCGACGGAGATCGGGGCGGCGCCCGCCGCCGGTCGGCCGCCGCCGTCGCGACCGGCGCGTCGCCGGCCGCAGACCGATGGTCGCCATGAGCCGCTGCGCCTCCGCGAGCTCGGCGGCAGTGCAGGCAGCGAAGTCCTTCTGGCGGAGCGTCTCCGTCGGGGAGTACCGCACGGCGAGCACCGGTCGCTCCTCGCCCGACTCGTCCTGCTCGCCAGCGGGCTCTTCCTCGTCCTCGGACTCCACGACCACCGGGACCTCGACGGGTGCGGGAACCGGTGCTGGCGCGAGGTGCTCACCGAGCCAGAAGGCAGCGAAGGCCTGCTCGTAGCGGGGGACGTCCTCGAGTCGGCGGACAAGGGTGGCGCGTCCCGCCCAGTAGACACCCTCCCGGGTGCCGAGACCGACGAGCGCGAGCGCCCTCGCGTAGTCGGTCACCGCGCCGATCGGGACCTCGACGCCGAGGCCACGGACCAGGCGTGCGAAGGCGACGGGGAGCGAGGTCGGCCCGCCCGTCCCGACCGTGGGAGGCACCGCGCTCACGCCCCGCGCAGCACCGCCGTGCGGACGAGCTCGGCGATCCCTGCGGTGCGGATCCGCTCGGCATCCTCCCGGTACTTGCACACGCTGCCGAGCGTGGCCGCGACGCTCTCCTCGTCCAGGCTGCGCCGCCCCACCGCCGCGAGCGCCTCCGCCCAGTCGATCGTCTCGGCCACCCCCGGCGGCTTGTAGAGGCCCATCGAGCGCAGCGTCTGCGCGGCTGCGGCCGTCTGGCGGACGAGGGTCGCGTCCACCCCGGGGGCGCGCAGCGTCACGATCGCCACCTCCCGCGCGAAGTCGGGGTGCTCCACCCAGTGGTAGAGGCACCGGCGCTTCAGCGCGTCGTGGACGTCACGAGTCCGGTTCGACGTGACCACGACCACCGGCGGGCGCTCGGCGCGGAAGGTCCCGAGCTCGGGAACCGTCACCGCGTAGTCCGAGAGGATCTCGAGCAGGAACGCCTCGAACTCGTCGTCCGCCCGGTCGACCTCGTCGATCAGGAGGACCGGCGGGGACTGCCGGGCACGGCGCGGTGCGATCGCCTCCAGCAGTGGCCGGCGCACGAGGAAGCGCTCCGAGTAGAGCTCGTCCTCCACCTCCGCGCCGAGGGCACCACCGCCGGCCCGCACCTCGGCGGCGCGTAGGTGGAGGAGCTGGCGGGAGTAGTCCCACTCGTAGACCGCTTGGGCGGCGTCGATCCCCTCGTAGCACTGCAGTCGCAGCAGCTCCGCTCCGCTGGCTGCGGCAAGCGCCTTGGCCACCTCGGTCTTGCCGACCCCGGCCTCGCCTTCGAGGAGCAGGGGGCGGTGGAGCGCGACCGCCAGGAAGATCGCCGTCGCGAGCCCGTCGTCCGCGAGATACCCGTTCGCCTCGAGGGCGTCCCGCATCTCCCGTGGGGAGCCGGGCGGCCACGGCGTCGGAACAGTGGGTGAGGTCGAGTCCGCGCTCAGCCGCCGGCCTCCTCGAGCGCCCGACGCACGAGCACCCGCGCCAGGTGTGCGCGGAACTCCGGAGAGGCGTTCAGGTCCGCGGGCGGGTCGAGCCCCTCGGCCGCCAGGGCTGCGGCGTCCGCAACGGAGGCTCCGCTCGCGAGCGCTTCCTCCGTCGCCCTCGCCCGAACAGGCGTGGAACCCATGTTCACCAGCGCGACCCCGCTCGAGCCGTTGCGGCGGACCGCAGCCACGCCCACGATCGCCCAGTCCTGGGCACGGCGGTTGAACTTCTGGAAGGACCACCCTCCCGGCGAGGCCGGCACGCGCACCTCGACGAGCACCTCGCCCGGCTCGAGCGCCGTCTCGAGGAACCCCGTGAAGAACTCCCCAGCCGGGATCTCGCGCCGCCCGCCCGGGCCCTGCGCGACGAGCGTGCCACCGAGCGCCAGCACGACCGCCGGCAGGTCAGAGGCAGGATCGCCGTGCGCGAGCGAGCCGCCGATGGTGCCGCGGTGACGAACCTGGGGGTCGCCGACCTGGGACGCGGCGTGCGCGAGGAGCGGGACCATCTCCCGGAGCACCGGAGAGATCTCGACGTCCCGGTGGCGAGTGAGGGCACCGATCGCGACCTGGTCGCCCTCGTCACGGACGTACGAGAGCCCCTCGACCCGGCCGATGTCGACGACGACCGCCGGGGTTGCGAGACGCAGCCGCATGAGCGGGAGGAGCGAGTGCCCACCCGCCAACAGCTTTGCGTCGTCGCCGAGCTCGCCGAGCTGGGCGACCGCGTCCTCGACGGTGTGGACCCTGCGATACTCGAACGCCGCGGGGATCATGCCCCCACCTCCTTGTCTGTCTCGCCACTCGATGCCTCGAGTGCCTCCCAGACCCGCCACGGGCTGGCGGGCATGACGATGTCGGTCACGCCGCGGGGCCGGAGCGCGTCCACGACCGCGTTCATGACGGCCGGCGTCGACGCGATCGTCCCGGCTTCGCCGACACCCTTCACCCCGAGCGGGTTGGTCGGGCTCGGCGTGACGGTGCTCGACAGGGTGTACGCCGGCAGGTCCGCGGCCGACGGGACGAGGTAGTCCGCGAGCGTGGACGTGAGGAGGTTGCCCGCCTCGTCGTAGACCGCCTCCTCGAACAACGCCTGCGCGACGCCCTGGGCGACACCCCCGTGCACCTGGCCCGCGACGATGAGCGGGTTGATCTGGTTGCCGCAGTCGTCCACCGCCACGTAGGTCCGGATCCGCACCGCCCCGGTCTCGGTGTCCACCTCGACCACGGCGACATGGGTTCCCGAGGGGAAGGTGAAGTTCGGGGGATCCCAGCTGATGGAGGCCTCCAGGTTCGCCTCCATGCCGTCCGGCAGGTTGTGCGCGGTGAAGGCCTCGAAGGCGATGGCCTGGATCGGGAGCGACCGCTCCGGGGACCCACGGACCGAGAACGCCCCGCTCGTGTACTCGAGGTCGTCCTCGGCCGCCTCGAGCTGGTGCGCGGCGATGGCGCGCGCCTTGTCGAGCACGCGTTGGCCGGCGAGCCAGACCGCGGTGCCCCCGACCGACAGCGAGCGCGACCCGTAGGTGTCGAGCCCGTGGGGCGAGACCGCTGTGTCCCCGTGGAGCACCTCCACGTCCTCCATCGGCACCCCGAGCTCGTCGGCGACGATCTGCGACCAGGCGGTCTCATGTCCCTGACCGTGGGGGGAGGAGCCGGTCACGACCTGGACCTTGCCGGTCGGGAGGATCCGCACCGTGGCCGCTTCCCAGCCGCCTGCGCCGTAGTTGAGCGACGCGAGGACCCGGGAGGGTGCCAACCCGCACATCTCGACGTAGGAGGACAGCCCGATCCCGAGCTGGACGCGATCCCCCCGCGCACGCCGGTCGGCCTGCTCGGCGCGCAGCTCGTCGTAGCGCACGACGGAGAGCGCTTCGTCGAGCCCCGCGTGGTAGTTGCCCGAGTCGAAGACGAGCCCCGCCGCCGAGGCGTAGGGGAACTGCTCGGCGCGGATGTAGTTCCGTCGGCGCAGCTCGGCCGGATCGATGCCCGTCTTCGCCGCAAGCGCGTCCATCGCCCGCTCGATCGCGTACGTCGCCTCGGGACGCCCGGCCCCACGGTAGGCGTCGGTCGGCGTGGTCGTGGTGAAGACCGCGGTGCAGCTGAAGGAGTACGCCGGGATGTCGTAGACGCCGTGGTAGAGGAAGGCGCCGAGGAGGGGGACCCCGGGAGTCACGAGCTGGAGGTACGCGCCCATGTCCGCGAGCAGGCGCACCCGGACCGCCTGCACCCTGCCCTCCGCGTCGGCTGCGAGCTCGATGTGCTGGACCTGCCCCCGGCCGTGGATGGTCGCCTGGGTGTTCTCGCTGCGCTCCTCCCGCCACCGCACGGGACGCCGCAGCCGGCGCGCGAGCGCAACTGCCAGGAGATCCTCGGCGTAGACGTCGATCTTCGAGCCGAACCCGCCGCCGACCGCGGGCGCGACCACCCGGAGCTTGGACTCGGGCATCCCGAGCGTCGCGGCGACCATGACGCGCACGATGTGCGGGGTCTGGGTCGATGCATAGAGGGTGAGGTTGCCACCGAAGGGCTCCGGCACCGCCAGGACGCCGCGGGGCTCCATCGCCGAGGGGATGAGGCGCTGCTGGATGTAGCGCTCCGACACCACGTGCGCCGCCTCGGCGAAGGCCCGCTCCACGGCGTCGGGGTCGGGGATCAGCTCCCAGGTGTACGCGCGGTTGGTGCCGAGGGCTGCGTGGACGAGCGCGCGGTCGGAGCTCGCGTCCTCCAGGTCGACGACGGCAGGGAGCTCCTCGTAGTCGACTACGACGCTGCCCGCGGCATCGCGAGCGAGCGCGTCCGAGGTCGCCACCACGACCGCCACCCCGTCCCCTGCGTAACAGACCTCGTCGACCGCGAGGGGGTAGTGGGGCGGGTTCTTCATGTCCGCAGTCACGGGCCAGGCGCAGGGGATCGGTCCGAGCCAGTCCCCTGCGAGCTCGGCGCCGGTGAAGACGGCGACTACGCCGGGCATGCTCGCCGCGGCAGTGGTGTCAACGGAGCGGATCCGTGCGTGAGCGACGGGGCTGCGGACCAGCGCGAAGTGCAGCGCCCCCGATACGACGAGGTCGTCGACGAAGCGTGCCTCGCCCGAGAGGAGCGCTGGATCCTCACGCCGGCGAACCGGCGTGCCGACGAACCCGCGGGACTCGGTCGTCGTCATGTCCTCACCTCCCGACCGGTGCGGGCGCGGCTTCCGCTGCGGCGAGCACCGCTTTGACGATGTTGTGGTAGCCCGTGCAGCGGCACAGATTGCCCTCGAGACCCTCCCGGACCTCCGCCTCCGTCGGCGAGGGGTGCTCGGCCAGCAGGGAGACGGCCGCCATCACCATCCCTGGCGTGCAGTAGCCGCACTGGAGCCCGTGGTGCTCGCGGAACGCCGCCTGCATCGGATGAAGCGTCCCGTCGGGCGAGGCGAGCCCTTCGATCGTGGTCACCTCGTGTCCGTCTGCCTGCGCCGCCAGCAGCGTGCAGGACTTCACCGACTCCCCGTCGAGCAGCACGGTGCAGGCACCGCACGAGGAGGTATCGCAGCCGACGTTCGTCCCGGTGAGCCCGACGACCTCGCGCAGGTAGTGCACGAGCAGCACCCGAGGCTCGACCTCGTCCTCGTGCTCGACCCCGTTGACCCGGACCTGTACCCGCATGGGCACCCCCTTCTCGCTCGCTCCCCGACCCGTCACCTGCCCTGCCTCGATCCAGTACCGCACGCCGAAGCCTCGAAGTGCTCGAGGCCGCGGCGTCCAGCTCGACGCCACGACACGTGGCGCGAGGCTCAGCCAGCCCCGGGCGACGCTGGACCACGTCGCCTCGACGCTCCGCCAGGCAGCTCGCCCGAGCCGAGCCCACTCGCACGATAGGTCATCACCGGCTGGTTGTGCCCGACGAGGCCCGGACCGCCTCCCAGATCCGCTCCGGCCTCGCCGGCATGTCGAGGTGGCGCACACCGAGGTGCGCGAGGGCGTCGACGACCGCGTTCTGGACGGCGGGGGTCGCGCCGATCGTGCCGGACTCCCCGATGCCCTTCACGCCGAGCGGGTTGCGCGGGGTCGGGGTCTCGGTGTGGGACAGCTCGAAGCTCGGCAGCTCGGTCGCGCTGACGAAGGGGTAGTCGGCGAGGTTCGCCGTCAGCGGGTTGCCCTCGGCGTCGTAGCGGACCTCCTCGAGCAGCGCCTGCGCCACGCCCTGGGCGATCCCACCGTGGACCTGGCCCTCGGCGAGGAGCGGGTTCAGGAGGGCACCCGCGTCGTCCACGGCCACCACCCGACGGAGCTGTACCTGGCCTGTCTCGGTGTCGACCTCCACCACGACGACGTGCGCGCCGAAGGGAAAGGTCGGGCCGGGCGGCGTGAAGTCCGCCTCCGCCTGGAGCCGGCCCCAGTCCGCCCGCTCGGCCGCAGCTGCCGCCAGCTCAGCCCACGAGCGCGCAGTCGTCGGCGAGCCGGCGACGGAGAAGCTGCCGGTCGAGGCGTCGTGCACCACGTCGTCGGGCGCCGCCTCGAGGAGCTCCGCCGCGAGGCGGCGGGCCTGTTCGACCAGCGTCTCGGCCGCCTGGCGCACCGCAATGCCCCCAGTCTGGAGCGAGCGCGAGCCCATCGTCCCCCCGCCCCGGGGCACGAGGTCGGTGTCGCCCGTCCGGACGTCGATGTCCTCGATCGCAAGCCCCGTCGCATCGGCTGCCAGCATCGCGAAAGCCGTCGCATGACCCTGGCCGTGGGGCGACGTGCCCGCCAGGACGGTCGCCCGGCCCGAGGGGAGCACCTCGACCGACCCCCACTCCCCGCCGGGCAGCCCGTTGGTGACCTCCACGTACGTCGAGAGCCCGATGCCGAGCTGGCGGGTAGCGCCCTCCGCGCGGCGGGCGGCCTGCTCGGCCCGCAACGCCGCATAGCCGGCGCGCTCCAGGGCCAGGTCGAGGTCTCGGCGATAGTCCCCGCTGTCGTAGACCGTCCCGGTCGGTGTCGTGTAGGGGAAGGCGTCGGGCGGGACGAGGTTCCGCCGTCGAACCTCCGCAGGATCCAGCCCGAGCTCGGCGGCGAAGAGGTCGACCGCACGCTCGATCGCCGCGGTTGCCTCGGGGCGCCCCGCCCCTCGGTAGGCGACGACCGGGGTCGTGTTGGTGACGACCGTCCTGCTCCGGAACTCCGCCCGCTCGATCCGGTAGACCCCGGTCGCCATCATCCGGGTGAAGAACGGCAGCAGGGCACCGACGGAGGGGTAGGCGCCGGCGTCCTGCACGACGTCGAGGCGGTACGCGAGGATCGTGCCGTCGCGGCGGCCCCCGACCTCGACCTCCTGGACCTGTGCGCGACCGTGCCCGAGACCGAGCATGGACTCCGAGCGCGTCTCCACCCAACGGACGGGGCGACCCAGCCGGCGCGCGAGCCACGCCACGAAGACCTCTTCGGGATAGCTGCCGATCTTCGCCCCGAAGCCGCCGCCGACGTCCGGGGTCACGACGTGCACCTCGGCCTTGTCGAGCCCGAGGCAGGCGGCGACGGTGTCCCGAGCGCTGTGCGGTGCCTGCGTCGACACCCAGTAGGTCACGCGTCCATCGGCCTGCACGCGGGCCGCCGCAGCGCGGACTTCGAGCGGGCACGGCGCAACGCGCTGGTTGACGATCCGCTGGCGGACGACGACCTCGCAGCCGTCGAAGAAGGCGTCCGTGCGGCCGAAGTCCATCTCCACCACGAGGTTCGTACCCGCCTCCGGGAAGAGCAGGTCCTCGCCGGCGAGCGCCGCCTCGGGTTCGACGACCGCCGGCAGCGGCTCGTAGTCCACGACCACCGCCTCGGCCGCGTCCACCGCCGCCGCCCGGCTGGTGGCCACGACGGCTGCGACCGGCTCGCCCACGAAGCGGACCCGCTCCCTCGCGAGCAGGGGCCGGCGCATCGCAGCCGGGGCGCCCGGCGCCTCGGCCGGCATCGGTCCCGCGTCGACGTCCGCTCCGGCGAAGACCGCGACCACGCCAGGCGCGCGCCGTGCGGCGTCGAGGTCGACCGAGCGCACCAAGGCGTGCGCGACGGGCGAGCGGACGTACGCGACCGACAGCGCCCCCGGCAGGTCGAGGTCGGCCACGTAGCTCGCACCCGATGTCAGGAACTTGGGGTCCTCCGTGCGCAGCACGCGCTGACCGAGAATGCTCACGTTCTCCCCTTCTGCAGCCGGCCGAGCGCCGGTCCGCTGACTCGGGCCGGCGCAACGCCGGCTCGCTCTTCCGACACAACCACGGCCGGGCTCCGACCGCCAACCGGCGGACCCGCCCGCAACCCCGGTCGAGTGTCAGTGGCTCGCGCCGTGCGTCCCTCCGGGCTGGCGACTCGAAGCTGGCGTGGACGGCAGGATCGCGTAGGCGCGCCATCCACGGGGCACGAGACCGAGCTCCTCACGCGCCAGGCGCTCCACCGTCGACGGGCGACGCAGCGCCACCGCCTGTGCCGAGAGCCCGGCGTTCGCACGCTCCAGCGCCGCCAGCTGCGCGCTCGCCTGGGCGACGGCGCGCTGGTCGCTCGACAGCGCCTTCCACGGGAAAGAGCCGGCGACGAGCAGGCCGGCGATCCCGACGCCCGCCACCACGACGAGCCGCCCTCGCCCCCGCCGGCTCACCCGCTCCCGTCCCCCGCCAACGTCGGACGCCCCACGCCGCATCTCGAACACCCGGCGCGGGCGCTCCCGCTGCGGCGACGCGCCCGGCTCGACAGCTCGCTCACCTCCCGCCGCCGCGACGGCGGACCAATGCGTCTCCCCCGGGGAATGCCGCTGCCTCACCCAGCTCCGCCTCGATCCGCAGCAGCTGGTTGTACTTGGCAACCCGCTCGGAGCGAGCAGGTGCGCCGGTCTTGATCTGACCAGCGTTCGTCGCGACAGCAAGGTCGGCGATCGTCGTGTCCTCCGTCTCGCCGGAGCGGTGGGAGACGACGAGGCCGTAGCCAGCTCCGCGGGCGAGGGCCATGGTGTCGAGCGTCTCCGAGAGCGTCCCGATCTGGTTCAGCTTGACCAGGAGCGCCGTCCCCACCTCGAGCTCGATCGCCCGCTCGACTCGCTCCGGATTGGTCACGAAGACGTCGTCCCCGACGAGTTGGACCTCCTCGCCGAGTCCCCGTGTGAGGAGCTGCCAGCCGTCCCAGTCCTCCTCGGCCATGCCGTCCTCCAGCGAGACGATCGGGTACCGGCCGCAGAGGTCCACCCAGTAGTCGGCGAGCTCGGCGGACGAGAGCTCGCGTCCCTCTCCTTCCAGGTGGTAGCGACCATCCCGCCACAGCTCGCTCACGGCGGGGTCCATCGCCAGCGCGATGTCCCGACCCGGCTCACGCCCGGCCTCTTCGATGGCACGGAGGAGCATCGCAAGTGCCGCCTCGTTGCTCGCGAGGTCGGGGGCGAAGCCGCCCTCGTCGCCGACGCCTCTCGAGAGGCCCTCGGTTGCGAGTACCCGAGCGAGCGCGTGGTACGTCTCGACCGACCAGCGAAGGGCCTCCGAGAAGGACGCCGCACCGATCGGAGCAACCATGAACTCCTGGAAGTCGACGTTGTTGTCCGCATGGACGCCGCCGTTCAGCACGTTGAGCAGGGGCAGCGGCAGCACATGGGCCCCGACCCCCCCGACCCAGCGATACAGCGGGAGCGAGAGCTCTGCCGCCATCGCCCGTGCCACGGCGAGCGAGCTCCCGAGAATGGCATTCGCGCCGAGACGGGACTTGTCGTCGGTCCCGTCGAGCTCGCACAGCAGGCGGTCGACGAGGCGCTGGTCCTCGGCGTCTACCCCCTCGAGCGCCGGCGCGACTTCGTCGTTCACCGCGCCAACGGCGTCGAGGACCCCCTTCCCGCCGAACCGAGTGCCCCCGTCCCGACGCTCGACCGCCTCGAAGGTACCGGTCGAGGCGCCCGAGGGCACGATGGCACGACCCTCGGCACCACTGTCGAGCACTACCTCGACCTCGACCGTCGGGTTCCCCCGCGAGTCGAGCACCTCGCGACCGTGGATCCAGCTGATCTCGCTCATCGCCCTCCTTGCGCCGCGGCTCAACCTAGCGCGGGAGGTCGCAGCAGCTGGGGATCGAGCGCCCGGCGCTCGGCCGCACTGAGCGCCTGGCGGCGTAGCTCGACGAAGCGCCGGAGAGCCTCCTCGGCATCCACGCCCCGTCCCGCCGCAACCTGGACCGCCGCATAGAGCAGCCGACCGAACGCATCTTCCTCTCCCGGCGCGCTCCGGCCGGCGGCCCGTGGAGCGGGGACCCCGTCGGCGGAGCGCGGCTGGTCGTCG
>JAJYWE010000027.1:2349-17664 GCA_021791675.1 Actinomycetes bacterium | reverse complement strand
CGGGCCGGGTGTCGGCGGGCCGATCGCGCTCCCGGTCGACGAGCGCTGCGACCGCCGCGGCAAGTGTGCCGAGCGGAGCGACCCCGCCCCCCCCGTCGACCTCGCTCTCGCCCGGTGGGAGCATCGTCCCCTCTGGGAGCATCGCCGGTGGCCCAGCACCGAGCAGCCGGCGTTCGAGGGTCTGGGCCCGTGCGAGCGCAGGGAGCCCAGCGGGGATGTCGTCGACCAGGCTGGGCCGCCCCTTCTCGGCGCGCTTTGCGGCCTCCCAGCTCGCCAGGACGGCCCCGGCGGTGGCGGCAGTCCGAGGGGGCGCTGTCGGAGAGGACGCCGCCGCGAACACGTGGGGGTGGCGTGCGACCAGCTTGTCGTGGACGTGCCGAGCGACACCCTCGAGGTCGAAGGCGCCCTGTTCCGCCGCCAGCACGGCGTGGGCACACACCTGGTAGAGGAGGTCACCGAGCTCCTCCTCCAGCGCCTCGTAGCTCGCCGCGCCGCCGTCGAGGCCCGCGATCGCGTCGAGGACCTCGTAGGACTCCTCGCGCAGGTACCCGGCAAGGGAGTCGTGTGTCTGCTCCGCGTCCCACGGGCAACGCGCCCGGAGCGTCCGCGCAAGGTCGTCCAGTGCGACCAACGCGGCTGCCGGCCCTTCGCCGAGCCGGGGAACCCAGACCGCCGTCAGGTGGTCCGGGACGAGCGTGCGGTCGAGCTCGCTCCAGGGCACGGCCACCACGACCTCGTCAGCGAGGCCGAGATGGTGGAGCAGCACCGGCTCCACGGGGGGCGGCTCCTCGAAGGCCAGCTTCACGTCGGAGAGGACCTCGACGGACCAGCACTGCCCGACGAGGAACGGACCGGGGGCACCCGCTGTGGCGCGGACGAAGCGCTGCCCGTCGACCAACGTCGCCCCGACGGCGAGTGGGTCCACACCCAGCCTCGCCCAGGCCAGGTCGGCGAAGGACGGGGCGGCGACGAGCTCGAGCGCGACGTCGTCCCGACGACGGAGCAGCTCGACGACCGACTCCCCGACCGAGGGCGAGCCCGGCACGGCGAGGACTGCGCCGCCGTGCTCGGCCGCCGCTCGCGCCAGCTCGGCTGCGATGCCCTCGTAGAGCGACGCGAAGTCCGCCGCCTGCTCGTAGCGTGCGTCGAAGCTCGGGAGGTCGGGCCACGCCTCGGCCGCGGGGTGACGACGGGTCCGCAGCCAGCGCGGCACGTCTTCCTCGAGGGCCTCCCTCGCGGCCGGGGGTGTGAGCTCGGGCCCCGCGGGTCCGAGACCAACGACCCGCACGACGGGGCGGGCCACGACGGGCGAGCCTTCTCAGGCGCCGGCTGAGCCGGACGCCGGTGCAGCCTTGGCCGGCGGCTTGGCCGGCGGGACGAGGCTGAGCTGCCCGTGGGAGACCTCGATGCGCCCGTAGGCGGGGTTCACGGTGATGTGGGCGTGGATCGCCACCTTGGTGAGGAAGGTGGTGAACGAGGTGCTCGTCTGGGAGAGCAGTGCCGCCCTCACCTCCGTGACGACGGAGGAGAAGGGTGGTGTCGAAACCGAGTCCACGCGGTAGAGGGCCCACCCGCCGGAGGTGTCGAACGGGGCGCTCACCTGCCCCGGGCGCAGCCCCGAGACGACCGTGGCGACCGTGGGTCCGAGGGAGCTCGCGTAGGTGGCGATCGGCGCGCAGCCGAGCTGCCCGCCCTGCCCCGCCGTCTGCGAGTCGGTCGAGAACTGCTTCGCCGCGGCGGCGAAGGGCTCGCGCCCCGATTGCACGATGGTCGCGACCAGCTTCGCCTTGGCCTGGGTCGGGACCAGGATGCGAGACGAACACACGCTCGTGAACTCGGCGAGGTGGCTCTCGTAGTACGCGCGGAGCGCAGGGGTGGCCGTGCTCACGTGCCCGATGCTGGCCTCGAGGGCCGCCACCTCGGCGAACTCGTTCGTGAGCTGCGCTCGGTAGGAGGCAGGGAACGAGGAGAACGACGACCCGAACGACTGGGACGCCTGGGCCTTTGCCGCCGCCACGTCGGACGGCGTGATCGCGACCTTCCGGGCGCCGACCTCTTGGTGGACGAGCACCAGCTCGATCTGCTCCTGGAGGACCTGCGCGACGAAGCTGGTCGCGAAGGTCCCCTTCCCCGACCCGAGCACCGGCCCCGACTGCTCGAGCGAAGCGAGGTAGGAGTGGTTGGAGGCGATCGCATCCAGTTGGCTGTTCAAGCTCGACTGGCTGATCACCGCCCCGTTCACGACGGCGGCGTAGGGCGTGGCCGTGCAGGCTGTGGCGACGAGGCCGAGCCCTGCGACGGCCACCAGGGAGACGACGAGGCGGCGCACGATGACCAGATCCTACCGGGCGATCCGGGCGCTGCGGGGGGCGCGCCCTGCCGCGGCAGGGCCCTGGGCAGCCGGCTCCTCCGCTACGAGCTCTCCACCGGGCTGCACGCCACCTTCCGGCCGGGACGGCGCGTCCGGCAGCAGTGCGGTGAGGGCCGCACGTACCGCCTCGGCCGGGTCCGCCCGCGCCGGCAGGGGGAGGACGAGCTGGTACGTGCCCTCCACCCGGGGGTCGGCCTTGTAGACCGCGTCGCGATAGAGCCGGCGGAGCCGCACGGTGGCGCTCATCGGGAGATCGAGGGGCCAGATCCGAGCCGTCGTCGTCGCGAGTGGACCCGCACCCCGCCCCCGGACGACGGTGATCTCCCGCACGCCACGGGACACGCACGCAGCACGCAGGCGCGCGACGCCGAGGAGGGCCTCCGCCGGAGGAGGCAGGGGTCCGTAACGATCCCGCCACTCGGCCGCGATGTCGTCGACCTCCTCGTCGCTCGTCACGCCGGCCAGGCGTCGGTAGGCCTCGAGCCGCAGGTCCTCCCGTGAGACGTAGTCGGTCGGGAGGTGGGCCCCGACGGGAAGATCCAGCTTGACCTCGGCGGGCTCGCGAATCGGCTCCCCCTTCGCCTCGGCGACCGCCTCGGCGACGAGTCGGACGTAGAGGTCGTAGCCAACCGCGGCGATGTGGCCCGACTGGTCGGCCCCGAGGAGGTTGCCCGCTCCGCGAATCTCGAGGTCGCGCATGGCGATCTTGAATCCGCTCCCGAGCTCGGTGTGCTCGCCGATCGTGCGGAGACGCTCGTAGGCCTCCTCGGAGAGCGAGCGGTCCGGGGGGTAGAAGAGGTAGGCGTACGCGCGGATGCCCGAGCGACCGACCCGGCCGCGCAGCTGGTGCAGCTGGCCGAGGCCGAGCGCGTCAGCCCGGTCGACGACGAGGGTGTTCACCGTCGGCATGTCGATCCCCGACTCGATGATGGTGGTGCAGACGAGCACGTCGTAGGCGCCGTCCCAGAAGTCCAGGACCACCTGCTCCAAGCTGCCCTCGTCCATCTGCCCGTGGGCGACGGCGACGCGGGCATCGGGCACCAGCTCGGCGAGGCGGGTCGCGACCCGCTCGATGTCGGCGACCCGGTTGTGCACGTAGAAGACCTGCCCCTCTCGGAGCAGCTCGCGGCGGATCGCCTCGGCAACGGCGCGCTCGTCGTGCTCCCCGACGTAGGTGAGGATCGGCTGGCGATCCTCCGGAGGTGTCTCGAGCAGGGTGAGATCGCGGATCCCGGTCAGCGACAGCTCGAGCGTGCGAGGGATCGGGGTCGCCGTGAGCGTGAGCACGTCGACGCCGACCGAGAGCGCCTTGATCGCCTCCTTGTGGCTGACCCCGAAGCGCTGCTCCTCGTCCACGACGAGCAGCCCGAGCTTGGCGAAGCGCACGTCCCCGGAGAGCAGGCGATGGGTCCCGACGACCACGTCGACCCTGCCCTCGGCGAGATCCGAGAGCACCTGGCGGGACTGGGCCGGGGTGAGGAAGCGCGAGAGCACCTCCACCCGCACCGGGTAGGGCGCGAAACGGTCCGTGAAGGTCTGGAAGTGCTGCTGCGCGAGCAGCGTCGTGGGGACGAGGACGGCGGCCTGGTAGCCGTCCTGGACCGCCTTGAACACGGCCCGGAGCGCCACCTCGGTCTTGCCGAAACCGACGTCCCCGCAGACCAGCCGGTCCATCGGGACCGGCTGCTCCATGTCCTCCTTGACCCGGGCGATCGCCTTCGCCTGGTCCGGAGTCTCGGTGTAGGGGAAGGACTCCTCGAGCTCGGCCTGCCAGGGCGTGTCCGGGGCGAAGGCGTGACCGGCCGCCTCGCGCCGGCGTCTGTAGAGCGCAACCAGCTCCTCCGCGACCTGCCCCACCGAAGAGCGCACCCGTGCCTTGGCTCGAGCGAAGTCCGAGCCGCCGAGGCGGTGGAGGGCGGGCGTCTCGCCACCCGTGTAGGGGGTGATGAGGTCGATCTGGTCGGAGGGGACGTAGAGCTTGTCGCCATCTCGGTACTCGAGCAGGAGGTAGTCCCGGTCACCTCCTCCCACACTCCGCCGCACCATTCCCCCGAACTTGCCGACACCGTGCACGTGGTGCACGACGTAGTCCCCGGCGGTGAGCGAGTCGAAGAAGCCCTCGACGGCCCGCGCCCGGGGTCGCGCGCGCCGGTGTGGCCGGCGCCGGCCCGTGAGGTCCGACTCCGCAACGACGGCGACCCGGGCGCCGGGCACGACGAAGCCCCGCTCGAGCGGCTGGACGGTGACATGAACCCCCGGCGGCGGAGCAGTCTCGGTCGGCCCCGGGGCCAGCTGGACTGCGGCGACGCCCTCAGCCCCGAGCACGCTCAGCATGCGACGGGCGCTCGCCTCACCCTCGGCGCAGAGCACGACCCGATAGCCCTCGCGGGCGAGCCCGGCGAGATGCCGCGCCAGCTCGGCGTGCGCCCCGGGCGTCGTCGTGAACCCACTCGCCCGCACGGTCGGGGTGTCGTCGCCCTCGGCGACCGACACCAGCGACCAGAGCGCGCCCGTGCTCTCGGCGAGCAGGCGCTCGAAGGGAGCGTGCAGGCGGGGGAGCTCCTCGGCCTCGGCAACGCCCCACGTCGGCGCGAGCGCCTCGGCAAGCGATGCTTCCTCGTCCGCCAGGTCGGTCGCTCGATCTCGGAGCCGTCGCGGCTCGACGAGCACGATTCCGCTCGAACGCCCGAGCAGATCGGGCAGGAGGATCGGCTCGCGAACGAGCCACGGGAGCCAGGCCTCCATGCCGTCGAAGAGCTGGCCCTCGGCGAGCCGCTCCCAGTTGGCCTTCCCCCACGGTGCGACGGTCAGGAGCTCCTGCGCCCGGCTGCGCACCCCTGGGGTCGTCGTCACCTCCCTGCAGGGGAAGATCGTCGCCTCGTCGAGCAGCTCGGTCGACCGCTGGTCCACGACGTCGAAGGCACCGAGCCGGTCCACCTCGTCGCCGAAGAGGTCGATGCGCACGGCGGTGGCACCCGTCGAGGGGAACACGTCCAGGATCGACCCGCGCACGGCCACCTCGCCGCGATGCTCCACCTGGTACTCCCGTCGATAGCCCATCGCGACGAGCCGCTCGAGCAGCTCCTCGAGGTCGACCTCCTGACCGGGTCGCAGGATTACCGGCGCCGCTGCGCGCACGTCCGGGGGGAGGGACTGCAACAGGGCTCGCACCGGTGCGACCACCACCGCAGGAGGAGTGGGCGCCCGCGGGGAGAGGCTCGTCGGGGCGAGACCCTTCCCCGCCTGGGAGTCCGACCCCGGGCCGAGGCGCCAGAGCACCTCGAGCCGGCGACCCATGGTCTCCACCGTCGGGCTCACCCGCTCGAAGGGCAGGGTCTCCCACGCGGGGAAGAGACACACGGCTCGGGCACCGAGGAACGCGCGAAGGTCGTGCGCGAGCCGGTCGGCCTCCTGCCCGGTCGGCGTGACGACGAGGATCGGCGACCGCTCCGACCGCAAGACCATCCCGGCGAGGAGGAAGGCTCTGGCTGTCTCGGCGACCGCGAGGCTGCCCCGTCCCCGGGAGACGAACTCCAGGAACGCAGGTTCCTCGCGCAGCAGCTGAGGCAGTCCTTCGAGGGGCACGAGACCACGATAGGTGGAGGTCGTGACGGCGCATCGGAGACCGCGGGGCTACCCCGGTCGGGGGCCGGGGGCCGGGGGCCGGAGGCCGGGGGCTAGCGCCGCTCGCCGCCCGCTTCCCCCGCCAACCTCGCTGAGCCCGCTTCGGGTTCGAGAAGGAGCGAGACGAAGTGCTCGACGAAGGCGGGGCCGTCGACGTCGACGGCCGCCTCCACGACCCCCACGGGGGAGAGCTCCGATCCGGACGCAAGGGGCTCGGTGGCCTCGTTCGGCCCCGCTCGGACATGCCCGCCAGTGGCCGGATCTGCTCCCCGTCGATGATCGGCGACGGTCGCGCCCCGAGTCCACTCGCCGCGGAGCTCGACCACCACCGGCAGCGTCTCCAGACGGACGATCTCCGGCGCGCATGCGACGGCTGCGGCCAGCGGGTCGTGAAGTGGGCAGGCCCGGCGGCCGAGCACGGCCTGGTAGCGGTCCAGGTAGAGCTGCGTAACTGCTGCGCACCAGGCGGGAAGTCCACCGGCGCGAGCGAGCCGCTCGACGGCTTCGTGCTCCAGGATCGCCTGCATGGTCACGTCGAGGCTGACGAGCACCACCCGCCAGGGTGCGCTCACCACGATCGCCGCCGCCTCGGGATCCGCGGCGATGTTCGCCTCGGACAGCAGGCCGACGTTGCCCGGCACGCGTAGCGCGCCACCCATGACCACCACCCGATCGACCCAGCTGGTGAGCTCGGGCTCGAGCAGCAGCGCAAGCGCCAGGTTCGTGCAGGGCCCGGTTGCGAGCAGCGTGAGCGGCTCTCCCTGGAAGGCAGCCTCTCGCGCCCGGCGAACGAGCTGGACCGCTGCCGGCTCCTCGGTCGGGAGGCCCCGGGGCCCGGGGCGCGCCACGTCTCCGAGACCGTCGCGACCGTGCCACTCCTCGGCGAAGCGCGCATCCCCGACGAGCGGGCGCCGGGCGCCGACGGCGACGGGCACGGTCCCGAGCCCACAGCGTTCGAGGACCTCGAGGGAGTTGTCCGCTGCCTGCTCCGCAGCGACGTTCCCGTGCACGCTCCCGACTCCGACCAGCTCCGCCCCCGCACGGCTCGCGAGGTAGGCGAGCGCGAGTGCGTCGTCGATCCCGGTGTCACAGTCTGCGAGGATCCGCACCGCTGCACCCTATCGAATGGGTGCAGCGCGGCAGCGCACGAGCGGGGGTCGGGACCGCTCCGGAGCCCGGCTACTCGGGCCGCCCAAGGTGTCCACGAGAGGGGCAACGCAGGACCGAGCCGGTCAGCGGCCGTTGACGGCGTTCATCGCCGCGTCGACCCCGTGCCGGAGGACCAGCTCGACGGCGTCTGCCGCCTCCTCGACCGAGACAGCGAGGGCCTCGCGCTCCGTGCCACGCGGCGCGCTCAGGACGTAGCGTGCGCCGTCGCCACGGCCCGGTGGGTGACCGATCCCGATGCGCACGCGTGCGAAACCGGCCCCTCCGACGTGCGCCTCGATGGACCGGAGCCCGTTGTGGCCGGCGGTCCCACCGCCGAGCTTCACCCGCACCGTGCCAACGGGCAGGTCGAGCTCGTCGTGGACGACGACCAACCGGGCAAGCTCGAGGATGCCGTAGCGCCGGATGAGCGCCCGGACCGCCCGACCCGAGTCGTTCATGAACGTCTGCGGAAAGGCAAGGGCGAGGGAGTGGCCGTCGACGGTCGCCTCGCTCGCGAGCGCGCTCAGCGCTCGCGCCCGTCGGAGCGGGGCGCCGTGCCGACGGGCGAGGAGGTCGACGGTCGCCGCACCAAGGTTGTGGCGGGTCTGCTCGTACTCCGAACCGGGGTTTCCGAGCCCGACGGCGAGCAGGTCCGCCGAGCTCCCGGTGCGAGGACGCGGCAGCGGCTAGCCCTCGCCCGAGCCGTCGGCTGGGGCGTCCCCCGTCTCGGCCGCCTCCTCTTCCGCCGCTGGGCCGTGTGCGACGAGGATCGTCAACTCCGCATCCCCCTCCGGCTCGACGCCCGGGGGGAGCGGGAGATCGCCGACTCGGATGGAGCCCCCGACCGCGAGGCCGCTCACGTCGACGGGGATCGACGAGGGGATGGCGTCCACTGCGGCCATCACGTGGATCGCGAAGATCGACTGCTCGACGGCGCCACCCGCCAGGCGCACCGCTTCGGCCTCGCCCGTGAGGACCAGCGGTACCTCTACCGACATGCGCTCGTCCCGCCGGACGATCTGGAAGTCCACATGGTCGATCTCCTGGCGCAGCGCGTTGCGCTGGACCGCCTTGGGGATCGCGAGGTAGCTCTGGCCGTCGAGGTCCAGGGAGACCAGAACGTTCGCGCCGGCCTTCGAGGAGAGGACGTGACGGAGCTCACGCGCGTCGACACTCAACGCAACCGGGTCGATACCGTGCCCGTAGAGGACGCCGGGGACCTTCCCCGCGACCCGCAGCCGCCGGGCAACGCTCGAGCCAACCCGTCGCCGCGCGCTCGCAGTCAGCGTGATCTCCGCCATCGCCTCTCTCCTCTCGTTGCGCCGGCTCGGGTGGTCTCTACGGGCGAACTGCCCCGCTTCGCCCCGGCGGCCGAGGCGGGAAGCTTACCCGCGCGAGGTCGACCGGAATGCGAGCGGCCGCCGGGCGACCGGCGCGTCACCCCGGGCGCGCCTCTTAGGTCAGGTTCTCACCGTTGAAGATCTCCGACACCGAGGTGCCCTCGAAGACGGCGTCGATGGCCCGGGCGAGGATCCCCGCTACCGACAGGACCTCCAGGATCTCGGGTCCCCGCGACTCGGACACGGGGAGTGTGTCGGTGACCACGACACGCGAGATCCGCGACGCCTTGAGCCGGTCCGTGGCCGGATCGGAGAGCACCCCGTGGGTGGCCATCGCCCAGACCTCGGTGGCACCTCGCTCGAGTAGGAGCTCGCTCGCAGCGACGACGGTCCCCGCGGTGTCGATCATGTCGTCCACGATCACGCAGCAGCGACCCTCGACCTCGCCGACGACGTCCAATGCCTCGACGACGTTGACGCTCCCCTTCGGGCGGCGCTTGTGGACGAAGGCGAGATCGGCACCAAGGTGCTGGCTGTAGCGCTCCGCGACTCGCACCCGGCCGGCGTCGGGTGCGACGATCACGGTCCCTGGCGGTGCATGCGTCTCGAGGTAGGCCTCCAGGACAGGCATCGCCGTGAGGTGATCGACCGGGCCGTCGAAGAAGCCCTGGATCTGGCCGGAGTGCAGGTCGATCGAGACGATTCGCTCGGCACCGGCGGTGGCGAGCATGTCGGCGACGAGCTTCGCGGTGATCGGCTCGCGACCAGTCGCCTTTCGGTCCTGGCGGGAGTAGCCGTAGTAGGGACAGACCGCGGTGATCCTGCTGGCGGAGGCGCGCTTGGCCGCGTCGATCATGATGAGCTGCTCCATCAGCGAGTCGTTCACCGGGCGGGCGTGGGGCTGGAGGATGAAGACGTCCTTCCCCCTGAGCGACCCGGCGAAGCGGCACTTGCACTCGCCGTCTGCGAACTCGCGCAGCGACACCTCGCCGAGCGACACGCCGAGGTGGCGGGCGACCTCTGCGGCGAGGGTCGGGTGAGCCCGGCCGCTGAACAGCTCGAGCCGCTTCCTTGCCACCAGTTCCACGTTCGTCACCCCACGCTCGTCGGCCGCCGGCGCACCGCTCGGGCCCGAGGCACGCCGACGTGGACCAGCTCCACCAGGCGCCCCGCCCGAGTGACCGAGCGTAGCCCTCGATCTGCCCACCAAGGGCAGTCCCCTCTCGCTCCGGGCAGCGCCCGGGGCCGGCCGCGAACGCGCAGGCTTGGGCCTAGGCCTCAGGTGGCTCGGGCGTCCGGTGCACTGCTCCCTCGCGCGGGCCTCCGTTGCGAGAGCCGGACCCGCGCCCGACCTGGTCGACCCCCTCGGGCGCCACGAAGAAGGGACCCGTCACACTGCCCGGCTCGACGGCGGCCCCCGGGCCGAGCACCGCGAACGGCCCGACCACAGCGCCCAGGCCGATCACCGCGCCGTTTGCGTCGGTCGACTGAACGGTCGCCCCCGCGCCGACCGACGTGTCCACCAGGCGAGAGCCGGGGCCGATGCGCGCACCCCGCTCGACACGGGTTCGGCCAGCGAGGACCACCGACGGGAAGAGGGTCACGTCGTTCTCGAGCTCGACCGAGACGTCCAGGTAGGTCGACGCCGGGTCGACGATCGTGACGCCCGCACGCATCCACCGCGCCGCGAGGCGCGCCCGCAGCTCCGCCTCCGCCACGGCGAGCTGAGCACGATCGTTGACCCCCATCGGCTCCACCGGGTCGGTCGAGACGAATCCCTCGACGCGGTAGCCGGCCGATGCGAGGACGGCGACGGTGTCGGTCAAGTAGTACTCGCGCTGCGCGTTCAGCGGGTCGAGACGCCGGAGGCTCGGTGCCAGCACACTCCTCGTGAAGCAGTAGACGGACGTGTTGACCTCACGGATTCCTCGCTGCTCGGGGGTGGCGTCACCCTCCTCGACCACCTCGCGGATCGCCCCGTCCTTGCCCCGGAGGACTCGGCCGTAGCCCGTCGGATCGACGACCTCCGCCACGAGCAGCGTTGCGGCAGCGTCACGCTCGCGGTGGTGTGCAACCAGGCCTGCGAGGGTCGACGGCCGTAGCAGCGGCGTGTCACCCGGGAGGACGACCACGTCCCCACCGTCGAAGTCGTCCTCGAGTCCCGTCAGTCCCACTGCGACCGCGTCGCCCGTCCCCCGGGGGACACCCTGCTCGACGAAGCGGACCTTCATGCCGTCCGGCACGCCGTCGGTCACGGTCTCGGCCACGCGGTCGGCAGATCGACCGACGACCACGACGACCTCGCCGACCGCGAGCTCGGCGAGCGCGTCGAGCACGTGCAGCACCATCGGGCGGCCGCACAACCGGTGGAGTGGCTTCGGAAGCGTCGACCGCATCCGAGTCCCTGCGCCGGCGGCGAGCACGATTGCGGAGAGTGGACGGGACATCGCTTCCATCATGGCCGAGTCGGAGCCGGCCGCGGGGGACGGGGGCAGCACCCGGGCGAGCAGGGGTCCGGGCGAGCGCCCCCCTTCGCGATCCCAGCGGGCACCGGTCGACCCTCCACCTTGGCCGCGAGGAGGTCGGCCACCGCGTCGAGGAACGCGCTCGCGACGCCAACCGTTCCGGCGCGCACCATGGGCAGGCCGATCGACTCCGCCACGGCGGCCGCCTCGAGGTCGAGGTCGTAGGCGACTTCCATGTGGTCCGAGACGAAACCGATCGGTACCACCACGACGCCGGTCGCCCGCTTCGCCACTTCGCGGAGGTGGTCGCAGATGTCCGGCTCGAGCCAGGGTTGCGCCGGCGGCCCCGAGCGGCTCTGCCAGGCTCGAGACCACTCGAGCTCGCCCGCGAGACCCCTCGCCCGCCTCGCCTCGTCCACGGCGGCGGCCACCCACGCACTGGCCTCGGCCAGCTCCGCCTCGTAGTCCGAGGTGCTGGCCATCGAGAGCGGGATGGAGTGCGCCGTGAAGACGAGCTCGACCCTGTCTCGCGCGTCGGCGGGGAGTGCGTCGAGCCCCTCGAGCGCGCGGTCGCGGACGGCTTCGAGGAACCCGCGTTGGTCCCAGCACGGCACGAGCTTGTCGACGATCGGGGCCGACGGGCCCACGACGAGCCGAGCTCGCTCCAGGTCCTCGAGGTACTGCCGGCACCCGGGGTAGGAGCTGAAGGTCGACGTGGCATAGGCGATCGCGCGACCGACGCCGTCGCGTTCCATGGCCGCCACCGTGTCCTCGAGCAGGGGGTGCCAGTTCCGGTTTCCCCAGTAGACCGGGACGCCGATACCCCGCGCCTCGAGTGCACGGCGGAGGGCATCGAGAAAGGTCGCGGTCTGGGCGTTGATCGGGCTGACGCCACCGAAGTGCAGGTAGTGCTGTGCCACCTCCTCGAGACGCTCCCGCGGCACGCCCCGCCCGCCCGTCACGCGCTCGAGGAAGGGCATCACGTCGTCGGGCCCCTCGGGGCCCCCGAAGGACAGCACCAGGATCGCGTCGTAGGCCAGCCCGCCGCGCTCACTCGGGCCTGCGAGATCCTTGGCTCGGGTCTCCCCTCCAGCTCCGTCTCCGAGCTCGGTCACGCCGACCACCGGCCCGGCCTTCGCACTGTCCGTTGCATGTCCCCATCCTTGCGGGGAGCCTGCGGATACGGAAACCGGGCGGGCGGAGGACAGACCCGCTGGGGCGCCAGGGTCGGGGCGCGCCCATCCGGCGTCCCCGAACGCTGGGCCCGCTCCGGGGCGGGGACCGGCTCGCTCGGGGGCGAGGACTCGAACCTCGATTCGCAGATCCAAAGTCTGCTGTCCTGCCGCTTGGACGACCCCCGAGTGCGGGGTCGACCCTACCAAGGAGGACTTCGCGTGGCCCCGGCTCCAGTCAGGCAGCGCGCACGCCATTCGTGCACGACGCCCGATGTCGGCACCGACCGGCCGCGACGGCTGCCCGCTCAGGCGGAGCGACGCAGGTGGGCTCGCTAGGGTGTGAGCCTCGTGGGATCCCTCATCAAGAAGCGCCGGAAGCGCATGCGCAAGAAGAAGCACAAGAAGATGCTGAAGGCCACGCGCTGGCAGCGACGCGCCGGGAAGTGACGCGCCGGGAGGTGGGGACGCCACAGGCGGAGCCACTCCTCAGCGGTGCAAGGGTGAGGCTCCGCCGCCGTCTCTCTGCATAGGGAGGCACCAGACCCATCCGACTGCGCTCACCAACCCGCGGAGGCGGGAACGGTCCGGACGGCGAACAGACGACCGACTCCCCCGGGGCCCTCGATCTCCTCCGGAGGCGCAGCGTCGACTGGTGCTGCGTCGCCGACGCCCACTCCGGTCCCGGACCAGTGCGCGGGTGCCGCCGTACCCGTCGTGCACTCCGACCCCGGTGGCACCCCCGGTCCCGCCGGCTCGCCGCCCCGCGGCGCTCGCCCGAGCTCCACGAACCAGCTCGAGCCGCTGCCCGCCAGTTTCGGGGCGAGACCGCTGCGCTCGGCCAGCAGCGCCCGCCACGTCTCGAGCGCCGGACAGACCGCAACTGCGGCGTCCTCCAGGTCGTTCCCGTTCCGCCCGCTCGGGCCGCCGAGGTCGTCCCAGGCGGCGTACACCGCAGGTGTCGAGACCGCGAGCGGCGGGCAGAGGACAAGGAACAGTCGGTCCTCGAAGGGCAATGGCTCGACGATCTCTCCCACCCCGCCGACGAGCGCCCGCCCCCCGACGAGGCAGAATGGGACGTCGGCACCCAGCCGTGCGGCGAGAGCCAGTGCGGGCTCGTGAACTGCGCGCCCGCCGAGGCCCGCCCAGCGCAGCACGGCCGCTGCGTCGGCAGAACCCCCCCCGAGGCCCGCCCCGGCAGGGATCCGCTTCTGCACGACGACCTCCGCCTCCCTCCCGACGGCGGCCAGCGCCCGGGCGACCAGGTTGGTTGCGTCTGCGGGCACCCCGGCGTCCGCGGGACGAACCACGAGCCCGTGCCCCGGCCGGAGGAGGAGCCGGTCGGCGAGGCTGATGCTCACCATCTCCGCCTCCAGCAGGTGGTACCCGTCGCGTCGTCGTCCGACGACGCGGAGCGAGCGGGTCAGCTTCGCTGGTGCGAGGAGCACCCGCCAGCCGTCCGGACCGTTCGAACCGAGCTCGGCGTCGACGTCAGCCTCGGCGCGACCCTCGGCAGGGGTCGAGCCGGGCGCTCGGCGAGCAGCCCGTCCGACCATCAGGCGGCACCCTCGCCACTCTGAGCAGACACCCAACCGGCGATCCTGCCCCACGCGTCCAGGTCCAGCTCCTCCGCTCGAGCCTCCGGCCGCACCCCACACGCCTCGAGCCCGGTGGGATCCACGAGTCCAGCGAGCGCACTGCGAAGCATCTTGCGCCGGTGCGCAAAACCGGCTCGGACGACCGCACAGAGCGTGGCGTAGGGAACGTCGGGCCCGATCGGCAGCGCCGGGCGACGCCGGAGACGGACCAGGGCCGAGCCGACCCGGGGCCGAGGCAGGAACACCGCTGGCGGCACGCGGGTGATGATCTCGCCCGTGGCCCAGTAGGCGACGCGCACCGACACCGCGCCGTACGCTGCTCCGCTAGCAGGTCCGGCGAGCAGACGCTCACCAACCTCCGCCTGCACCATGACCACGAGCCGATCGACCGCAGGGGCCTGCTCGAGGACGGAGAGGATGAGCGGCGTCGCGACGTTGTAGGGGAGGTTGCCGGCAAGTACCCACGGCCCCTCGCCCGGCGTCGCCACTGCCCAGTCGACGCGCAGCGCGTCGGCGAGCACGACCTCGACACCGAGAGGGGAAACCGCCCGCACGAGCACCTCGGCGAGCCGGGCGTCCACTTCGATCGCTCGGATGCGCGCGCCGGTCTCGGCGAGCGCCAGCGTGAGCGACCCGAGACCCGCTCCGACCTCGACCACGGGATCACCGGTCCCGACTTCGCACTCCCGGGCGATCCGACGCGCCAGGTTCGGGTCGACGAGGAAGTTCTGACCGAGTGCACGGCGGGGGGTCAGTCCCGCGGCGTCGAGGCGCTCTCGAACCTCTGCTCGAGTGAGGGTCATGGCAGCAGTCGAGGAACGGAGGAGAGCACCGCTGCTGCACGGTAGGTCGTCGGCAACGCCGAGCCGCCCCGAGCGCGCCGACCGCCGGATCCGCCTCCCCGGCGTGCCTCGGGCACGCCCTCCGTCATCCGCTCCCCCACCCGCCACACGGTTGACGGAATAAATCTGAGCGTTATACTGTCAATAGTGCTGAGCGATAGGCGCTGGCCTGAAGAGACCAGGAGGAACAAGGAGGATGTCGATGCTGCTGCGCTTTGACCCGTTCCGGGAGCTCGACCGGCTCTCCGAGACGCTGACGACCCACACCCTGCAGTCGGCCGCCCCGATGGACGCGTACCGTCATGGGGAGGAGTTGCACGTCGACGTGGACCTGCCCGGCGTGGACCGGAGCTCGCTCGACCTGACGGTGGAGCGGAACGTCCTCACCATCAAGGCCGAGCGCGGCTGGACGCCCGGAGCCGAGGACGAGGTCGTGATCGCCGAACGGCCCCAGGGGACGGTGACCCGGCGGCTCTTCCTCGGGGAGAGCCTGGACACCGAGCACATCCGCGCCGACTACACCGACGGTGTCCTGCGGCTGGTCATCCCCGTGGCGGAGCAGGCAAAGGCCCGCAAGCTGTCGGTGACCTCGGGTGAGACCGGTCCGGCGTCGCTCGACGCGAAGAGCGTCGAGGTGCGTGAGCCCGCCCTCCAGGCCGGCTGACCGGACGCCCTACGCAGGCTCGCTGCCTGACGCCGGTGGCGGCCCGGACGCCCTACGCAGGCGCGCTACCTGACGCCGGTGGCGGCCCGG
>JAJYWE010000027.1:0-2249 GCA_021791675.1 Actinomycetes bacterium | reverse complement strand
CCTGACGCCGGTGGCGGCCCGGACGCCCTACGCAGGCGCGCTACCTGACGCCGGTGGCGGCCCGGTCGCCTCGAGCGGCACCAGCCGGCCACCGAAGGCGCGGACCGCATTGTCGAGGAGGACCCCGGCGAGCACGCCGGGGTCCTCCTCGCGTACGGCTGCGAGCGACGAAGCGACGAGGCCTACGAGCGCCGGCTCGTTCCGCCTCCCGCGATACGGAACGGGCGCGAGGTAGGGCGAGTCGGTCTCGGTGAGGAGTGCCGCCTCCGGGCAGGCGCGGGCAGCTTCGCGCACCTCCCCGGCGCTCGGGAAGGTGAGGATGCCCGAGAACGAGACCCACGCCCCGAGGTCGAGGCAGCGGCGAAGCTCCTCCGGCCCGCCCGTGAAGCAGTGGAAGATCACGCGTTCGGGTGCACGCTCGCCGCGCAGCACGTCGAAGGTGTCGTCCCAGGCCTCGCGCGTATGGATCACGAGCGTCCGGTCGAAGCGCGCGGCAAGGGCGACCTGCGCAGCGAAGGCCGTGCGCTGCGCTGCGCGGGGCGAGAGGTCGTAGTGATAGTCGAGCCCGCACTCCCCGACGCCGACGACGGACGAGTCGTCGACCTCGAGCGCCTCCTCGAGGAGCCGCTCCAGGCCGTCGGCCCCTGCGGCACCCGGGCGGGACGCCTCGTGCGGGTGCAGGCCTGCCGTGGCGGCGACCCCGGGCCCGAGCGCGCGCGCGGTCTCGAGTGCGTCGCGCGAGCGATCCACGTCGGTCCCCACGCAGACGAGCGCGACGACACCGGCTCCGCGGGCTCGCTCCCAGGTCGAGGAGGGATCGGGGTCCTCATGGGCATGGCAGTGGGTGTCGACGCACGGGAAGGTCGCCTCCGGCGGCGTTGCGACGGGCGACGCCGCCCGTCGGTCCACGCCCGGCCGTTCGACGCAGCCGGCCTTTCCCGGTTCGGTGCCGGTCCGACGCTCGGTCACGCCCGGCGGCGCGGGAAGAGGGCCGGTCCCTTCGTCACCGAGAGCCCGCCGGGGTAGCCCCCCCAGCGGAGCCGGGAGGCCCCACCGGCCTCGAGCGGCGAACCGGCGAGACCGAGCCGCTCCCAGACGACCGTGGCGGCGCGTGGCATCGCCGGGGCGACCAGCAGGGTCACGAGCCGGAGTGCCTCGAGCGCGTCGCCGAGGACCGCGTCGAGCTCCGGACCTGCCGCCATCTTCCAGGGTTCCGTCGCCTCGAGCTGGGCGTTCGCCTCCCGGATGAGGCCCCAGGTCTGTTCGAGTGCCACCGCCGGTGCAAAGTCCCGCCACGCCGCAGTGGCGTGCTCGACGGAGGAGACTGCCGCCTCGGCGACCCGTCCCGCTCCCCCGCTCGGGCCCGGTCCGACGCCTCCGCACTTGGTCTCGACGAGCGTGGTCACCCGCGCGAGCAGGTTCCCGAGGTTGTTCGCGAGGTCGGCGTTGTAGCGGGCCACCATGCCCTCGTAGGAGAAGTCGCCGTCGGCGCCGAGCGTCACGTCTCGGAGCAGGTGGTAGCGAACCGCATCGACGCCGAAGTCGTCGACCAGGTCTGCGGGGAAGAGCTGGTTGAGCCCGGTCTTCGACATCTTCTCCCCGCCGACCAGCAGCCACCCGTGGACGAAGACCTCCTGCGGTGGGTCGATCCCGGCTGCCATGCACATCGCCGGCCACCACACGCAGTGGAAGCGGAGGATCTCCTTGCCGATGAGGTGGTGCGAGGCGGGCCACCAGGTCGCGAACCGGGCTGGGTCGCTCCCGTAACCCGCCGCGGTCACGTAGTTCACGAGCGCATCCGCCCAGACGTAGACGACGTGGCGGGAGTCCCAGGGCACCGGGATGCCCCAGTCGATCGACGTCCGGGTGATCGAGATGTCCTGCAGGCCCGAGCGGATGAAGCCGAGCGCCTCGTTTCGCTTGGCCTCCGGCCGGACGAAGCGCGGATGGGCCGCGTAGTGCTCGAGCAGGCGGTCCTCGAAGGCCGAGAGACGGAAGAAGTAGTTCTCCTCCTGCATCCGCTCGAGCGGCAGTCCGTGCACCGGGCAGGCGCCCTCGGCGATCTCGGCCTCTGCGTAGTACGCCTCGCAGGCCACGCAGTACCAGCCCTCGTAGGTCCCGAGCTCGATGTAGCCGTTGTCCCGGATCGCCCCGAGGAATGCCTGGACCGTGGCAACGTGGCGTTCCTCGGTCGTCCGGATGAAGTCGTCCGGTGCGACGTCGAGCACGTCCCAGGCCGCTCGGAAGCG
>JAJYWE010000096.1:5499-7944 GCA_021791675.1 Actinomycetes bacterium | reverse complement strand
CCCGCCGAGTGGAGCAGTCCCTCGGCGCTGGTCACCGCCGAGGCCCGGGGCGTGACGGGTAGCGCCGCCTCCTCGAGCGCGGCCTCGATGCGCGCCGCGGCGATCTCGAGATAGGCGGCGTCGGTGTCGAAGCCGAGGTAGTGCCGGCCGGTCCGCACCGCGGCGACCGCCGTCGAGCCCGAACCGCAGAAGGGGTCGAGGACGACGTCGTCGCGGTAGGTGAAGAGGTGGATCAGGCGCTCCGGCAGGGAGACCGGGAAGGGCGCGGGATGCGAGACACGGCGAGCCTGTTCTGCGGGGAGGTGCCAGACGTCCGTCGTCGCCTCCATGAACTCGTCCTTCGTGAGCGTCGCCTCGGCTGGCAGTCCCGCGGCCGCACGCTGGGCGGGCGATCGAGCGCGATCGAAGCGCCCCTTCGAGGCGAGCACGACCCGCTCGGTGAGGTCCCGGAGCACCGGGTTCGCGGGGCTGCAGAAGCTCCCCCAGGCACACGAGCCGGTCGCCCCCCGCGCCTTGACCCAGACGACCTCGCCCCGGAGCAGCAGGCCGAGTCGGTCCTGGAGGATCCCGACGACGTCGGCGGCGAGTGAGCGGTAGGGGCGCCGGCCCAGGTTCGCCACGTTGACCGCGATGCGCCCGCCCGGTTCGAGCACGCGCACACACTCGGCGAAGACGTCGGTGAGCATCGTGAGGTAGTCGAGATAGGTCGCCGGCACGTGCCCCTCGCCGAGCGCGACCTCGTACTCCTTCCCGGCGAAGTACGGCGGTGAGGTCACGACCAGCGCGACCGAGGCATCGGGCAGCGCGCCCATGTCCCGGGAGTCCCCGCAGAACAGGCGGTCCACCACCCGCGTCGTCGACACACCCTCGTCGTCCGACAGCACCGGGGGGGCGAAGCGGTCGTAGAAGGCCGAGGCGTCATGCGCCTCCCGCCGGGTCGTGCCGAAGGTCGAGGTCGTGGTCCGTCGCGTCGGCATCTGCCTCCTCGGGCGAGGTCACCCCGTGCTGGCTGGCCTGGAGCTTACCGAGCCGGGGTCGCGCCGCTCGGGGAGGCTCGACGAGGGTCAGCGCCGGAGCTGGTCGAGCGCGGCGAAGTAGTCGGGGAACGTCTTCGCCACGCAGGCCGGGTCGGCGATGCGGACGCCCGCGCGGACGAGGCCGGCCAGGGCGAAGGCCATGGCGATGCGATGGTCCCGGTAGGTCTCGACGACCACCGGGGTCGGTGCCGGTCGTGAGCGCGCCGGGCCGGGACGGACGACGAAGCCGTCCTCCTCGGCCTCGGCTGCCACGCCGAGCCGGGTGAGCTCGGTCACGACGGCTGCGATCCGGTCGGACTCCTTGCGCCGGATGAAACCGATGCCACGCGCCCGGGTCTCGCCCTCCGCGAAGGCGGCGAGCACCCCGAGGGTCGGTGCGGCGTCCGAGCAGGCGGAGAGGTCGACGTCGACACCGGTGAGCCGGGCGGGGCCACGCACCTCGACCCCGTCTGCGTGGAAGCGGACCTCGGCGCCCATGGCCGCGAGGACGTCCAGGAAGCGCAGGTCCGCCTGGGTGGAGCTGGCGTCGAGGCCGGGGACGCGGACCCGGCCTCCGGTGAGCGCTGCGGCTGCGAGGAGGTACGCCGCCGAGGAGGCATCGGGCTCGATCCGGAACGAACGAGTGCTGCCAGCGTTTCCGGCATGCTCGCCGCTCTCGCCTCGCCACTCGCCCTCGTCTCGGCCCCCGCTCCCCCTTCCCGACCCGTCTGCATCCCGGTCCCCGCTCCCCCTTCGGTCCTCGCGCTTCCCGTGGCGGGCGTCCCGAGGGGGACCCTCGACGTGCCACCATCCCGGTCCCTCTCGGACGCTTCCCCCGAACGCCCGGATGATCTCGACGCTCGCCTCGACGTAGCTCGCGGACACGAGCGGCCCGGTGAGCGAGACCCTGAGACCCCCGTCGATCCGGACTCCGGCGAGGAGCAGCCCCGAGAGGAACTGGCTGGAGACGCCGCCGTCGACCCGAGTCTCTTTCCGTCGGAAGGGTCCGGTGATCGCCACCGGCAGGTGGCCGGGCTCGCCGAGCTCCTCGACGTGGACCCCGGCTGTGAGGAGCGCGTCGAGCCCCGGCGCCATCGGCCGGGAGCGCAGTTGGGGATCTCCGTCGAGGACCACCCTCCCGACGGCGAGCGCCGCGACCGGCAGGAGGAAGCGGGCCGTGGTGCCGGACTGGCGGGCGTCGAGGGGGCGCTCGGCCCGGAGCGACCCGGCGCCCTGGACCAGAATCGTCGTCGCCTCTGGCCCACGGGTGATCTCGACGCCGAGCGTGTGGAGACAGCCCACCATCGCTTCCGTGTCGTCGGCGACCAGGGCACCACTCAGGGTCGAGGCTCCCGGCGCCAGCGCTGCGGCGAGGAGGGCCCGGTTGGTCATGCTCTTCGAACCCGGCACCTCGACCACCGCGTCAGGC
>JAJYWE010000096.1:0-5399 GCA_021791675.1 Actinomycetes bacterium | reverse complement strand
CATCGCTTCCGTGTCGTCGGCGACCAGGGCACCACTCAGGGTCGAGGCTCCCGGCGCCAGCGCTGCGGCGAGGAGGGCCCGGTTGGTCATGCTCTTCGAACCCGGCACCTCGACCACCGCGTCAGGCGGCCGGTCGAGCGGCTGGATCTCGATCCACGGGGTGCTCGTCGACGGGGTCCGGACTCCGCCGTGCTCGCCCGCGCCCTCTGGCGCCGTGGAGGCACCGCCCCGCCTGGTCACTCCCACCCGCTGCTCGTCATCCGCCCGTCCGTCCGTCACCCATCCCACCCTGTTCGCTGGCAGCAACTCCTTCTGCCGGTCCCTCGGGCACTCACCCGGTGGTGCCGTTCCCGGTGGTGCCGTTCCCGGTGGTGCCGTGTCTACCATCCTCTCGGTGGCGGCCGAGACGGAGCACGAAGCCCGAGAGGAGATCTCCGAGGAGGAGGCCGAGCGGGCGGCCGCCCGCCAGGCTGGCCTCGTCGCAGCGCGGCGCCTCAGTGCGGCTCGTGGGATCGGAGAACATCCGACGCCCGCGCTGTCGCCCGAGCTCGTCGTCTCCGGAGAGCTCGCCAAGCCGGCTGCCCCGGGTCTCATCGGAGACCCCGCCGCGCCGGCTGACACCGAAGAGCCGGTCGAGGCGGGTGCCACCGTTGAGCTGGCTGCCCCGGGTCTCATCGGAGAGCCCGCCGCGCGGGCCGACATCGGAGACCCCGCCGCGCCGGCCGTGCAAGCCCGGCCCCACGAGGCAGCAGAGCCCGAGAGCGACGGTCGGACCGAGTCGGCCCGGAGCGTTACCGCAATCGAGCGGGAGCTGCACGAGGTCGGGGCTGCGCTCGACCGGATCGACGACAGCCTGGCACTCCTCGATGCCGAGGACTACGGGACCTGTACCGTCTGCCAGGCGGAGATCCCAGCCGCCGAGCTGGCAGCAGACCCGTACCTCCGCACCTGCTCGGCCCATCGGTCCGCTTCGGGGCCGGGGTGAGCCCGACGTCTCCCTACCCGGATCGTCGGGCCGGCCAGCGAGCCCGCACCCCCGATGAGCGCGCCGACGCGGCTGGCGATCGATCCAGCGTCCGACTCGCCGATGACCCCGTTCGCACACCGCTCTCGCACACCGCCCCGGTGTTCGATCGGGGGAGCGCGGCGCTCGCCAAGGCACGACAAGGCGCGCAGCTCGGGGCGAGAGCAGTTGTGTCGTGGGCTCGGACCTACGTCCTCCCTCCGCGCTATCCACCCGACTCCCGCATGACCCTGCACGCCGACGACGGTGTGCGTCTCGCCGCGGTCGAGCTGAGCGGGCCGCCGGACGCTCCCTGCACGATCGTCCTCGTCCACGGCCTGCTGAACTGGTCACGTGCGCCGCGTGTCCGGGCGTTCGCCGAGCTGTTGGCCCGCGACGTCCACGTCGTGGTCCCGGACCTCCGGGGCCACGGCGCCTCCGGCGGCTGCTCGACGCTCGGGCTCGAGGAGCCGAGGGACGTGGATGCGGCGGTACGCGCGGCGAAGGTGATCCATCCCGAGCTCCCCGTCGTCACCGTCGGGTGGAGTCTCGGTGGTGCTGCGGCGCTCCTCCACGCCGGGCTCTTCGGGGGCGTCGCCGGCGCGGTCGGGCTCTCCTCTCCCGCGTGGTCCGCCTCCGTGGATCGACCGGGAGCAAGGCGAGTTGCCCGCTGGGCGGGCTCGCCGGGGGGCAGGTTGGTGCTGGGAACGCTGCTCCGCACGCGCATCTGTGCCGGATGCCCGGAAGTCCCCGACTCGGGCCCCGTGGTGGATGCGATCAGCCCCGCCTTCATCCTGCTCGTCCACGACCCTGCTGACTCCTACTTCGGGCCGGAGCACCCCGAGCAGATCATGACGTGGGCGCGCGAGCCGAAGGAGCTCTGGTGGGTGCCGGGCGGCGGACACGGTACCGACCTGCTCACGCCCGGCCTCGCTGGTCGGATCCTCGAGCACGTGCGAGGTCGGCTCGGGGATTCCCGCGAGGGCCGGGAGCCCCGTGCTCACGATCGAGCTCCCGCGCACGCTCACGACTCGGCAGGCCGTGCTGGCGCTGGCTCGCTCGGTCTCCACGCGGCTGGTCGAAGCGACGGCGAGTAGGGATAGCGTCGACGGCGTGGCTGCACTCGTGTTGTTCGCAGCAGCTCGAGAGGCTGCCGGTCGGAGCCGTGACGAGATTGGCGGTTCGACCGTCGGTGAGGTGCTCGCCGAGGCGGAACGCCGCTACGGGGAGCCGTTCGCCAAGGTGCTGGCCGCGAGCAAGGTCTGGCGGAACGGCCAGCCGACCTCGCCCGCCGAGGCGGTGTCCGAGACGGACGAGGTCGCTGTGCTGCCCCCCGTTTCGGGCGGGTGAGCAGCCTCGGTCAGGCTGCCTTCTTCGTCTCCCAGAAGATCCGGTCGATCTCGGCGATGCTCGCCAGGAGCCCTTCGGCAACCGCCACGTCGTTGGTGCGCTTGGCCTGGCTGGTCGCCTTCTTCGCCTTCCAGAAGACCTCGTGGAGCTCGGGGTACTTCTCCAGGTGGGCCGGGGTGAAGTACTGGTACCAGAGAATGTCGAGGTGGTGGTTGACCTCGGCGGCCCGCTGCTCCTTGATCACGATGGCGCGGGACCTGAAGTACTCGTCGTCCGACGCGTTGTACTTCTCCATGATCGCCTTGACGGATTCGGCCTCGACTCGCGCCTGCGCGGGGTCGTACACGCCGCAGGGGAGATCGCAGTGGGCGTGGACCGTCTGGGGGGCCACGAGATGATCCGCCAGCGTCAACAGCCGGGTCACGAAGCGCATGCCTGGACTCCTCCTCGGTCTGGGCTCGCGACGGGATGCGCGCGAGCTGCTCGTCGATGCTCTCCCTGCCACCTTACCCCTCGACGTCGCAGACCTTCCCTGAGGGCGGCACCTGGTCGCGGGGCGGTTCGCGTGCGCGCTCGTCCCGAGCCACGCCCTTCTCGCCCGCCCCTTCGCTCCTCCCCCGAGCCGTGGCGCTTCCCGAGCTCGGCGGTTGGCGCCGCGGGGTGGGCGATCGCGGTGCTCGTCGCCTGCACCCTGGTCTGGGTGCTGCGGAAGGGGAGGGTGACCGTGGTGGGCGAGAGCATGAGCCCCACGCTCCTGCCCGGCGATCGCCTGCTTCTCCGCCCCCCTTGGGGGCTTCGTCCCGGCCAGGTCGTCGTCGTCGCGGACCCCCGCGAACCGGGACGCCAGCTCGTCAAGCGAGTCACACATCTCGCCGGCTCGTGGGTCGAGGTGGAAGGCGACAACGCGCCAGCCAGCACGGACTCACGGAGCCTGGGTCCGCTCCGGCATCGAGACGTCCGCGGTGTCGTCGTCGGGCGCTACGGTCCACCCGGGCGTGCCGGCGGGGTGGCGGCCCGAGCCGTGCCGCCCGGTGGTGGGATCCGTGCCCCATCGGACGGGGCTTCGCCAGATGAGAGGAGCTCCACCGGATGAGATCGGTCGACGAGATCGCTGCGACGCACCTCCGGGAGTGGGCCGAGCTCGACCCGGTCTCCGCCAGGCAGCTGGGGCTCCCCGCCCCGCCCGGTCGACTCACCGACTACTCGCCCGAGGGCCAGGAGGCGCTCGCAGCCCTCTGCCGGCGGACGCTTGCCGAGCTCGGGGCGGCTCCGGTCGGAACGGATCGGGACCGGGTTGCCGCGGTGTTGATGAAGGACCGGCTCGAGTCGCAGGTGGCGTTGCACGAGGCGGGGGAGGACCTGCGCCCACTCAGCCCCATCTTCTCCCCGCTCCAGGCCGTGCGCTCGTTGTTCGACCTGCTCCCTCGTTCGAGCGAGGAGGACTGGGCCGACCTGGCCGCTCGCCTCGAAGCGGTGCCCGCGTCCCTCGCGTCGATCCGGGCTGCGCTGAGGGAAGGCTTGGCGCGCCGCGTCGTCGCGGCCCGGCGCCAGGCGCTCGTCGTGGCGCGCCAGGCCCGCGCCTATGCGGGGCGGGGCGACGGCGGGACGAGCGAGCCCGGATCGGCGGCCGCAGCGGGCTACTTCACCCGGCTGTCGAGCGCCTACGGCGGTCCGTCAGAGGGGCTCGCCGCTCGCCTCGCAGATGCTGCCGTGGCTGCGAGCGCCGCGCTCGACGAGCTCGCCAACTTCCTCGAGCGCGACTACGCGCCTTCGGCGCCGGAGGCGGATGGCGTCGGCCCCGAGCGCTACCAGCACTTCGTCCGAGAGTTCGTCGGGACCGAGCTCGACCTCGCCGAGACCTACGAGTGGGGCTGGGAGGAGCTCGCGAGGCTGCGGGAGGAGATGCGGGTGGTTGCCCGTCGGATCGTCCCGGACGGCAGTCTCGGCGACGCGATCACGGTCCTCGAGACCGATCCTGCCCGGGCGATCGTCGGGGAGGACGCCCTCGTGGCCTGGATCCAGGAGCTCATGGACGCGGCGATCGAGGGGCTCGACGGCCGCCACTTCGACATCCCGCCGTCGATCCGGCGCGTCGAGGCGATGCTCGCCCCTCCAGGCGGCGCCGCAGCGATGTACTACACGCCGCCCTCGGCCGATCTCAGCCGGCCCGGCCGGACCTGGTACCCGACGCTCGGGCGCACGCGCTTTCCGCGCTGGGCCGAGGTCTCGACCGCCTACCACGAGGGCGTCCCGGGCCACCACCTCCAGATCGGGCACACCTTCGCGCTCGGGGATCGACTCAACGTGTTCCAGCGCCTGCTCGGGATGGTGTCGGCCCACATCGAGGGCTGGGCGCTCTACGCCGAGCGGCTGATGCGGGAGCTCGGCTTCCTGGAGAACCCCGACGAGGAGCTCGGGATGCTCTTCGGGCAGGCGTTCCGCGCGACGCGGGTCATCGTGGACATCGGCCTCCACCTCGGACTGCGGCTTCCGCCCAGCGCCGAGCGAGGAGCAGGCGAGCGTTGGACGCCGACGCTCGCCGAGGCGTACCTCCAGGACGTGTCGGGGCGGACGCCGGAGTTCTGCGCGAGCGAGGTCGAGCGCTATCTCGGCGGGCCGGCGCAGGCGATCGGGTACAAGGTCGGCGAGCGGGTCTGGCTCGAGGTCCGCGACGCGGCGAGACGCCAGCTCGGGGCCGGTTTCGACCTGAAGCGTTTCCACTCCGTGGCGCTCGACCTCGGCTTCGTCACCCTCGACCAGCTCCGATCGGAGATGCCGCTCCGCCTCGCTCCGACCGCGCCGTAGCGCTGACGGCAGCAGTGCGCCAACGCGGCGCGACGGTCCCGCTTCCCGGCCCCGACGAGAGCGCAGGCCTTCCGGGGGCTGAGGGCCGCCTCGCTCAGCCCGACGACGCGGCCGCCTCGGCCCGCACGGAGCGCCAGGAGAGCGCCGCGTAGACGGCACCGCCGACGACCATGCCGAGCACCCAGGAGAAGTCGGCACCGCCGGTGGCCCTCGACAGTGGTCCGACGAAGGAGGGCTCGTA
>JAJYWE010000026.1:33261-36311 GCA_021791675.1 Actinomycetes bacterium | reverse complement strand
CGGCCGAGGCCGAGCACCCCTGCGGCGGCGAGGATCGCCGCCCCCGACACCGCGGCCACACCGACCCAGCCCCACGCCTCCCACGCGAGGCCGGGCACGAAGCCGCCGACCGCGCCGGCGCTGTAGTAGCAGCTGAAGTAGAAGCTGGAGGCCAACCCCCTGTCGAACGTGGCTGCGTGGGCCACGCCGACCTGCATCGCCGTGACCCCGGCGAACATCCCGAGGGCGACGAGCGCCATACCGAGCGCCACCGCCGGCAGCGTCTCGGGGAGAGAGAGCACGATGCCGCCGAGCACCGTCGCGAGGCAGGCGAGCGCGACGCGCCGCCATCCCCAGCGGTCCACCCACCGGCCCGCCACCGGCCCGATGGCGCCGAGGACCCAGAGCAAGAAGATGAGGCTCCCGATCTCCGCTCCGAGCCCGAACGGTGGTGCCTCCAACCGGTAGGCGATGTAGGAGAAGAGGCCGATGAAGCTGAACAGCAACGCCGCACCACCGGCAGATGCCTGGAGCAGGCGCCGGCTCGCCAGCTGGCGCATCCGCGCCCCCCGTGTCACGCCAGCGCCCCTTAGAGCCGTCACGTCGGGGAGCGAGCGCAGCATCGTCCCCGCACCCAGGGCGGGCAGGACGGCCAACACCCCGAGCCCGACTCGCCATCCGAACGGACCCGCGAGGAGCGCCACCCCCACCCGCCCGATCAGCCCCCCGACCACGAGTGCCACCACGTAGTAGCCCATGGCCCTGCCACCGAGGCGGGGCCCGAACGCCTCGACGACGTAGGGGACCCCGACCGTGAGCAGCCCGGGCATGCACAGTCCCTGCGCAGCCCGGCAGGCGAGCAGGAGCGGGAAGCTCGGCACCAACGCCACGCCCACCGTCGGGAGGACGAGCAGCGCGCTCGCGAGGATGATCGCCGGGCGCCGGCCGTGCCGGTCCGACCACGGACCCCACAGCCACGCGCCGATCGCGACCGCAGCGACGGTCGCGGAGATCGTGAGCCCCGTCGACGCGGCCGACACGTGGAACGCCCGACCGAGCTGGGGCAGGATCGCCTGGGTGGAGTACATCGTGGCGAACATCCCCGTCGCTCCGAGGAGGAAACCCCCCATCCCGACGAGCCCACCCGGGCGGACATCGCCTCCGCCCCCCGGCCCGTGTTGCGCCGGCCTGGGGGGATGCACCACCCGTTCACGGTACTCGCGGACCGCTCGCAGGACCCCCGACAGCGTCCCAGGATGCTTGCGGCAGGGGTCCCCCTCCGGAGCCCGCCGCCCTCGGGGCAGAGCCGGGCTGGCCCGGTACCCACGCCCGCAGCGCGACAACATTGATGGGTACTCCATGTTACGTTGTGTTTGGGACTTGACGTATGTCTCGAAAGATCCTGCAGAGGTGGCGAAGGGCGGGGGCCACCACGAGAGAGGAGCTGCCATGGAGAGCGCCGCGAACCACGCGACGGACCGGGTGCCCGCTCGGCTGCGCCAGCTGCGTTACGACGTCGCCACCCGCCCCTTCCTGGTCCTCCTCGAGCTCACCCGGGCCTGCGAGCTCGCCTGCCGCCACTGCCGAGCCGAGGCGATCCCCCAGGGTGAGCCCGGTGACCTCACCACCGCGGAAGTCGAACAGCTGCTCTCGGATCTCGCGAGCCTCGGCCCGCCCCGCCCGATCGTCGTCCTCACGGGGGGTGACCCGCTCCAACGGGACGACCTCGCCCGCATCGTCGAGGAAGGGGCGCGGGCAGGGCTGGCCATGGCGGTCGCCCCGGCCGGCACGCCTCGGGCGAACCGCGCGCGCTTCGCGGAGCTCCGCCGGGCGGGCGCCCGCACGGTCTCGCTCTCGCTCGACGCAGGCGACGCCGGGGTGCACGACGCCTTCCGCGGCGTTGCCCACTCCTTCGAGTGGACCGTGGCCGCCTTCCACGCGGCGAAGGCGGCCGGCCTGCGAGTGCAGGTGAACACCACGGTGAGCGGCGACACCGTCCAGGAGCTGCCCGCCCTCGCTCGGCTGATGGCCGAGCTCGGTGCGGATCTCTGGAGCGTGTTCTTCCTCGTGCCGACCGGCCGCGGCCGGCTCCTCCAACCGCTGTCGGCGACCGAGACCGAGGACGTGCTCGCCTTCCTCCACGACGTCGCAGCGGTGGTACCGCTCAAGACAACCGAGGCCCCGGCCTTTCGCCGGGTGGTGCTCACCCGGGAGGAGGGCAGGCGCGCGCCGGCGACGGGCCCGCTGTACGACGCCCTGCACCACCGCCTCGCGGACACCTGGCCGGCCGGCGCCCACGCGCTCTCCCGGGCGACACGCTCGACCCCGTCTCGGCGGCGGGCGCCGCTCGTCGTCGGGGACGGGAGAGGCGTCGTGTTCATCTCCCACCGGGGCGACGTGCAGCCGAGTGGCTTCCTGCCGCTCGTCGTCGGCAACGTCCGGGTCACCCCCCTCCCGGACCTCTACGCATCCTCGACCGTGCTGCGGGCGCTCCGTGACCCCGGGCGCCTGACCGGCCGGTGCGGCGGCTGCGAGTACCGGAGCGCCTGCGGGGGCTCGCGTGCGCAGGCGTTCGCGCACGACGGGGATCCCTTCGGGGAGGACCCCACCTGCGCGTACACTCCCGGTTCCCCGTACCCCCTGGCGGGCGCGTAGGCGCGGGGCCTGCCCCGCCGACCCGGGGGCAGCTCGCGGGCTCGCGCCATCCCGCGAGCGGCGCTCAGCTCGCGACGACCGCCTGGACTGCGGCCGCGACCTCGTCCGACGCCGCCGACAGGGGAACGGGGCTCGTGCGACGTTGGGGAGCGACGTCTCCCGGCCTGGTCTCGGTCACGGCCACCTCGGGACCCTGGCCCGCTCGCGCGCCACGTGGCGCTCCCGCGGCGTCGCGGCGGGCGACCCCGCCGTCGGAACGGGCGCCCGGCACGGGCTCGCGAGCGGCCAGCGTCTCGGCGCACGGCGGCGTGGACCCCCCGCGCCGGCGCCAGCGGATCGGCCGGAGCCTCATCGGCCAGTCGGAGAGCAACGAGCCGCCGACCATCAACACGTCCACCACCTCCCGCGCTCGCCCG
>JAJYWE010000026.1:20315-33161 GCA_021791675.1 Actinomycetes bacterium | reverse complement strand
GAAGTGGCCGCGATCCCCACCACGCCGGGCTGTGCCTCGCCCGCCGCCTTCGGCGAGCCCGTCCAGGGGGCGTCGAAGTTGGAGACGCCGCCGTCGGAGGCGAGCAACCACGCCCCCCCTGTGGCAGGGTCAATGGCGAGCCCGTCGGGGACCGCGCCGGCAGGGACGCGCCCCGACACCGTCCCCTGGCCGTTCGACCCGGGCGCGGGTGAGAACACCATGACCCCGTTCACGACGTCGAACTGCGGGCTCTCGACGAGGATCGGCGGGCGCCCCGAGCCGTAGCAGAACGAGAGCACGGCGATGTGCGGCCCAGTGGGCAGCCCCGCTGCAGCGAGCGAGCCGGTCACCCCCGCGCCGGGCTGGCCGGCCGCGCCGGTGCACGCCTCGGTGGGAGCGTCCCAGGCCACCCCCCATCCCACGTAGCCGAGGTGCCAGCTCGGGGACACGAAGGAAAACGTCACTGCCGAACCGTTCGGGGTCCAGGTGACCCGCGGTGCGACCGCGACCGCGGGGCTCGTGAGGGCTCCCATGACGCCGCCGGACCAGTAGGTCGTGAGGTCGGCGTTCACGTAGCTCGGGGGAGCGCCGTCGAGGGCGACCGATCCGCTGTTCGCCGGTGAGATCGAAGGCGAGGGCCACTCGAGGCTCGAGAGCGCCCCCTCCGACCCCTCGTAGCCGGGTCCGTCGGGGCCCGTCGAGAAGCGCCACCCGACGGATTCGTCCTGACCCGCCACCATCCGTGCCGGCGCGCTCCAGATCGGCGTCGGGTTCGCGTAACCGGCTCCGCAGGCTCCTTCGCTCGTCGTGCTCCCGGTCGCAGTGCTGAACCCGTACGCGTTGGCGCATGCAGAGATCGACTCGTTCGCCGTCCCGTCCAGGCGGACGACCTCGGACGCGCCGAGGAAGGCGTTGTCGTCCACCGAGACGTCCGACGAGGAGGAGATCGCCACCCCGGTGCCGTACTCGACCCCCCAGAAGTAGCCGGGGAAGCCGTGCTCGACCGGGAAGGCGTTGCCCTCCACCGTCGCGTCGTCGACCCCGCTCAGCTGGACCGGGGAGGGGGCCGAGTAGGGACCGATCGGAGTCCCGCCCGCTGGCGGGGCGGTGGCCGTGTTCCCGGTGATGACGACCCCGCGCACCGGGACCGTGTTCCCCGCGAGCGCGATGATCGGCCCGCCGTCGAAGGTGTTGTCCGTGATCGAGAGGTTGTCGACCACGGTCCCGTTGCCGTTGGAGAGCGTGAACGCGTCTGCTCCCCAGTTCGCAAAGGTGTTCCCCGTGAACGCCACGCCGAGGTCGCCCGCTACCTCGACCTGCCCGTCGGGGCCGATCACGCTGCCGTAGACGTCGTACTCGATGTCGACGGCGTCGACGGCGATGTTCTCGAAGACGTCGTTCGAGAAGGTCCCCCGATCGATCGACTCCAGGGTGACCCCGTGGTAGCCGGTGCCGTCGATGGTGGAGTGCTCGAAGGTCACGTTGTCGTTCAGGGCGAGGCCCGTGCCCGACGACGGGGGGTAGACGGCGAGACCGTCGCCGCTCACGTCGTGGACCGTCACGTGGTCGAAGGTCACGTCGCTCGACGACCGAACGAGGATCCCGTAGCGGATCTCGTCACCGGTCGGTGAGATACCGGGGACGTAGGTTCCCTGGATCGCGAGGCCGTCCACCGTGAGACCGGTGTCGTCGAGGACGGCGAGGTGGACCCCTGCCCAGCCTCCCGGAGGCGCCTCGGTCCGCTCGAGCACGGCACCGTTTCCCTCGATCGTGAGGTCGCTCGTGCCTTGGATCGTCACCGTCTCCTGGGTGAGGTAGCAGGCGTTCGCCGGGAACTCCGCCGTCGACCCAGCCGGGAGTGCGTCGAGCCAGGCCTGCAGAGCGCTACTCACGTCGAGCGAGCAGTTGTCCGGGATGCTGCTCGGCGGCGAGAAGGTCGCTCCGCTGGCGGCTCCGGCAGCGGCCGGGAACGCGACGAACGAGGAGGCGACCAGGACGAACGAAGAAAGGATCGAGACGAGGGCGCCCCCCAGGGTGCGAGCCACTCGCCACCTCCCCGCCTCGCGCTCCAACCTGTCCACCTCGCCCTCTCCTCGTGCAGGGGCGGTCGCGACGCGTCCGCTCGAACAGGGAGATGGCGGCGGGAACGCGAGTGCCCCCGGGGACGGCCGGCCTCCGGCCCCCGTGCCGGGAAGCAGCGGTGAACGGTGGCGAAGCGCACAGCCGCTCCGGCCTGCCCCGGACCCAGGTCGAGCTCGAGGTCGACTGCACCTCGGACTTCAGTGGACTGCCGCTCGGGCCTCAGGGGCTCGAGATCGCAACGGACTGGCCCACCCCGCGCGCTCGACAGACCCCGCGGGCGATCCCGCGGACGTCCGAGAAGTAGCGCCATCCCGCGGAGGTCGCCATCCCGACCCGCCGGAGCACCTCGGAGACGGGCACGCCGCCTTCGACCAAGGTGGCACGGAGCCACTCCCGCGCAACCGCTTCGTGCTTGCGCGAGCGGGAGGCTGCGAGGTCGATGATCTCGCGGACCAGCCCCGGGACCTCCGTCGGGTCGATCCCGTCGCTCTCGTCGAGGCCCCCGCCCGGGAGCTCCCGCCCCTCCGCGGGCGCGCCCAGTCCGGTGAGCACGACCTCGACAGCGAAGCGGTCGGCCTCGGTCAGCAGCGCACCCGACTTCTCCGGGTCGGAACGACTCGCGCGCTGGGCCGCGTTGGCATGCTCCTGGATCTCCTGCCACGTCGGCTCGCGGCCGAGCGACTGCGCGAGCGCAACGCGAGTCCGGTGCGCGAGCACCCGTCTCCGCATCGCTCCGGACATCCCCCCCACACCGGTCACCGCACCCGACTGCGCCCACGCCCGAATGGCGGCTGCAGCGCGGCTGAAGAGGAGGCCGTCCCAGCTCTCCGGGACGAGTCCCCCCGACCCGATCGACTCGAGCAGCTCCCAGGCGACCTCCGTCACGATGCCGACGAGGTCGTCCCCGTCCCGGGCCCAGTCGAGCCCCCGGTAGCGGCAGCATCGGTGCGCGATCGCCCGGAGACGAGGCTGCTCTTCGCGGAGGATCCCGCACGCTGCACGCTCGCGCCGGCGGGGGTCGGAGATCTGCGCGAGCCACGCGACCCGTGCCGCCCGCGTGGCGCGCAGCCCGACCTCGTCGGCGGCCGCGAGCCCGGCCGGCCGGGGGAACTCGGGGTGCGTCTGCGTCATCACGGCGTCCGCCCTCCACTCGACTTTCGCGTTGACTGCTGCTCATCGAGCCTGGCACATCGTGCCCGCCCGGGCCGTGACGCAGCCGACAGGAACCGTGACAAAGGGAGTCAGAGGAGTGACGCGGCGGGGCGGCTGGGGCGGGACCGGCCTCGCGCGGCCGTTGTGCCCGGGCCGAACGAGCGCTACCGTGGCCCAGTTGGGGGGCGGGCATCGGCTGCGCCACCCGAACGAGCCGGAGGCCCCGAGATCGACGTTTGCCCGGAAGCCACCCCGCCGCGTGCCGCAGCTGCGAGGTGGGCAACCACGCTGGTCGAACCGCTCCTGCCAGCGCCCGTGCGCGACGCCCTCGAGCACGAGATGGCGATCCTCGTTGCGTCCCAGCCCAGCTGGGGCACGGCATTCCTCGCTGGCCTGCTCACGGACATCGGCACGACCCTTCCGCGCGACGACCCCTGGCGTCGGCTCTCCGGCCGAGTCGGCGAGCTCTGCGTGGGCGATCTCCCTCCCGCGACCACGGGAGCCCGGAACCCGGACGGGTCCCGGCACGGCACCTGGCGAGACCACGAGGACCTCGTCCCGCTCGTCTGGGATACGCCCGAGCACGACCCCGGGCTGATGGCCGTTGCGGCCGGCCTCGCCGACCCGTCCGCTGCCCTCGTCGCGTGGTCCGTCCGCGAGCACGCCGAGGCGGCACAGGCGCTCCGCGCGTTGCGTGCCGAGCTCATCTCGGGCGCCGAGGGGTCCCCGGCCGGGGCTCGGCAGTTCTGGGACGCCTCGGCGGCCGCGCTGCGCTGGGTGCTGTTCCGCCAGCGCTCCACCGGCCCGGCATCCGACGACCTCTGGCCGATCGAGAGCGCCTACGCCTGGCTCGAACGGGCTGGCGACACCGGCCAGAGCACCTGAACGGCTCGCTGGCGGCGAGAGCCGGCAGCCCCGACCCGAGCTCGTCCGAGCGAACCGCAACGCGCCGTCAGACGCATCGCGGCGCGGTGCCCGTCGGCTCTGCGCGAGGTTTGCGAACCGCCGCCATCACCAGGGTCATGACAGCCTTCCTTTCACCTGGTCTCCCCGAGAGTGCTGTGGTCTTCGGTCGGCGCGGGACGAAGGCTCCGCTCCTGGCCAGTGGCTTCGAGCCGCCGCCGCTGATGGCCATGAGCGACCGGCCCGTCGTGGTCACCGACGAGTTCGGCGTGACCCGGTGGTACCAGAACGGCCAGCTCCACCGCGAGGACGGACCCGCCGTCCTGCTCCCGGACGGCGGGCGGAGGTGGTGCCAGCGCGGGCTGCTGCACCGCAGCGACGCGCCGGCCAGCCTCGACCCGGACGGGACGGTCGCCTGGTACCGCCAGGGGCAGCTGCACCGGACCTCGGGCCCTGCGATCATCCGCCCCGACGGCACCCGCGAGTGGTACGCCTACGGGCACCGGCACCGCAGCGACGGACCGGCGATCCTCCGCCGCGGCGGCGAGCAGGAGTGGTTCGAGGCGGGGCTACGCCACCGCAGCGAGGGCCCCGCCGTCGTGATCCCGAACGCCTACTGGGCGTGGTACCAGCGAGGGAAGCTCCACAACCTCCACGGCCCCGCAGTGGTGTGGGCGGACGGTACCCAGCGCTTCTTCGAGCAGGGACGGGAGCGTCCCACACCGGCCCGCCCCTGGCGCCTCGTCACGGTCGCGTGACACGTGCCGGGACGGCGTTCGCGGGCTCCCACTCGGCTCGCCCCCCGCGCGCGCACCACCCCGGTCACCGCCCTCCCGCGGGCCAACGCCGCGAGGAGGCGGCTGGGACCGGCGACCACGGAAGACGGCGCCGAGCTGGTCGAGTTCGCCTTGGCGTTCGGCGTGTTCGCGATGGTGATCTTCGGGATCGTCGGGCTCGGGACGGCGCTGAACGACTATCAGTCGCTGCGGTTCGCCGCCCGGAACGCGGCACGGGCCGCCGCGGTCGGCCAGTTCGGCTCGGTGAGCTCGTGTGATCTGGCCGGTCCGATGAGCGGGGACCCGTCGCCCCAGGTCGAAGAGCTCATGTGCCTGGCGAAGCAGCAAGCCGGGCTGGGTGCAGCGAACGTGCGCGTCTCGGTGGCCTTCACGACGCCGGACCTGGCAGCGGTCGCACCCGAGGACGCCGTCGGCGAAGGGGTGCTCGTCTGCCTCGAGGCCCCGGCGAGCACGCTCACCCCGACGCTCCCCTTCGCCTCGAGCATGGTCCTGCGGGCCGAGGCGAGCGTCATGATCGAGCAGGCGCCGCCCGGCGTCCTGACGGGGGGCGCCGAGGCGCCGTTCCCGGGGACGAACTGGGCCTGGTGCGCGCCGGGGGAAGCGGCACCTTGAGGCGGGCGGACCCGGCCGAGGAGGGCGCCATCCTGGTCCTCTCGGTGCTGTGCCTCGCCGGCATGCTCCTCGTCGCGTCGCTCGCGATCGACCTCGGCAACGCCCGCCAGCGCTCGCTCGGCGCGAAGCAGGCAGCGGACCTCGCGGCGCTCACCGGGGCCCAGCTGATGGGCGAGGGGGACCCAGGCAGCACGGTCGCAGCCGCGGTCAAGGCCTACGCGACCCAGAACATCGGCGTCCCGCCGTCAGCCTGGGCCAACTGCGTCGACCCCGGCCACCTCGCGGTCCTCGTCGACGTCGCCGCGAACGACCAGTGCATCTCGGAGAACGCCGCGGGCAGCCTCCTCCGCGTCACCCTGCCGCCAGAAGCCCTGCGGACGGCCCTCGCCAAGATCGACGGACCGACGGCGATCGCGATCGACGCGACCTCGGAGGCAGCGGTCCAGGAAGAGGGGCCCTGCGCCGTCTGCGTGCTCGGGACCGGGAGCGTTCCCCCGTTCGAGGTCGAGGGGACGGGGGCGGTCCTCGTGAGCAACCCGGCGGCTGGCGGCCCCGGCATCACCGTCGACGGCTCGGGCCCGAGCGGCGTGCTCACCGGACGCGCGGCGATCGGAGCCGCGCCCGGCGATCCGCCGGCACGGGTGACGTTCCAGGCAGGTGCCACCGTCAGCTCGTCCGCCTCGATCAACGGCGTGGGCGCCTGCAGCGCAGCCGCAGACTGCACCGCCGAGGCCCCGCCGACGCCGGACCCGCTGGCCTTCCTCCCGGTGCCCGCCGTCGATCAGGTCGGCTCCTGCCCCGGCAGTGTCGTCTCCGACTCCCCACCGGAGTGCACCTTCGCCGGCCACCAGGCCGTCACGCTCTCCCCCGGCGTCTACGGGAGCATCTCGCTGTCCGGCGGCGCGACGGTGACCCTCGCACCAGGCGTCTACGTCCTCACCGGGACCGCCGGGCTCTCGCTCGCGGGGACCGGGGCACTGGTCGGGACGGGGGTGACCATCTACGCCACCTGCCCGTCCAGCACCGCCCCCTTCTACCAACCCTGTGCGAGCGGGCAGAGCGGGGCGGGACTCGACCTCGCAGGCGGCGCCGCAGTCGACCTCAGCCCGCCCACGACCGGTCCCTACCAGGGCCTGACGCTCTTCGCCGACCGGCACAACGTCGCTGCGGTCGAGGTCTCGGGAACCGCGTCGCTCGGGTCGGGCTCAGGCCTTGCCGGGACGATCTACGCAGCGAGCGGGACGCTCGAGGTCGAGGGCACTGCACCGGTCGACCTGTCGTCGCTCGTCGATGTCGGCGCGCTCTCCGACGTCGGGAACGCGTCCCTCGACGTCACGGTGGACGCCAGCGCGAACGTCCCAGTCCCGCCCGTCCCCCATCTCGTGGCAGCGGTGCCGTCGACAGGAGGCTGACATGTACCCTGACATCAGTCATAGAAGGCGTAGCCTGGTTTCGCCGACCGACTGGAGCGTGCTATGACGGGTCGTGGGTGGACAGGAGCACCGGGAAGCGCCAACGAGAGCGCCGGTGAGGCGCGGCCGAGGCCCTCCCCCGCTCGGCCGCGCCAGAGCACGACTGCACTGTCAGCGCTCCCGACCCCGTGCGAGGCCGGTGGGCCCACTGGCCCTGGCCGCGAGGACGGGCGCGAGGGCGCCGCCGAGCGAGCCGACCCCCGGGCCGGCTCGCTCGGGATCTCGCCGCTCCCCCCGCGCCCCGATCCCGAGGCGCGCCTCCGGATCGAGATCCTCGGCGCCCCGCGGGTCGAGCTCCCGGACGGCCGGGAGCTCCAGGGCATCCACGCCCTCACCATCGCTACGATCGCCCTCCTCACTCGCGAGGAGGGACCGATCGGCCGGCGAGAGCTCCGCTCGGCGGTCTGGGGCCCGGCAGGCACGGCGAGCACCCTGCGGACCGAGCTGCTCCGCCTCCGCCGGCTCGAGCTGGCGCCGGGGTGGCCGAGTGGCCCCACGCTCGAGCTGCCCGCTACGCCCGACGTCGACTGGTGGCGCTGCGTCCAGCTGCTCGACGCAGGCGCCACCGCCGAGGCCCTACGCCTCGTCCGGGGGCTTCCCTTCGGAGGGATGCTCCCGGACCGCGGGGGCCTGCGGGCGGTCGCCGACGCCATCACCGCGAGGATCCGACGCGAGGCGTTCGGCGCCGTCGCCGCCGCGCTCGACGCCGGCGAGCTCGAGGAGGCCTGGGACGCCGCGCAGACAGCCATCGTCATCACCCCGTGGGACGAACGCGGGCTCGAGGCCGGCATGGAGGTCGCGGCACGGCTCGGGGAGCGACGCCGCCTCGAACGGCTCTGGCGCCAGGTTGCCGACGCAGTCGGCGGTGCGGACTACCTCACCGAGGCGGCCCACGTGCGCTACCGGGAGCTCCTCGCCCGCCTCACGGCCACGCCACCCCGCTCGGGTGAGCGCTTCTCGCTCGAGCAAGCGCGCGCGCAGCGCACCCGCGCCCTCGAGCCCCGGGCCCGGCCCGCTGCGAGCCGGTGGCAGCCCCCGCCACCTCGGCACTGACGCCACCCCGACCGACGCGAGCTCCACGCGCCGCCGGGGCGGGTCCCGGGCGCGCCACGTCCGGCGGCGGCTGCCGCGCACGGTGGGTCTGGCCCGAGCGGGATCGCTACGACCCTGGCGGCGCCACCGTGACCACGAGCTTGCCGACGAAGGCCTTGGCGAGGAAGTCCTGTTGTGCCTGTCGGAGCTCGGCGAGCGGGTAGGTGCCGGCGAGGAGTGGCTTCAGGGCATTCGCCTGGATGAGATCCACCACCGCGGCAAACTCCTCGTGCGTTGCCATCGAAGACCCGATCAGCTGGAGCTGCTCGAGGTAGACCGTGCGGAGGTCGGCCTCGACCAGCGGCCCGTCGATCGCCCCGGCCACGACGTAGCGCCCGAAGGGCGCGAGCACCTCGAGGAGCGCAGGGAAGAGCGCGCCGCCGACGACGTCGGCGATCACCGCAGGCCGGGGGCATCCGGTGGAGCGGATCTGCTCGGGGAGCTCCCCACGTTGGCGATCCACGGTCGCCGTCGCGCCGAGCCCGAGCACCCAGTCGCGCTTCGCAGCGGAGGTGACGCCGATGACCGTCGCCCCTCGCAGCACGCCGATCTGGACGAGCGCCGAGCCGACCCCACCGCCGGCCCCCGTGACCAGGAGGCAGTCGCCCGACTCGAGGCCTGCGCGGCGCAACATGCGGAACGCCGTCGCGTACGCGGTCGGGAACGTCGCCACCTCGGCGTCGCTCAGCCCCGAATCGAGCCGGAGCGCGTTGCCAGCCGGGACCGTGACCAGCTCGGCGAAGCCACCGTCACGCTCGCTTCCCAGGTAGCCCGCGCGTGCGAGGCCGGTCTCGTCCCCGACGTAGAGCACGGGGTCGACGACGACCCGCTCACCGATACGTGCCGACGGAACGCCCTGGCCGACCGCGTCGATCCTGCCCACGATGTCGGCGCCTTGGATGCGCGGGAAGGCGAAGCCCCCCGGGTGCCAGCCGCTCTGGGCCGACTCGCCGTTCCGCCCGTAGGCGCCCTCCCGGGTCCAGATGTCGGTGTTGTTGATCCCGGTCGCGCCGACCCGCACACGGACCTCGCCCGGTCCGGGCTGTGGCTCGGGGACGTCCTCGCGGTACTCGAGCCTGTCCAGACCACCGAAACCCGTCAGCCGTACGGCTCGCATCCGACCTCCTGTCGGCTCGATGCTCCCACAGACGCCAGTGGCGCGGACAGGGGCCAGCTCCCACCCGGCGCGCATCCCGTTCGGCGCGTGGCGTCGCGGCGTGCCCGCAGGCCACCCTGGCGCCCGGCTCGTGCACCGATGGCCCGCCCGCTCAGTCCTCCGGGAAGGGGACGAAACCAGCCGGGTGACCCGGCGTACTCGGGTGAACCTGGCCGAGGCCGTTGACGGGCAACGCGAAGCCGTCGTTGGCCGGGTCGACGTAGCGAGCGAACCACCGCCGCAGCTCCTCGCGGAGGCAGGCTTCCCGCTCGGCGTGGAGCGCCATGCCGGCGAGGTTGCACGTCTCGTGCGGGTCCGTGGCGAGGTCGTAGAGCTCGTCGGGTCCCGCCCGGCGCTCGACGTACTTCCACTCGGCCGTCCGGAGCATCCGCACCGGCCCGTACTCGTCGAAGACGACGACGTGGCCGCCACCGGCGTCCCGCCCGCCCGATCCGCCGAGGAGCGGCGCGAAGCTCCGACCCGGGAGCGAGAGCGGCACCTCCCAGTCCAGCCCGAGGTACTCGACCAGGCTGGGGAGGACGTCGTAGCCGCTCAGGAGCGCGCTCGACGAGCCCGGTGGGATTCGCCCGGGCTGGGAGAAGATCCCCGGGACGAGGACGGAGGTGTCGAACATGTTCTGGGGGAAGGTCCCGTTGCCCTTGCCCCAGATGCCGTGCTGACCACAGTTGAAGCCGTTGTCGCTCACGAAGACGACGAGCGTCGACTCGGTCAGCCCGAGGGACTCGACCGAGCCCAGCACTCGCCCGAGCGCGCGGTCGAGCCCTGCGACCGCCGCGAAGTAGCCCTGCAGGCTCCGCTCCGGCTCGACGACCGCAGCGGCAACCTCTTTGTTGTGCAGCAACAGCCACGGGTGGGGCGGCTCCTCCGGCCAGCTCCGCAGCTCGCGGTCCTCGAAGAGCGCAACCAGTTCCTGCGGGTGGCTGTCCACCCACGGGCTGTGTGGCGCGGTGAAGTGGAGGTGCAGGAGGAACGGCTCGGCCGCACCGCGTTCGGCTTCGCTCTCGACGAAGGCGATGGCGTCGTCCGCGAGCGCGTCGGTCAGGTAGCCCTCGACCGACAGCCGCTCGCGACCACGGAACATCGGTGCGCCGAAGTACGGGCCACCGCCGCTCTCGTGCGCGAACCAGTGGACGAAGCCCTCCCGGGGCTGGTCGCTCGCACCGAGGTGCCACTTCCCCGAGAGTCCCACCCGGTACCCTGCCGCCGCTGCGAGCGCGTCGAGGGTGGTCCGACCGGCGAGGTAGTCGACACCCGTTGGTCCCCCGTGGCCGGCGGCTATCCAGTCGTGCACCCCGTGCTGGGAGGGGATCTGCCCGGTGAGCATCGACGCTCGCGCAGGCGAACAGACGGGCGAGGTGCAGAAGAACCGATCCAGGCGCACGCCGCCGGCCGACAGCCCGTCGAGCGTCGGGGTGAGCGCCGCTTCGTTCCCATAGGCACCGAGCGCCCAGCTCCCGAGATCGTCGGCGACGACGAACACGACGTTGGGTCGAGCGGCGTCACGGCTGGCCATCAGGCCACCAGCCCTGTCTCACCGCGGGGCGCGGGACCGGCAACGTCGGAACTGGGCGGGTGCATCGAGACTCCTCTTCTTGGTCGTGTTCGTGGGTGGGCCCGGCACGAGCCTCCGGGTGTGACCGTGTCGTGCGGCCGGGCCAGCGAGCCGTTCACCCGAGCCCCGTGAAGACGAGGCCCTGTGGCACGAAGATCCGCGTGCGGAGCTTCCACTCCGACGCGCCCTCCACCCGCCGGGCCTCCTCCAGCTCGTCCGGGGGGCCGAGGAACGACTGGCGCGTGAAGAAGATGCCGATCCCGCTCATGGCGTAGGGCGCGACCAGTCCAGGGCGGGCGTTGAACAGTCCGGTTCCCCCGCTCCTGAGCAGTCCGTTCCCGCCTGCGAGGGGAGCCCGAGCGAGCATCAGGAAGAGTGCGACCGCCCGAACCTCTGGCGGGAGGATGAGCGTGGCGAGAACCAGCCAGAACAACGGCTCCCTCCCACGGAACGGCGGTGGCGCGAGCGCGTGACCGGCCAGTGTCGCAGCCACGACCTGGATCGCCGAGCCGGAGCACGCGACGGTGACGCCGTCCGACGAGAACGGCCCGAACCCGCCGGTCGTGACGATTCCTTCGGGGATGAGGCTGGTTGCGCATCGACCTACCCCCTCGGCTCTGTCGTCTCATCTGTAGCTGCATCTCTTGGGCAGCTGTCTCTTCGGTGTTGCCCTCCCGTCGCTGCTCCGCGCTCGTCGACGTCTGGCTCCCGCAGTCCAGGTCGACTCGTCGGTGTGGTGGTGGCTCCCCGCCACGGTGGCGAGCCCCCGCTCTCGCCCGGGCTCCGCGCTGTACTGCCCCGACCCCGCGTGGCTCGTGCGCTCGGGGTCGTCTTGCGACGGCGGTCTCCAGTCGGGGCCGCCACCCGGGTTGCCCGACGCGCGCCCGACTGCGGCTCCGGGTCTGCGATCCCCGTTGCGGACACGGCGGCTCCGAACGGGCCGAATGCCAGAGCACGAGGGCTCGACGTCGACTCCCGCACCACCAGCGTCGGATGGAGCGGGCTCGGTAGGCGCGGCTGGTGGCCCTCGCGTGCCACCCGGAAGTAGAGCAGCGCACGCTGCGCCAGCTCTCGGTACGGCTGGTGGACGGTGGTGAGCGCAGGCTGCAGCAGCGCCGCCTCGGGGATGTCGTCGAAACCCACCACGGAGAGGTCGCGGGGGATCCGCCACCCCAACCGGGTCGCCTCCCGCACCACGCCGGAGGCGAGCACGTCCGTGGCTGCCACCACAGCCGTGGGTGGCTCTGCCCTACGGAGAAGCGCCTGAGCCGCCTCACCCCCGCCCTCGCGGGTGGGCGCGGTCGCAAGGATGTCGTCGGCCGCCACGGCAAGGCCGAGCTTCGCTGCAGCATCTCGGAACGCGACTTCTCGAGCGCGCACTCCGGAGAGCCAGGTAGTCCCGACGTAGGCAATCCGCTCGTGACCGAGACCGACCAGGTGTGCGAGCGCCTGCTCGATGCCGGCCGCGTCGTCGGTACGCACGCAGGGGAACGGCAGGCTGGTTCCTGCATGCAGGAGTGCCAGGCACGGCAGGTCCGGACCGGTGGCGTCCAACAGGACCGCGCGCTGGTCCGCGAGCTCCCCGACGAGCAGGATCCCGTCGAAGAGCCGGGACCGCATCAGGCTGACCAGGCGGGCAAAGGTGTCGGTCCGATCGGCGGCATCGGTGATGAGCACGTCGAAGCCGTGGTCCGGCGCGGCGTGCGCCAACTCGGAGCAGAGCTCCCCGACCGCAGGAGCTCGGAGATCGCGCAGGACCACCCCGAGCAGGCCCGTCGGCGCACCTCGAAGACCCTGTGCCAGCGGATTGGCTCGGTAGTCGAGCTCGCGTGCGGCTTGTAGGACTCGGGCGCGAGTTGCCTCACCCACCCGCTCGCTGTCGCCCGAGAGGACGTAGGAGGCAGTCGCCTGCGACACACCGGCCCGACGCGCCACCTCCTGCTGGGTCACCCGTCGCCGGCGTGCGCCAGCTACCACTTCCATCACGTCATCCCTGGCTGAAGAACC
>JAJYWE010000026.1:17435-20215 GCA_021791675.1 Actinomycetes bacterium | reverse complement strand
TTCCGCGCTCGCCGGCGTCGCAAGCGCGTTCACGACGTCACCGCTCTCCAGCACCGTGTCGGCCGCTGCGAAGAGGAGCTCGCTCCCACGCTGGATCGTCACGACGACACAACCTGGCGGCATCCCCGCGTCACGGAGTGCGCGACCCACGAGCGGCGACGTGCGCGACAGTCGCTCCTCGACGGCAACCGCCCCGCTGCTCACCTGGGAGAGCTTCCCGATGTCCCGCTCGAGCGCAGATCGGTAGCCGCGGAGCAGGTCCCCGACCCCGAGGATGCCGACGACCCGGCGGTCCGGGCTCGTGACGGTGACGAAGCGGCCACCCGCCTGCGTGAGCGTCTCGAGGCCGGTGTCGAGCGTCGCGTCCACCGGCACGGTCGGCGTCGTGACGTCGACGAGGTCGCGAACGAGACGGCCGCCACCCGAGGCGACACCCATCTCCGGCCCGCCGTCCGGGCCACCATCGGGGCCCACCTCGCCGGAGGCGGCCGTGAGCGCCTCCACCTCCACCGTGCCGAGGTACGTCCCCGCAGCGTCCACGACCGGCGCCCCGGGAACGCCGGCTGCGGCCAGCGCAGCGGCGGCCTCGGCCAGCGGGTCGGTGTCGCGGAGCACCACCGACGGCTCGTGGGCGACACTCGAGAGCGCAACCCTCGCCACGAGCGGGAGGCCGATCTGGAGCCGACCCGCCGGTGAGTCGGAGCGATCCCGCAGCTGGGAGCGGTAGATGCTGTCGTCGGCCCGCTCCACGATGAGCCAGGCGATCCCGACGGCAACCATGGCCGGGGCGAGGATGGCGATGCTCCCCGTCATCTGCGCCACCATGAGCATGACCGCGATCGGCGCCCGGGAGATGCCCCCGAACACCGCCATCATCCCGACGACCACGAACGGTGCCGGGTCGTGACCGACACCGGGTGCGATCGGCTCGAGGAGCCGCCAGACGGCGAGGCCGGTGAAGGCGCCGATGACCATCCCCGGCCCGAACACCCCACCGGAACCGCCGGTCCCGATCGAGAGCGACGTCGCGAGGATGCGGGCGAGCGGGAGCGCCAGCACGATGAGGAGCGGCGTGTGCAGCAGGTCGTTCGCCAACCCCTTCTGCACCCATCCATAACCGGTCCCGAGCACCTCGGGCAGCGCGAGTGCCATCAGCCCGACGACGAGGCCTCCGAGGGCCGGGCGCAGCTTCCGGGAGAACGGGAGGCGCCGGGAGAGCGCGACCACGCCGTAGAACGAGCGGGAGTAGAGGAGGCCGATCCCACCGGCCAGCAGGCCGATGATGGCGAACCACAGGAGCTGGATCGGCTCGTCGAAGTGGTAGCCGCCGGGGATTGCGAACAACGGCTGGTAGCCGAAGATCGCGCCGAAGATCGCGAAGGCGACGATCGACGCGAGCAGGCCCGGCAGCAGCGCCTCGAACTCGAAGTCGTCCCGGTAGACGATGTCCGCGGCGAGGACCGCCCCGCCGAGCGGTGCGGAGAAGATCGCCCCGATCCCCGAGCCGATGCCGACCGACACGGCGATCCGCCCGTCCTCGGGCGAGAGGTCGAGGACCCGAGCGAGCAGCGAACCGAAACCGGCGCTGATCTGTGCCGTCGGCCCCTCGCGCCCCCCCGAGCCCCCGGAGCCGATCGTGAGCGCCGAGGCCACGATCTTCACGACCACGGCGCGAAAGCGGATGCCGCGCGGGTTGTGGTGCACCGCGTCGATCGCCGCGTCGGTGCCGTGGCCCTCGGCCTCCGGGGCGAAGGTGAAGACGAGGAAGCCGGAGGCGAGCGCGCCGAGCACGACGACGACCGGGATCGCCCAGGCTCGCACGTAGTGGAGTGAGCCCGCCGCATTGCCCTCTCCCGCCGGCGTCGGCACGTGGTAGCCCGCCAGCAGGCCGAGGAAGAACTGCGTCGAGAGGCTGAGCGCCTCGTAGAACACCACGGCGCCGAGCCCGGCGATCACCCCGATCAGGGTGGCGAGGACGAGCCACTTCGGGAGGTAGGAGAGCCCGTTGACGCGGGCACCGAGCCCGGCGAAGGTACGCCGCCACGAGACCCGGTCGCGGGGTCCGAGACCCCGGCGCCTGGTAGGGGGTTGCGAACTGCCCGTGTCGTCGCTCACGCCGTCTCCCCGTCCCGGCCGCTCCCACTGACGGCCCTGCTCCCACCAGAGGCGCGGCCGATCACGCCGTCGAGGAGGAAGTCGAGGCCGGCCAGGAACTGCTCGTGTGTCGTATAGGCGGCCAGCCGGTCGGCGAGCCCGACGGCGGGCCGCTCGCCTGCCTCCTGCTTGCCCGCCGGCTGCCCGTCTCCCGAGTGCTCGTCGTCATCCGCCCGCAGCCCGTCTTGGGAGCGCCTGGCTCCCGACTGCTCCTCCCCCACCCCCTGCTCCTCCGCCGGCGTGGCGCCGCGCCGGCGGGACGCCTCGAGTGCGGCGAAGCCGACGGTGTAGGTGTGCAACGCCCCGTAGGCGCGATGCGCCCCCTCGCCGGTGAGCCCCGCCGACGCGAGCGCCCGGAGCATCGCCTCCATACGGGCGATGGCCGTCTCGGACACCACGGGGTGGCGGAGGTAGACGTGCAGTGCGACGGCGTGCTCGACGAGGAAGCGGCGAAACCGGTCAGCCGCTTCCGCGAGCCATGCGCGGGCTGCACCCGGCGCCGTCGGCTCCGGGGACTCCGGTCGCCAGACCTCGCCCAGGAGGACGCCCACGACCTCGTCGAGCAGGTCGTCCCGACTGCGAACGTGGTGGTAGAGCGACATGGGCGCAACCCCGAGGTCCGCGGC
>JAJYWE010000026.1:0-17335 GCA_021791675.1 Actinomycetes bacterium | reverse complement strand
CCGTCGGCTCCGGGGACTCCGGTCGCCAGACCTCGCCCAGGAGGACGCCCACGACCTCGTCGAGCAGGTCGTCCCGACTGCGAACGTGGTGGTAGAGCGACATGGGCGCAACCCCGAGGTCCGCGGCGAGCCCACGGATCGTGAGGTGCTCCTCCCCGCCTGCCCGGATCGAGGCGATCGCTGCGTCGACGATCTGGCTCCGGGAGATCGAGCCCCATGCGGCGCGCTGGCCCGACTCGCCCCCGGGCGCCAACGGTTGCCGCTTCGCCGCCTGTCCGGGAGCAGGTTGGTCCCCCGCATCGGGCGCCTTCGGTTGCCGCTTCGCCTCGGGCACGGGAGCAGGATAGCGCGAAACCGTACGCGTACGATTCCGCGCTACCCTGGGGCGAGAGTCGGGAAGCGAACGCGACGAAGGAAGCGCCGAGTCGGAGGGGAGAAGCCATGGACCCAGGGAACGTGCTCGTCGTGGTGGTGCTGGCGATCCTGATCGGGCTGCTCGGGGCCGCTGCGGTCTACGGCCTGGTCGTCGGCCTCCTCGCCGCCACGAGCGGCGAGCGGTTCGTCCGCTGCCCGACCTGCGGGCGTTTCGGCCTGACGGTCGGCGGGCGCCGCCACCCGGGGGGCTGCCCGGTCGCCCACGCACGGCCGTGGCTGGCGCGGGCGCACGAGCCGAGGCTGCACCACCACTGATCTGCCCACCACTGACAACCCCACCACTGGTCTGCTGAGGCGCCGGCCCAAGCCCCCGGCTGTCCCCGCTCCACCACTCGCGGCTCGCCGATCGGAGACCGGGGAGCGAGGGTCGGCCCGCGCAGAGAAGGGCGCGGATCGGCTGGCCGGCCCCTCAGCCGATCCGGCGGCGGACCGTGTCGGCGATGAGGGACGGCGACGGCAGCGCGAGGTCCTCGAGCGCGTCGGCCGCTGGCAGGGGGACGTGCGGGGTCGTCACCCGCACGATTGGTCCATCGAGGTCGTAGAAGCACTCGTCGGCCACGACAGAGGTGAGCTCGGCGCCCCAGCCGCAGAGCCGGGGATTCTCCTCGACCGTGAACAGGTGCCCCGTCGCCGCCACGGAGGCGGCGACCGTGCTCACGTCGAGCGGCACCAGGCTCCGGAGGTCGATCACCGTCGCCTCGATCCCCTCTCCCGCGAGCTCGCTCGCGGCGGCAACCGCTCGGGGCACCATCGCGGCGAGCGCGACGATCGTCGCGTCGCTCCCCTGTCGCACGACCTTCGCCGTGCCGAGCTCGTCCACGACCTCGCCGTCGGGCACCTCTCCCTTCGTCGCGTAGAGCGACTTCTGCTCGAAGAACAGCACCGGGTCGGGGTCTCGCACGGCTGCAGCCAGCAGGCCGACGACGTCGGTGGGGGTCGACGGAGCCACCACCTTCAGCCCGGGAATGGCCATCGCCCAGCTCTCGACGCTCTGGGAGTGCTGGGCCCCGAACCGGCTCCCGCCGCCGTTGCCCGAGCGGATCACGAGCGGCAGGGTGACCTGTCCGTTGGTCATGTACCGGGTCTTCGCAATCTGGTTCGCAACGAGGTCCCAGCAGACGGCGAAGAAGTCCGAGAACATGATCTCCGCGATCGGGCGCAAGCCCGTCATGGCCGCCCCCATCGCCGCCCCGATGATCGCTTGCTCGGCGATGGGTGTGTCACGCACCCTCGCAGGACCGAAGCGCTCGAGGAGGCCCACGGTCGCCTTGAACGCTCCCCCGGCTGCGCCGACGTCCTCGCCGATCAGCAGCACCGTCGGGTCGCGCTCCATCTCCTGGGTGATCCCGCGTGCGACCGCCTCGCGATAGGTCAGTTGCGCCACGATGCACCCCCGTCGGCAAAGACGTCCCGGTAGAGAAGGTCGGGATCGGGGGGCGGGGACGAGCGCGCCGCCTCCGTTGCCTCGGCCACCGCGTCGTCGACCGCGCGCTCCACCCCTTCGATCACCCCCGCCTCGAGACCGCCGTCGAGGAGACGCTCGCGGTAGCGGAGGACCGGATCGCGCGCCAGCCACGTGGCCACCTCGTCGTCTGGGCGGTACTTGCCGGGATCGGCTCGCGAGTGGCCGCCGTGGCGGTAGGTGAGCGCCTCCACCAAGCTCGGCCCCTCTCCCGAACGGGCCCGGTCCAGCACGCGCGCAGCCGTCTCGAGGACCACGTCTGCGTCGTTGCCGTCGACGACGATGGGCTCGAGCCCGTAGGCGCTCGCCCGGTCGGCTGCGGGGCGTGGGACTGCGGTCACCGCGGCGATCGGCGTGTACTCCATGTAGAGGTTGTTCTCGCAGACGAAGACGACCGGGAGCCGCCAGACCGCGGCGAGGTTGAGGGCCTCGTGGAAGGCGCCGATGTTGGTCGCCCCGTCGCCGAAGAAGCACACGGCGACCTGCCCGGTACCGAGCTGCTGCGCCGTGAGCGCCGCGCCCGCTGCGATGGGAAGGTGCGCGCCCACGATGGCGTAGGAGCCCATCATGTGGTGCTCGACGCTCGTGAGGTGCATCGAGCCCCCCTTGCCCGCCATCAGACCGCAGGCCCGGCCCATCAGCTCGCCCATGATCGCAGCCATCGGCACCCGCCGCGCGAGGGCGTGCGCATGGCCCCGGTACGTCGCGAAGCTCCAATCGTCCTCGCGCATCGCCTCGCCGAACCCGGCTGCGATCGCCTCCTGGCCGAGGGAGAGGTGGCTCGTCCCCTTCACCAAGCCCGACAGGAACAGGTCGTAGGCCCGCTTCTCGAACGTGCGGATGCGGTACATCGTCTCGTAGAGTGCGAGGCGGGTCTCGAGCCCGACCGACGGGTCAGTACGCATTGGCCACGAAGAGCTCGTCGGCAGGGAACTGCGTGATCACCCGGGGACCCGCCGCGGTCACCACGATCTCCTCCTCGATCCGAGCGGCCGAGACCCCGTCGGCCGCGGGACAGTAGGTCTCCAGTGCGAAGACCATCCCCTCCTCGATCTCCACCGGGTGCTCCAGGGAGTTGAGCCGGGAGATGATGGGCCGCTCGTGGAGCGCGAGGCCGAGACCGTGGCCGAACTGGAGGCCGAACGCCTCCATCTCGTCGGAGAAGCCGAACTCCGTCGCCCGCGGCCAGCAGCTCGCGATCGCGTCGGTGGTGACGCCCGGCTTGACGAGCTCGATCGCACGGTCGATCCACTCCCGAGCCTTCGCGTAGGCGTCCCGCTGCGCTGGCGTCGCTCTCCCCACGACGAAGGTGCGGTAGTAGCACGTCCGGTAGCCGTTGTACGCCTGGATGATGTCGAAGAAGGCCTGGTCGCCCGGCCGGATCATGCGGTCGGAGAAGTTGTGCGGGTGGGGGCTGCACCGCTCGCCCGACACCGCGTTGATCGCTTCGACGTCGTCGGATCCCGCACCGTAGAGGAACTCGTTGACGGCACCGACGATCTCGTTCTCGCGGATGCCGGGCTTCAGGATCTCCGAGATGAGCTGGTACGCGCCGTCGACCATCGCGGCAGAGGTCGTGAGCAGCATGATCTCGTCGACCGACTTGTGCTGGCGGGCATCGAGCATCACCTGTTGGCCGTCGTGGACATCGATCCCCGCCCGCTGCAGCGCGAAGAGCATGGGCGTCTCCGCGAGGTCCACGCCGACCGGAGAGTCCCCGACCCCGGCCTCGTCCAGGAGGTGCTTGATCTCGAGCGCTGCGGCGTCCATCAGCCCGGCGTCGGGCGAGACGGCGCCGCGCAGCCCGAGCATCCCCGCTCGCGAACACCCCGGTGCGAGCCAGGGGGCGTGGAGGCGGTGATGGGCGGCGGCCGAGCCGAAGTCCCAGAGGACGGGCTCGGCCCCCTCGGCCAGCAGCGCATAGCGGCACACCTTGTCCCGAACCCACTCCCCGATCTGGGTCGAGGTGAGGTAGCGCACGTTGTTCACGTCGAAGCAGAGCAGGGCTCCGAGGTCCGAGCGTGCGAGCGCATCCCGCACCCGTTGGAGGCGGTAGGCCCGCAGGCGCCCGAAGTCCACGCGCTCCTCGAAGTCCACCGCCATCCTGCCCGGCGCCGGCAACGGCCTCGCCGCTTCCTCCTGCATCACGCGTCCTCCTTCCCCGCCGGCACCAACGGGCTGGCCGGTCGATAGTCGACCTCGACCGAGACCTCGGGCGGCAGTCGCAAGGTGTTGTGGATCTTGCACCGGTCCACCAGGCGCCGGAGCTGTGCGTCGGCCTTCGGGCTGAGCCCCTCCGGGAGCGTGACCCGCATCGTGATGCCGCTCACCCGCTCCGGGCTCTTGGACGTCTCCGCGACGAGCTCCACGGAGATGCCGTCGATGGCCACCTCCTGGCTCTCGGCGAAGGAGAGCAGCGTCCCCGCTGTGCAGGCCCCGAGCGCCCCGAGCAGGAGCTCCACCGGGCGAAACCCCTGCTTCGACCCGTCCGGCGCGTCGCGGTCGACGACCAGCTCCATCCCTGCGGCCTCGACCACCAGCCGCCCGGCCCGAACATGCCTCACCGTGACGTTCACTGCCTCCTCCTCTTCTCCCCCACCGTCTTCTCCCCCACCGTCGTGGCCCACCTCCGTGCGCTCTCCGTCTCCACCGAGGCTCCGCCCCTCACCGTCCGGGCGCCCCCGACCGGGGTCGACGGGATCGCAGCGCTTCCCGACCGGGTCGGAGCGCCCGACCACCGACTCCCGGCGCCCCGTGGGGCCGGGAGTCGGGCGCGTCCGGCCAGCTGCGCCGCCGGCCCCACCGCGTCACACCGGATCCCCGGGGACGATGGGCGCGTCCACGAGGTTCGCCCACTCGAGCCACGAGCCCATGTAGACGCGCACCCCGGAGATGCCCATGAGCCCCTCGAGCACCAGCCACCCGAGCGCCGAGCGATGGCCGCTCCGGCAGTAGCAGATGACCTCCCGGTCCGGTGCCGTCAGGCCGAGCGCTCGCAGGACCTCCTCGCGGCACTCCTCCACCGGGCGCAGCGCGCCGTGGCCGTCCACGAGCCGGAGGTGGGGCAGCGAGATCGCTCCCTCGATGTGGCCCCCGCGGCAGACCTCGAGGAGGGCGAGTTGGTCGGCCGCGGAGCCGAGGTACTCACCCTCGGAGCGCAGGTCGACGAGGACCCCGGGCACGCGACCGTCGACCACGGCCCGGACATCGTCGCGTGTGGCGACGTGAGCCCGGTACCGCGCCGAGGACCGATCGGCCGGCAGCGCCTGGGTCGGTCCCACATCGAGCCCGGCGCGCTCCCCGGCCTCGAGCCGGCGGCCTGCGGCCGCCCACGCCGTCGCCCCTCCGTTCAGGACGAAGACGCCGTCCCGGCCGCCGATCGCCGCGAGCGTCCAGTAGGCATAGACCGCGAACTGGATCCGTTCGGCGTAGAGCACGAGCGGTCCGCCCGCGGGCGGGAGCGCCCGGTCGAGCGCCCGTGCCATGTCCTCGGGGTCGCGAAGGCAGCGGAGCCGGGCACACCACAGGAGGTCCTTCCAGTAGACCCAGGACGCGCCCGGCAGGTGACCGTCGGCGAAGCGGGCTCCCTCCCTCGTGAGCGAGAGCTCGAGGATCCTCGTTCCCTCTCCGAGCGCGCCCGCCGCGAGCTCTTCCGGCTCGACCAGCGGCGGGCGGGCCAGCCCGGGCCGCAGCGCGAGCGCATCCCCGGGGGAGAACCTCACGGCTGTCGCACCGCCAGGGCCTCCTCGCGGCTGAGCCCCCGTGGCTCCCCGAGCGGCGCGGCCAGCAATGCCAGCTGGGCTCCTTCCTCGAGCGCCATGAGCTGGCGCAGCGCCGCCGCCGGCGAGTCGGCGACGACGAGGACACCGTGGCTCTCGAGCAAGACGGCCGGGGACTCGGGAGCGCGAGCCAACGCCTCGACGATCCCCCCAACCGCCGCGATCGAACCTCGCGGCGCGTAGGGGGCGAGCGGGACTTCCCCGACCAGCCCCTGACGGGCCATGCTCTCGCTCACGCAGCCGAGCGTCCGGCTCGCGACGGCGAAGGCGGTGGCGTGCGGCGCATGGGTGTGCACCACGCAGGCCGCGGTCGGACGGGCCCGGTACGCCTCGGTGTGCATCCGGACGACCTCCGCCTCGGTGGCGCGGATGCTCCCGCCCACCACCACCCCGTCGAGATCGAGCTCCGCGACCTTCTCCTCGTCGAGGTCGACGAGCGAGCTCCCCGACATCCAGAGGACTCCTCGGCTCCGATCGAGCACCGAGACGTTGCCGTGGCCGTTCAGGCCGACGACCCTCCGGGCGAGCAGCTCCTTTCCGAGCTCGACGACCCTCCGGGCGTGCTCCGCACTGACCGCCGTTGCTTGCACTGCGCACCTCCACTGGCACTGTCCGGGCGCTGCCACGGGGTGGCGCCGGGGACGGGAACGGGAACGACCTCTGCCGAGACACGGCCTCAGCCGAGGCACGGCCTCAGCCGAGGCACGGGCTCAGCCAGAGACCCGGCCGAGCTTCTTCAGGGCCTCGTCGATGAAGCGGAAGTCGAACACCTTCGACGGGGGGGCGATCGTCTTCAGCGTGTGGCTGCTCAGGAAGACGTGCTCCGTGTAGAGGATCTGGGCGGGCGTCACGCCGACGTTCTCGGGCCAGAGGTGGTTCGTGGCGAGGAAGTCGTAGGACTTCGAGACGATCGACTGGGGCTCACCCGTGTACTTGACCCCGATGCTCACGACCTGGGCCTTGTGCGTGTACATCCACCGGTTGGTCTCGAGCATGGCGAGGACGAAGCGCTCGACGGTTGCGGGGTGGGCGTTCACGAACTTCCGGGGTGCGGCCACGGTGCTGTACCAGTAGTTCGGGGCGTCCTTGTACATCGGCTCCAGGATGTGGAGCGAGTGGTCGTCCTGGAGGGCGGTCAGTCCGTCGTCGATGTGGAACGCAGACGCCGCGGCCCGCCCGCTCACCAACGCGCTGATCAGCTCTGGCCGCCCGCCTGCGAGGATCACGAAGTGCACCGCGGAGAGGGGGATGTGCGCCGCCTCGAGCGCGATGGCCGAGAGCTGGTACGCGGGGCCCGTCGAGTTCCCGATCGCGATCGTCTTGCCGCGCAGCTGGCTCACCGAGGTGATCGAGCCCTGGGAGATGAGGCTCAGGTCGTCCTTGCCGTAGTTGAAGACGCCGGTGAGGCCACTGCCGGACTCCGCAGACGACGCGACCGCGTCCGTGCCGCCGGCGTCGAAGTACGCGTTCCCGGCCGCCACGGCGCGCGCCGACTGGATACCCCCGAGCTCGGGCTCGAGGGTCACGTTCAGGCCGTTGCGAGCGAAGAACCCCTCGTACTTCGCGACGTAGAGATCGATGAAGATCATCTTCGGCGGGTCGAGCGCCAGCGCGACACTGAGGTTCGTCAGCGAGGTCGAGCCGCTCTTGGTGCTCGAGAGCTTTGCGCTCCCCCCGCACGCAGCGAGCAACAGGCCGGCGGTCGCGAGCACGGCTCCGATCCTGACTCTCCGACTACGCATCACTGCGCCCTCCTTCGGGTTGGAGCCGTTCGTGGCCGGCCGAACACGGACCGGCGGGCGGCTGGTGTGGGACGTCACTTCTGCTCCGAGAGCGTTGACCACTTCGCGAAACGGCTCTTCAGGCGCCTGGTGGAGCCGATGGTCACGATCCCGAGCAGCATCAGGGTCACGATCGGCACGAACATCCTCGCCGTCTGGAACGTGTCGGCGGACTTGAGCACGATCCCGCCGAGTCCGACGGCGTTCGTGTAGAACTCCGCGATGATCATGCCGGTGAGCGCGTGGCCGATCGCGACGTTCAGTCCGGCCAGGATGTACGGGATCGCCGACGGGATGGTCACGTGCTTCCACGTCTGCCAGTTCGTGCACCCGTAGGTGCGCGCGACCTCGAGGAGCGCCTGGTCGACGCTGCTCGCTCCTTGGTAGGTGTTGAGCAGGATCGGGAAGAAGGTGAAGCTCGCGATGATCATGACCTGGGCGAGCAGACCGAACCCGAACCAGAGCACGTACAGCGGCACGAGCGCGATGAGCGGCGTCGACCAGAGCGCGCTCACGAACGGCTGGATGGCCCAGTCCACGACCGCGAAGCGCGCCCAGATCACGCCGAGCGTCACGCCGGCGACCAGCCCACCGCCGAACCCGATCACGAGGGCCTCGAGGCTCGCGCCGAGCGCGTTCAGGAGGACGCCGTCCCGCAACATCGTCCCGAACTGCCCGACGATGGCAGTGGGCGGCACCAGGAGGATCGCGTTCACGTGCTCGCCGTAGACCTGCCACGCGACCAGGAAGGCCGCGATCGCGCCGGCCCGCACGAGCCACTTCGCGTGCCGCCGGCTGAGCCTCGACCCGGCGCCGTTCGGGGGGCGTGGATCGACGGCTTGCCCTTCCGCGCGTTCGGGGTGCGCCATGCTCGCCACGCCCTTCCCCACCTTCGCTGCGCGCTCCGACGCAACCCCGCTCACGGTCGATCTCCCTCGCCCGCGTTTGACGCGAGCGCCGCGAGGTCGCTCGCGCCGGGCGAGCCACCGCGGTCCCGGTGGTGCAGCAAGGACCAGATCTCGCGGCGCAGGGACGTGAACGCAGGCTCGTTCACGATCTCCTCCTCTCGCCGGGGCCGTGGCAGGGGCACCGTGAAGCGCGCGAGGACTCGGCCCGGATTGGCGGACATGACCACGATGTCGTCGCTCAGCACGATCGCCTCCTCGATGCTGTGCGTGACGAACAGGACGCTGCAGCGATGGTGCTCCCAGATCCGCAGCAGCTCGGCATGGAGGCTCTCCCGGGTCTGCGCGTCCACGGCGGCGAAGGGCTCGTCCATCAGGAGCACCTCGGGCGAGACGGCAAAGGCTCGCGCTAGGCCCGCCCGCTGCTGCATCCCCCCGGAGACCTCGTAGGGGAACTTGTGCTCGTGGCCACGCAAGCCCACGAGGTCGATGAAGTACTCCGTCTTCTCCCGGACCGCTGCCTTGCTCTCCCCTTGGACGACCAGACCGAAGGCCACGTTGTTGTAGAGCGACTTCCACGGGAAGAGGCCGTAGTTCTGGAAGACCACGGCACACCGGCGGCTCGGGCCGCGGAGCCGCTCGTCGTGCACCAGGACCTCGCCGCCATCGATGTCCGCCAGGCCGGCGATCACCCGCAGCAGCGTCGTCTTCCCACACCCGCTGGGACCGATCACCGAGAGGAACGAGCCGCCCCGGATCGTGAGATCGACCGCGTCCAGGATCGCCTGCGCACCGAACCGCTTCGTCACGCCGCTGCACTGCACCGCCAGCTCACTCGACACCGCCACCCCCCCGCTCGACCTCATCCACCACGAACCGCGCCGAGACCCATGACTCGCCTCCCCCTCTACGAGCGCGGGGAGCGCCCTCCCGCCACGCGCCACCCGCCGTCACTCGAGGCCATCGAGCACCTCGACGTCCTCTGCGACCAGCTCGAGGCCGGCCGCCGCCGCCTCGAGCGTCAGCAGCGCTGCGAAGTCCTTCTCGGCGTAGCCCTCCGTCACGAGCCGCTGCACGAGTTGGTAGACGAGCCCGACGACCGGCATCGGAACCTCGAGCGAGCGTGCCGCCGCGAGGCCGAGGTCGAAGTCCTTGCGCAAGAGGCGCGACGTGAAAGTCGCCTCGAAGTCCAGGTGTACGAGCTGGGGTGCCTTGTACCCGGTGAAGACCGAGCCCATCACGCTCTTGTTCAGGTAGTCGAGGAAGGTCGCCCGCGCCACCCCACCCTGCTCCGCGAGCACCGTCACCTCGGCGAGCGCCTGGGTCACCACCCCGAGGAACAGGTTGTGGCAGAGCTTCACGAGCCGGGCAACCTCGCCGTCGCCGACGTAGACGGCCGAGTGCCCGAGCAGGGCGAGGTGGCTTGCCACCCGTTCGTAGGCATCGCGAGGTCCCGAGACCACCAACGTCAGCCGGCCCGCACGGGCAACCCTCGGGTTCCCGCTGACAGGGGCGACGAGCAGCGGGATGCCACGCTCCGCGAGCAGGCGGCGGTGGAACGCCGACTCCTCCGCGGAGACGGTCGAGCAGTCGACGAGCACGGCAGGGGTGCCGTCCCCGGTGAGGAGCCCGTCCGGCCCGTTCAGCACTGCGGCGAGCGCGGAGGCGTCGCCCACACTCACGAAGACGACATCGTTCCCGGCGAGCTCCGCCGGTGTGTCCACGACCTTTGCCCCGTCGGCAATGAGTTGCTCGGCCCGCTCGCGGGTGCGGTTGTACACGCTTACCGAGCGACCGCCCTGCAGGAGTCGCCTGGCCATGGCACTGCCCATCCGGCCGGTCCCCATCCACCCGATCGAGTCTCGGACTCCATCGGTCGGGGCGGGGGCGATCGCGTCGTCGAAGCCGGGAAGCGGTGGGCGGGCGTTCACAAACGTTTGTATAGCACGGCCGTTTTGGGGCCGTCAAGAGCCCCGACGAGCCTGCCCTGATCCGGGTGCCCACGCAGTCCCGAGGAGGTGCTCTCGAAACCCCCAGCTCAGTAGCTATCCAGGACGACGCCGTCTCGGCGTCCGCTCCACTCGAGGCTCGGCGTAGTTCGCAAAGGATTGCACTAACGTGCTCGCCAGCCCTCGCTGGCCCACCCGGCACGGCGCGCTCCCCGTGGAGCCGTGGAGCCGTGGAGCCGTGGAGCCGTGGAGCCGTGGAGCCGTGGAGCCGTGGAGCCGTGGAGCCGTGGCCTAGTCGGCGTCCTCGGCAGGCAGCGTGCTCGCCGCCCCTACGCGGGAGTGCCGCCGGGTGGACGCCGTTCGACCTGCGCCGAGACGCCGCAACCCCGGCGGCGGCGCCGTCGAGTCACGCGCCACGAGCTCCGGCGTGAGGAAGAGGGCCTTCACCGGCCCCGTCGGGTCCGCGATCCGCTCGAGCACGAGCGTCGCCGCATGGGTTCCCACCTCGTAGTGGGGAAGACGGACGGTGGTGAGCGCCGGGCTGACCCGGTCGACGAACGGCATGTCATTGAAGCCCACGACCGACACGTCTCGCGGGCAGGAGAGGCCGACCCCGGCGAGCGCCCGGAGACATCCGAGGGCGAGCATGTCGTTCGCGGCGATGATGGCGCTCAGTGGCCGCGCCCGGCGAAGGAGCTCCGTGGCGCCACGGAACCCGGCGGCTTCCGAGAACGAGTCCGCGAAGACCACGAGATCCGGGTCCATATCGAGACCCGCCGACTCGAGCCCGGAGCGGTAGCCCGCGTACCGCCCGAACCCGGTGGATAGGTCCTGCGGCCCGGCGACGTGCGCGATGCGGCGGTGCCCCAGGCCAACGAGATGGTCGACCACCGCGAGAATGCCGGAGGCATCGTTCACCGAGACCGACGGCAGGCGGTTCCCGTCGATGACCCGGTTCACCAGCACCACAGGCACGCCCGCGCTCGCGATCTCCAGCAGCCTCGGGTGGTGGCGCTTCGCGGTCGCCACGATGATCCCGTCGACCTGTCTCCCTTGGAGGCGGTCGAGCACGAGCTGCTCGCGCTCCTCGTCGGTGTCGGTGTTCCCGATGAGCGGCACGTACCCCGCCGGGACGAGGCCGTCCTCGATGCCGCGCACGATCGGTGGGAACACCGGGTTCGTGAGGTCCGGCAGGACCACGCCGATGGTGCCCGAGCGACCGGTCTTCAAGCTTCGCGCGAGCTGGTCGGGCCGGTAGTCGAGCGCGCGGGCGGCCTCTTCTACGCGCCGAACCGTGTCGGCGTGGACGACGTCTCTCGTATGGGCATTGAGCGCACGGGACGCCGTCGCTGGGTGCACCCCCGCAACCCGCGCGACGTCTCGGAGGGTCGGGCGACGCGCGCCGGAGCTCGGGCGTTGCGTCATGGTTGGCTCGCAGTGCACCTCGGCGGTGCCGCTCCCGCTGGTGGGCCGGGTGCTGGTCGGGGTGTCTGGGGCACCGGCTCTCCTCGTTCTCCGCGGCGCCCCCCCCTCGGGAACCCCAACGGCACAGCGCCTCCGAGACTCTACCCCGCCAACGATTGCAAGGAGATGAGCTCCACCGGCGAGACCGGGGGCAACCCGCGCGTGGCGCGTGCGCTGGCTGACCCGCGCCGGACGCCCGGCCCGGCCCGGACGACCGGGAGCGGCGAACTTGGCTAGCGTCTCGCAGGTGAGCACACCTTCGACCGATGCGACACTCGCTTCCCTGTGGGGCGCACTCGAGCCGGTGGGACGGGTGGACGGGGGCGGGTACCGCCGTTTCGCGTGGACGAGCGAGGACGCGACGCTGCGCGAGTGGTTCGCCGGCGAGGCGGCGGCGCGGGGTCTCGAGGTGGTCGAGGACCGGGCGGGGAACCTCTGGGCCTGGTGGGGCGATCCCGATGGGCCCGCAGGTCCGGGGGTCGTGCTCGGCTCGCACCTCGACTCGGTCCCCGACGGCGGCGCCTTCGACGGCCCGCTCGGGGTGGTCTCGGCCTTCGCCGCCCTCGACGCCTATCGGGCCGGTGGGCACACGCCGGCCCGGCCGGTCGGCATCGCCTGTTTCGCCGACGAGGAGGGCGCCCGGTTCGGGGTGGCGTGCGCGGGATCTCGACTGCTCACCGGCGCGCTCACCCCTGAGCGGGCGCTCGCCCTGCAGGGTGACGACGGCGCCACGCTCGCAGACGCGCTCCGTGCGACCGGGCGGGACCCGGGCGGCCTCGGCCCGGACCCCGACGCGCTCCGCCGTGTCGGCGCGTTCGTCGAGCTCCACATCGAACAGGGCCGGGACCTGGTCGAGCTCGGCCACCCGGTTGCCGTCGGTGCCGGTGTCTGGCCGCACGGGCGCTGGCGGGTTCGCCTGCCGGGCCAGGCCAACCACGCGGGCACGACCCGGCTCGAGGACCGCCTCGACCCGATGCTGGCGCTCGCCGCGCTCGTCCTCGAGCTGCGCCGGGCGGCGGGGCGTCACCGGGCCCTCGCCACCTGTGGCAAGGTCCGGGTCCACCCGAACGCCGTGAACGCGATCCCCGCAGAGGTGCTCGCCTGGCTCGACATCCGGGCCGAGGTGGACCCGGCCGTGTCCGCCGTGGTCGGCGAGGTCGAGACGCTCGTCGCGGCGCACGGCGGCGAGATCCGGGAGGAGTCCCGCACCGCCCCGACGACCTTCCCGACCGCCCTCGTGCGCCGGCTCGCAGGTCTGCTCGGTGAGGTGCCGGTGCTCACGACCGGTGCCGGCCACGACGCGGGGATCCTCGCCGAGGCTGGCGTGCCGGCCGCGATGCTGTTCGTGCGCAACCCGACCGGCGTCTCCCACGCCCCGTCCGAGCATGCCGAGTGGGCCGACTGCGTCGCCGGGGCCGAGGCGCTCGCCACGGTCCTCGCGGACCTCGCCGGGGAGGGCGAGGGCGCGGGGGCTGGCGGGGACGGGGGGGCTGGCGAAGGTGGCCAGGCTGGGGGGGGCGACGGCGACCGACGCGGCCAGGCTGGGGGGGGCGACGGCGACCGACGCGGCCAGGCTGGGGGGGGCGACGGGGGGCGGCCGTGAGGTGGTTCGCCGCCTACGCGCTCCTGCCCACCGGCTGGGCGAGGGACGTGGTGATCGAGGAGTCGGGAGGGCGCTTCGTCGCCGTCACGCCCGGCAGCCCGTCGCTGGCGGGCGGAACACCGGCGGTGCTGCCAGGCGTGGTGCTGCCTGGCCTCGCCAACTGCCACAGCCACGCCTTCCATCGGGCGCTGCGGGGCCGGACCCACGGGGGTGGCGGGACCTTCTGGACCTGGCGGGAGGGGATGTACGGGCTCGCCGCCGGGCTCGATCCCGACACCTATGCGGCGCTCGCCCGGGCGACCTATGCCGAGATGGCATTGTCTGGGATGACGAGCGTCGGGGAGTTCCACTACCTCCACCACGACCCTGCCGGCCGGCCCTACGCGGACCCGAACGCGATGGCGGAGGCGCTACGGATGGCCGCCGCCGAGGCGGGGGTGCGCGTGACGCTCCTCGACGCCTGCTACCTCGCAGGTGGCCTCACCGAGACCGGCCACACCGACCTCGACCCGGTCCAGCGCCGGTTCTCCGACGGCGACGCCTCCGCGTGGGCGGAGCGGGTGGGTGCACTGCGCCCCTCGGCGGGCTTTGCCGTCGGGGCCGCGATCCACTCCGTGCGCGCGGTGCCCCGGACTGCACTTCGCCCCGTCGTGGAGGCGGCCGCCGCCGCCGGCTGGCCACTCCACGTCCACCTGTCGGAACAGCCGGCCGAGAACGCGGCGTGTCGGGCCTACTACGGGCGCACCCCGACCGCGCTCCTGGCGGAGGCCGGGGCGCTCCGACCGTCCACGACGGTGGTCCATGCGACACATCTCGACCATGACGACGTCGCGGCACTAGGCGCCGCCACCGTCACGGCCTGTCTCTGCCCGACCACCGAGCGGGACCTCGCGGATGGGATCGGGCCGGCCCGGGCGCTCGCCGATGCGGGGGGGCGCCTCGCGCTCGGGAGCGACCAGCACGCGATCGTCGACGCCTTCGAGGAGGCGCGCGGCCTCGAGATGGACGAGCGGCTCGCGAGCGGCGCGCGGGGCAGGTTTCGCTTGGAAGAGCTGGAAGCGGCGCTCACCCGCCACGACTGCCTCGGCTGGGCGGACGCCGGGCGCATCGAGGTGGGCGCCCGCGCCGACCTGGTCGCCATCCGGACCGACACCGTGCGCACCGCCGGGTCGCTCCCGGAGCAGATCGTGCTCTCCGCGACGGCCGCCGACGTGGACACCGTCGTCGTGGACGGCGCGGTCGTCGTGGCGGGGGGCCGCCACCGGCTCGGGGACGTCGGAGCGCTGCTCGGGGATGCGATCGCAGCTGCCTGGGCGTGAGGAGGCTCGATGGCGGGTCGCTCGGGCCGGCCCGACGCCCCGCGCCGCGACGGCGTCTCATCCTCCGGTCGCGCCGCGACCGCCGGAAGACCGGCCCTCGTGCGACGTCGAGCCGCACCGCGTGGTCTTCGGGCGCGGGGCCGGCGCCGCTGTCGAGTTCCCTGCGGTCGAAACCCCAAAGCGGAGGTCGACCCAGACGACGTGGATCACCCTGCTCGTTCCCAAGGACGCCGATCGACCACTCACCACCCTCCAGTGGTGGGGACACTCCCCGGCCCGCCGCGGCAACGCCAGCGGCGAGCTAGCCCCAGCCATCTCGAACGATGTCCTCTCCGTAGCCGACGTGCTCGGCCTTGATTCTGCCGGTCGAGCAGCCGGGGCGGACCCCCGAGACGAGCGGCCAAAAGCCTACGCCGTGGCGGCACCCGGCTGTGCCGAGCGGCCGGGCTCGGGGCGCGGGATGGGTGAAAGGGTCCAGCCGCCGTACCTGTTCCGTTCCAGCCGATAGGAGACCTCAACGTGGCGGATCTTGCTGCCGACCACCCATCCGGCAAGCCCGGCGGCGACGCTGCCAACAAGGGCGGCCGGCAGGTTGTTCTTCGCCGCTCCAGGCAGCAGGCCGCTGAGCGCTCCGGTGACGACCCCGTCGACGGTTCGGGCGACGAGCCTGGACGCCTCACCGGCCACGAGAATGTAGCCGTACCGCTGGGCGAGCGTGAACAGGTCATCGCACAACTGCTGGTCGCTCTCCCGTTCCAGGGTCACGTCGAGGACGAACTCGCCGCGGTCGTTGGTCCCGGTTCGGCAGCTGACCAAGCCGTCACCGAGGGCTCGGGCGACGGCCGACGAGTCGAGCACCGGGGAGGCCCACCCAACAGTCCGGGGCGGGCGGAGCCTCAGCACGGCGCGGTACCGGCTCACTGGCCAGCTCCCTTCCTGAACAGGTCGCTGACCGCGACGCCGAGAACGGCGGCGATGGCGAGCGCCAGCAAGACCTTGGGCTCGCTCAACCCGCGCTCGACGTTCACGATCGTCTGACGACTGACGCCGACCTGGCGGGCCAGCGCCTCCTGGGAGAGGCCGGCCTGCTGTCGGTACTCGCGCACTCGGGAGTCGATCATGGCGACGAACACCTCCTCATCATCCCACATCGCCACGAGGACGTCAAGTTCACTATGCATAGTCCGGTTGTCATTCTGTCGCCACCCCGTTCACCGCGAGGCGTCGGCTCGGCTGCGCGGTCGCCGGTCGCCCACGGCGCCGAGGTCCGCGCCGAGCGGGATGCCGCTGGGGCGGTGCGGCCACGAAGGGCCGGGAAAGGGACCTTCAGACGGCCTGGGAAAGCGGCGGCACGCACGTCGAGTGTCGGCGGCCCCGGCGCTGTCGTTCCGGATAGTCCGCTCTCAACGGCGAGTGAGTGCTGCTCCGCAGACTTCTCGGATTCAGTGGGAGACTTCTCCGCCACTCTCAGATCGCGTGAGAACTTCTCACTTGCGGTGGGAGTCGACAGCCGCCTGGGGGAGCTCGAGGAGGCGCTGACCCGTCACGACTGCCTCGGCTTCGCAGACGCCGGTCGCATCGAGGTGGGTGCCCGGGCCGCCCGATCGGGCCACCCGGGCCGATCGGTGAGTCCACGGGCCGAGCCGTAGCCCGTCAGTTCCGTGGGAAGTCCCCTCGCTCTCCGCGCGACGAGAGCAGCCTGCGGAGCTCGTCGTCAGTGATACCTGCGAGCCGGAGGATGCTCCGCAGGGTCCCCTTCGCCATGTCCTTGCCGGGGTGCACCGGGACCACCACCACACGCCCGTCCGAGTGCCGGAGCACGTGGTGGCTCCCACTCACCCTGACGACTGCGAAGCCGGCCCGCTCGAGAGCCTTGGCCACCTCGGTCCCGGGGACCGCCGGAAGACCGGCCATCAAGCGACGTCGAGGGTCACCGTGAGCTCTGGGGGCACTCCGACCTCGGCGATCAGGGCTGCGAGGGCCGCTCGCAGGTCGGCGATCGCGGCCTCCGGCGTGGGACCGTCACCGGCCGCCCCCACACCGGGGCGGAGCTGGGCCGAGGCGCACCACACGCCGTCTTCGTCCTGCTCGAGAACGTAGGGGACGTGGACGGCACGACTCACGTCAGTCAGTCTCCCAGATCGGCACGGACACTTCCAGCACACCGGAGCGACTCGCGGGCGCCAACCTCCCGCCCTGGGCCAACCCGGGCCGCGGCAGTGGGGTCCACTCAGGCAGCACTGTCCGAGTCCCCGCGGAACGGGCCCCGGGCGCATGGACGCGCGGCTCGCGAGCGGCGCGAGGGGCAGGTTTCGCCTCGCGGAGCTCGAGGGGGCGCTGACCCGTCACGACTGCCTCGGCTGGGCGGATGCCGGTCGCATCGAGGTGGGCGCCCGGGCCGACCTGGTCGCCGTGCGGACCGACACCGTGCGCACCGCCGGGTCCCTCCCGGAGCAGGTCCTGCTCGCTGCGACGGCCGCCGACGTGGACACCGCCGTGGTGGACGGATCGGTCGTCGTCGAGGGGGGCCGCCACCGGCTCGGGGACGTCGGTGCGCTGCTCGGGGAGGCGATCGCCGGCGCCTTGGCGTGAGGGGGCCTCCGCCCGGCGTGGAAGCGGGATAGCGTGCCGAGGTGGC
>JAJYWE010000095.1:4875-8002 GCA_021791675.1 Actinomycetes bacterium | reverse complement strand
CGGGCCGCACGGGGAGGTGGTCCAGACGGGGGAGGGGGTGGGACCTGCCGGGCAAAGCCGGCTCGCGCCGGCCGATCCCGTCGAACGGGAGGTGCTCGCGCGCCTCACTCCGGTTCCGACGACGCTCGCGGCCCTCGCCGAGCGGAGTGACCGGGACCTGGGTGAGCTTGCCAGCGCCCTCGGCAGGCTCGTGGCAGCGGGCCACGTTCGTGCCGGGGCGGGGTGGTGGGCGCTCGCGTGACCGCCGAGGGCTCGCTCGACGACCGGTGTTCGCCTGGACCCGCAGCGTGCGCGACCCCTCGGAGCTCTCGACCCCCGGCGCTCGTCCGGCGGCTGGGCTGGGTCCGGGGATGGTTGCCTGCGGCGTGCGGCGGTTGTCAACCTCCACCCTCGATGTCCACCTGGAACGCCTCGTAGACGAGGTCTGCGCCCCGCTGGCGGTGTCGTACGAGGTGGATCAGGACGGCGACGACGCGATCGCGGACATCCTCGAGGTTCGGTGGTGCATCGAGCAGCGCGGTCCGGGCCGCGCCCAGCTCCTCGGCGATGGCGCCGTGGTCGGTCGCGATCTCCTCGACCCGCCGGGCGAGGCGGGGCGAGCCGGCCACGATCTCCGCGAGGAGCCCATCGGGACCTTCGGTCGCGGCGACGTGACGGGCAAAGGCGCCCTCGAGCGTGGCGAGTTGGTCGGCCAGCTCGCCACGCCAGGCACGATCCCGACCGGTTGTCGGGCTCGCGAGGGCGGACTCGACGCGCGCGATCGCCGCGCGTACGCCGGCACGCTCGGTTCGGGCCTGCGAGAGCGCGCTCCCATGCCGTGGCGGCGCCGCGGGCTGGCCGCCTGGATCCAGCGATCTCGCAGCTTCGTCGGGCTGACGATCCATGCCGCCTCCTCGCCTGCGATGGCAAACGGTCGGACGTGAGCGTAGGCCGGATCCAGGGCGCGCGCTGAGCCTGGAGCGCGGCGAACGAGCGCTCACGCGCCTCCCCCCGGCGTCGCTCCCGGCGGCCCCCCGCATCGCGCAACTCCCGTACCGCTCGTGAGGAGGAGCGGTCTCACCCGTCGGGGGGCCCGCCCGCGCCCGCCCGGTACCCTGGTGTCGTGGAGAGCGAGCGTCGAGGGATCCCTGTGCCGACGGAGGCCAGCGCGCTCGACGAGCGCGTGCCCACGTCGGAGGGAGTGGCTCGAGCCCGCGGCGAGTCGACGGTTCGACTCGGGACGCCGGCGCGCCGGCCTGCGCAGGGAACGGAGGTGCACCAGCGGCCCGAGCAGGAGCATGCGCTCGGCGAGTGGCACCTGGGGGCAGTGCGCACCGAGGGGCGGACGGCAAGCGCAGGACCGCTCGACGCTGCGACCCGGGCCGAGCGCCTCCAAGGGCTGCAGTCCCTGATCGAGCTCTTGCGCCCGGCGGTGCAGTCGGACGGTGGCGACCTGGTCCTCGTGAGCGCCGACCCCGAGCGCGGCGAGGTCGAGGTGCAACTGGAGGGCGCGTGCAGCTCGTGCGCGATCAGCGCCACGACGCTCCAGGCGGGTGTCGAGCGGATCCTGAAGGACCGCCTCCCGTGGGTGACGAGCGTCCGGGGGCGAGTGGACGACGCCTTCGACCTCGACCTGAGCGTCTCGCTCGGCCGGGGCGGTTACGTTCCACGCGCCTGACCGACCGGGACGCCCGTCACGGCGCCAGCGCCCCCCCGCTCGGCTCGCTCTCCCCGATCTCGCTCGCCCCGACGGCCTCGGTGATGTCGCCGGCCAGCGCCTGGAGGAAGTGCGCTTCGGCGATCGCCGTCCGCTCGATCTCTGCCGGATCGACACTTTCGTTCGGGGCGTGGATCCGGGCCGCTGCATCCTCCACCCCGATCAGGAGCAGCTCGGCCGCGGGATGGGCGGCGTGCAGGTCGTTGCAGAGCGGGATCGAGCCGCCCTGCCCGACGGTCACCACCGGGTGGTCGTACGCGACCTCGAGCGCCTGGCGCATGAGACGGTCCGCGGGGCCCCCGGCAGGCGCGGTGAAGGGCTGCCCGATCCCCTCGAACGCCACCTCGACACGAGCCCCCCAGGGCGTGTGTCGTCGGAGGTGGGCGTCGAGGGCTGCCCGCGCCGCAGTGGCGTCGACGCCAGGTGGTACCCGAAGGTTGATGCGGGCGGCTGCGCTGCCCTGGATCGCCGCCGCCGAGCCCACGACGGCTGGACAGTCGATGCCGAGGATCGTGAGTGCCGGGCGTGCCCAGAGTGCGTCGGCAACCGTCCCCGATCCGACCACCGAGACCGCAGGCAGTACCCCGGCGTCCCTTGCGAAGCGGTCCGGCGGGTAGTCGGCCCCGGGGAAGCGTTGGTCGTTCGGGATCCCGTCGACCCTGGTGTCCCCGGCTGCGTCCCGGAAGGTCGAGAGGAGCCGGACGAGTGCCGCGAGTGCGTCGGGCGCCGCCCCCCCGAAGCTTCCCGAGTGGAGCGGCCCTTCGAGGGTGCGCAGGGTGACCACGGCGTTCACGACGCCGCGGAGGGTGGTCGTGAGGGTTGGCACGCCGACCTCGACGTTGCCCGAGTCGGCGATCACGATCGCGTCCGCTGCGAAGCGATGTGGCGCTACGTGGAGGAGGTCGGCCAGCCCCTCGCCACCCTGCTCCTCCGACCCTTCCAGCACGACCTTGACCCCGACGGGGAGTGTCCCTGCCTCTGCGCGCAGCGCGCGCAGCGCGAGCAGGTGCGCGAGGACGTTTCCCTTGCAGTCCGCAGCACCCCGCCCGTACCACCGTCCGTCGTCGCCGACTCGGAGGACGAACGGGGGCGTCGTCCAGGCGGACTCGTCGCCCGGCGGTTGGACGTCGTAGTGCGCGTAGAGCAGCACCGTCGGTGCCCCCGGCGGTGCCGGCGCCTCGCCGAGGACGGCGAGCGAGCCGTCTGTCGTCTCGACGAGCTCGACCGAGAGCCCGACGGACTCCAGTCGCTCGCCGGCGAGAGTGGCGGCTCGCGCGCACTCCTCGGGTGGGAACTGGCGGGCGTCCGCGACGGATCGGTAGCCGACCAGGGCAGCCAGCTCGTCGAACGCCTGGCGCATCTCGTCTTGGACCCGCACTGCGAGGGTCACGGCGCGTCCTCCCTGGCCCCGGAGCCCCCGGCTGCTCCCCC
>JAJYWE010000095.1:0-4775 GCA_021791675.1 Actinomycetes bacterium | reverse complement strand
AGGGCGGCAACCTGACGCTTCAGGCGTGCGAGGATCGCAGCCATTCCGCGAAGGCGCAGCGAGGAGATCACTTCGGCCAGCCCCATGCGTGCGTAGAAATCGTCCGGAGTCGCGAGAACCTCGGCCGGTGTCGCGCCGGACAGGCCTGTGGTGAGGATGCCGGCGAACCCTCGTGTCGTCGGGGCCTCGGCCGGGACGTCGAAGAAGAGCTGGACGCGACCTGCACCGTCCAGCTCGGTCGTGAGGAAGAACGGGGTCTGACACTCGGGGACCTGCTCCATCGCATCGTGGTTGGCCGCGAGGCGATCGGGCAGCGGGGGCAGGCCCCGCGCGTAGTCGAGCAGTGCCTGGAGTCGGAGCTCGCGGGGCGCGCCGGCGAAGAGCTCGACGATCCGGGTCAAACTGGCAGGGGGAGCAGCCATCAGCGCAAGGGGGTCGGGCAGACGGCGAGCGGATCGTTCACCACGTCATCGTACTGCCGGAGCTGGCCCGGCCCGGATCGGTGGCCCTCCCGGCCGGCGGACGAGCACTCGGCGCGCCAAGGCCACCCGGCGCGCCGAGCCCACCCGGCGCGCCGAGCCCGGCCGGCCCGGCCGGCCCGGTGCCCCGATAGCGTCGGGGCTGACGGCCCGGGCTTCCCAAGGGTGCCGCCGGTGCTCGGCGCTACGGGTCCGTCGGCCACCTGGATCGAGCGCTGACGGGGATACCCGAGCGGTCCAGAGCAGGTGTCTGTGGGGCGGTGTAGGGCGCCCACGGCGGCAAGGTCCGCGAATGCTGCGTCTCTGCCCGGGGTGCCGGTGCGATGCAGGCGCTCCGGCGCCGGGCGGTGCCGGGTTGGAACGACGAGTGTGGGAGGAAGAGCGTGCCTGAAGTGCCGAACGACCCGACCATCGAGCGGAAGGGGTACGCCCACCCCGAGCTGCTGGTGAGCACCGGGTGGGTTGCCGAGCACCTGGAGACGCCCGGGGTCGTGGTGGTCGAGTCCGACGAGGACGTCCTGCTCTACGACACCGGCCATGTACCCGGGGCCGTGAAGGTCGACTGGCACATGGACCTGAACGACCCTGTGACCCGGGACTACCTGGACGGCGAGGGTTTCGCTGCCCTCATGCGCCGTGCCGGGATCACCCGTGAGGACACCGTCGTCTTCTACGGCGACAACTTCAACTGGTGGGCCGCGTACGCACTCTGGGTGTTCAGTCTCTTCGGTCACCCGGACGTCCGGCTCATGGACGGGGGTCGCATGAAGTGGGTGGCCGAGGGGCGGCCGATGACCACCGACCTCCCGGCTCGGACACCGACGACCTACCCCGTGGTCGAGCGGGTCGACGGCCCGCTCCGGGCCTACCGCGAAGACGTGACCGCCCACCTCGAACGGCGCGGTCGGCTCGTCGACGTGCGTTCCCCGGGTGAGTTCACGGGTGAGCTGCTCCACATGCCGGACTATCCCCAGGAAGGAGCGCTGCGCGGGGGGCACATCCCCGGCGCGCGGAACATCCCGTGGCGGCGCGCCGCCGAGGACGACGGCACCTTCAGGCCAGCCGACGCGCTGCGCACGATCTACGCCGAGGAGCAGGGGATCCGGCGGGAGGAAGACGTCGTCGTGTACTGCCGAATCGGGGAGCGCTCGAGCCACACCTGGTTCGTGCTCCATCACCTGCTCGGCTATCCGAGCGTGCGCAACTACGACGGTTCCTGGACCGAGTGGGGGAACTTGGTCCGGGCGCCGGTCGAGCGGGGCCCCGGGCCTGCCTGACGGGCTGCGCGCTCGGCGGCACCTGCCATGTTGGCCAGCATCCCCTTGAACACGACGCCGTGGAACGGTTTCACGGACCACCAGTAGGCATGCCCGAGCAGCCCCCGAGGCCGGAAGGCGGCGTGCTGGGTCAACCGGGTTGTCGTGGGGGACTGCTCGGCAACGCTGAAGGTCAACGACGCCTCGCCGGGCAGGCGCATCTCCGCTCGCAGCCGGAGGAGTCGGCCTCGCTCGAGCGCCTCCACCCGCCAGAAGTCGAGTGACTCCCCGACGCCGAGCGAGTCCGGGTCGCGCCTGCCCCGCCGGAGCCCGACCCCCCCGACGAGGCGGTCGAGGAACCCGCGCACCGCCCAGGCGAGTGGGAAGGAGTACCAGCCTCGCTCGCCGCCGATCCCCTCCACGACGCGCCACACGAGCGCAGCGGGCGCGTCGACGACCGTGCTGCGGAGATCCTCGTAGAGCGGCCCGCCTGCCCAGTCGGGATCGAGCGCGCTGGTCTCGGCCGGTTCGGCCGGCCAGGCGGCGGTCGACCAGCGCGTGTCGACACGCTGCTCGGCGACGCGACGCAGTGCCAGGCGTACGGCGGTGTCGAAGTCGGTCAGCGGGCCGGGGAGGAGCGTCGCAAGCGCGGACTCGCTCGCCACCATCTCGTGCCGGAGCGACTCGATGAGCGGGCTCGCGAGCGCCCGCGGGATCGGCGTGACCAGGTTCACCCACTGTGCCGAGAGCCCGAGCGAGAGGAGCGGCACCTTCACGATCACGCGACGTCGAAGGCCTGCAGCTGCGGCGAAGCGCTGCATCATCTCCTCGTAGGTGAGGATGTCGGGTCCCGCGATGTCGAAGGCGCGGTTGGTCGAGGGGTCGAGCGTGAGTGCTCCCTCGAGGTAGCGGAGGACGTCCCGGACGGCAATGGGCTGGAGTCGGGTCTCGACCCAGCGCGGCGTGACCATTGCCGGGAGGCGCTCGGTCAGGTAGCGCAGCATCTCGAAGCTGGCGCTGCCGCTCCCGATGATCACCGCGGCCTGGCAGACCACGGCGGGAGTCTCGGCGGCGAGGAGGATCTGGCCGACCTCGGCCCGAGACGCGAGGTGCGGGGAGAGCGGGCCGTCCCGGGGGACCATGCCGCCCAGGTAGACGAGCCGGGAGACATCGGTCTCGGCTGCGGCCCGGACCAGGTTGCGGGCACAGCGGGCGTCCGTCTCGGCGAAGTCCGTGCCGGTCGGGAGGGAGTGGACCAGGTAGTAGACGACCTCCGTGCCCTGGCAGGCCCGTCGCAGATCGTCGAGGTCTCGCGCATCCGCTTCGACGACCTCGGCACGGCTGGCCCAGGGCTGGTCCGAGAGGCGCCGTCGCGCGCGGGTCATGCACCGGACCTCGTGACCCGAGTCGACCAGCCGTTGCGCAAGGCGGCCGCCGATGTAGCCCGTGGCGCCGGTGACCAGGATCCGCATGGTCCCACCGTACGACGGTGGTGCCGGTACCGAAGGGGGGTGCGCTCCGCCTGGGATCAGCCCACCTGTCGGTATCAGCCCACCTGTCGGTCTCGCCCCTCCCAGAACGGGGCGCGGAGCTGACGCTTGAGCACCTTGCCGGAACCGGTGCGGGGCAGCTCGTCGAGCAGCGACCAGGACCGCGGCAGCTTGTAACCGGCCAGGTGCTCGCGCGCGAAGGCCCCGAGCAGGTCCGGACCCGCTTCGGCGAGTGGCGAGCCCGGTCGCGCGACCACTGCTGCGTGGACTCGCTCGCCCCATTCGTCGTCCGGGATGCCGAACACGGCGACCTCGTAGACGTCGGGATGCTCCTCGAGGACGGCCTCGACCTCGGCCGGGTAGACGTTCATGCCGCCCGTGATGATCATGTCGGAGCGCCGGTCGCAGATGTAGTAGAAGCCCTCCTCGTCGACGTAGGCAATGTCACCGACGGTGTGGAACCCATCCCGTTCCCCCTCGACGAACCGGTCGTGCGCCTTGTGATAGGTGGCGAAGGTCGCAGCGGAGCGGACGTAGAGCTCGCCGGGACGTCCCGGCTCCACGATCCGCTCCCCGTTCTCGCCGTAGAGGCGCAGCTCGACCAGTGGGGCCGGCTTCCCGCACGACCCAGGCTTGCGGAGCTGGTCCTCCGGGCGGAGGACCGTGTCGATGCCGAGCTCGGTGGACCCGTAGATCTCGAAGAGCGACTCGGGGGGGAAGTCGGCGAGGTAGGCGCGCTTGAGTGCCATGGACCAGGGGGCGGCGTTGGCGACCATGACCCGCATGCTCGACCGGTCGTAGCGGTCTTTCACCTGCTGGGCAAGCGCGCACACCATCCGGATCGGGGTGGGTGCCGAGAAGGTCGTCGACACGTTCCAGGTCGAGACCAGGCGCAACCAGTCCTCCGGCTCGAAGCGTCGCTGACACACGATCGTCTGCCCGAGCGCATGGGCGACGCCCGCGAACGCGCCAGGCCCCGAGTGGTAGAGCGGCCCGGTCGTGAGATGGACGTCCTCGCTCCCGAGGCCGAGGAGGGCGAGCAGCCCGCCGACCTGGGCCGGATCGCCCGCCCCCCGGCGGAGCGCGCCCTTCGGCCTGCCGGTCGTCCCGGAGGTGTAGATCATCGTCGAGGCCTCGACGAGAGCGTCGACGCCGAGGCCGTGGTCCGGGAGGTCCGCCGCGAGGCGGTCCCCGTCGAGGACGCCAGAGGGGAGCTCGACGTCCCCACAGCGGAGGGCTACGACGTGTTCGAGGCCTGGGGCCCGTTCTCGCGCGGCTGCGATCATGGGGGCGACCTCGGCGTCGACCAGCACGGTGGTCGCATCCGCGTTGTCGAGCACGTAGCCCGCCTCGGCGGGGGAGAGCCGGTAGTTGAGCGGCACGCCCGTGAGACGCAGCTTCCGGGCGGCGTGCGACGCCGCGATCATCTCCGTGCTGTTCGGACCGCACCAGACGAGTGTCCCTCCGGGCTCGAGCCCGAGCCCGGCAAGGAGGTGGCAGAGCTGGTTGACCTTCCGGTCGAGCGCGGCGAACGTCCAGCGGACCTGCGG
>JAJYWE010000025.1:4044-36590 GCA_021791675.1 Actinomycetes bacterium | reverse complement strand
GTGGGAAGGGCGGCCCGTGCCTGGCGGATCGTCATCGTCGGCAGGTACAACCGCGCACCTCGACGGCCGGAGCGCGTGCCGTGCCCGCACCGAGGTCGTCGATGCTGGGGTGCGCGAGCTCTGCAGTCCGGGGGGTCGGCGGTCTGCGGGGGGGCTCGGCCGCGGGCTCCGGGGCTCAGCGGCGGGTTGCGCGGCGCCGTCGCAGGTTGTCGGCTGAGCTCAGCGTCCGGCCCCGGCGCGCACGACCGGCACGCCCTTCGGGTCGGTGGCGTCGATCGCCCCGAGCGCCGGCAACCGGGAGGCGAGCCCCCAGGGGAGGAAGACCACGATCGAGACCACGGCGACGATTGCGGTCCCGAAGTCGAAGGAGATCTCCGTGCCCTTGCCGACGCTGCCGATGTAGGTCATGGCGGTGAGGAAGAGCACCCACACCACGTACCAGATCGCGTGGGTGAAGCCCGTCGCCCGGCTGAACAGGCCGAAGCCGATGACGCCGACGGCGCTCAGGATCACGGCATACGGCACCGAGGGCCAGCCCGACCAGTAGACGATGAGGGATGCTCCCCCGAACGCGAGGGCACCGACGACGGCGGTCGGGACGCTCAGGCGCTCGCCCTTCTGGCGCCGGAGCGCGAGCATGGCGACGGGCACGGCCGCGAACGCGATGTAGCCGGCCACGACCGAGTCGTTGATGAGGCTGTAGATGCTCGGTACCGGGGCGGCGAGGAAGGAGATGACCGCCCCGACGGCCGTGATCGCGAGTAGGGCGCCGACCGGGATGCCCCGCGTGGCGCTGACCTCCTTCATGCGTCGCGAGACGTACCCGCTGCGCCCCATCGCCAACAGCACCCGACTGCCGGCTCCCTGGTAGACGTAGCCGTCCACGAAGGGGCCGAGGATCCCGACGACGATGGCGAGGGCGAGCAGCCAGGCGACGTCGTTGTGATTGGTGAGCAGGATGAACGGGTTGCCTGCCACCTTGGAGAGCGAGGCCCAGGATCCCGTCGCGACCGAGAGCTTCTTCCAGTCGATGGCACCGATGAACGCGACGCCGAAGAGCACGTAGATGAGCGACTGTCCGACGATGGAGACGATGATCGAGATCTTGAGGTGCCTCGAGTCCCTGACCTCCTCGGCGAAGTCCGGGAGCACGCGGATGCCCCCGAAGGCGAACATGGCGAGTGGCACTGCTGCGAGTACCCCGCCGAAGCCGAAGGGCGCGAACCCGCCGAAGTGGCTGAAGTTCCCTCCGTGGGTGAGTGCGATCGCGACCCCAGCAGCGAGCAGGACGTAGAGGAGGATCTTCGCCCCGCCGAGGACGTTGGTGAAGCGGGTGAAGGCCTGGATGCCGTAGTAGTTGAACGGCACGAAGACGAGCGTGAGCCCGACTGCGACGAGCGCGCCGGCCGTCGTCGGATCACCGTTTGCCTTGAGCAGGCCGGCGTCGAAGTGCGCGAGGCCCTCGACGGTCGCCAGCGCCTCGATCGGTGGGACGAAAAGGTACCAGATCAAGCTGCCAACTGAGTTGACGAGGTTCGCGACGTGCCCGTGGGTGTAGAGCGCATACCGCGAGGGCCCACCTGCTTCGGGGAAGCGGACGCTCAGGTCGATGTAGGTGATGCCGATGAAGGCGTAGATGATGGCGCCGACGATCCAGGCCACGATCATTGCCGGGCCGGCTACGGCAGCCATGCCCACGCCGCTGAACAGCGCCCCGGTGCCGATCGTGCCGCCGATCCCGAGGATGAGCATCCCCGTCAGCGACATACCCTGCTTCAGCTCTCCGGTCTCCCCCGACGCGCCCCCCGGCTTGCCTGCCTGCGTTGCGCTCGTCACGTGACCACCCCTCTCGTCGCCGTCGAACGCCCCACCCCTCGCTGCGAGGAGCAGTACCTCCGGCGCCGGTCGTGAACCGATGCAGCTCTGCTCGGTCGACCCTATCGCAGGAGATTGCGGACGGGGGGATTGGCGCCTGGCGCGACCGGTACCCGGTGGATCCGCCGCGCGTCCGGCTGGCGCCTGCGCGTCAGCGAACGAAGTACCAGCGGGAGGGCCGGGGGTTCCCGAAGGGGTTCTGGGGCTCCCAACCCCGCAGCCTGTCGCGAACGACCGAGATCTGGTTGTCGCCGGTCGGGAACCACAGGGCGGCGACCTGACGGGAGAGGAAGTCCTCGTCGGCGTAGAGGTAGCGGAGCCCGGTGTGCTCGTGGGCGGCCTGGATCAACCGGTCCGCGGTCGCCGAGGAGTAGCCGCCGCCGTAGTAGTTACCGGGGCCGAACTGCTGGCCGCCGGTCGGGAGGATGGACATGTCCCCGTAGTTGGTGAACCAGAGCGGGTAGAGCGCGATCGCGAAGTTGCACGGTGGCGAGCTGGGACAGACGCCGTCGGTCGAGAACATCGTGGTCGCGCTCTCCGGCGCGAGCACGACATCGACCCCCGCCGCCGCCGCCGCGGTCTGGAACGCCCCCGCCTGCGCTGCGACGCTCGCCGAGCCGGTGGTGTAGTTCATGAGCAGTCGCAACGGCTTGTCGCGCGCGATGCCTGGCCCACACTCGTTCGGACCGGTGCCAGGCCGGCTGCAGACGAGGGTCCCCCCGGCCCCCGGTGTCCACCCGTGGGACCTGAGGAGTTCTCGGGCTGCACTGACCGAGTACGGGTCGGGATCGGTCTTCTCCTCGGGGCTCACCCACGGCGAGCCGGGGATGTTCGGTGCCGGCCCGTAGGTGAGTTGACCGATGCCGTGCAGGGTCGTGGCGAGATCGAGCGGGTCGTCGACCAGGTGCTGGAGAGCCTGGCGAACGTAGAGCTGGCGGAGGAGGGGTCCGTAGACCGGGCTCGTGTAACCGAGCTCGGCGGACTGGTAGTAGTCGGGCGCCCACGGCGCGACGGTGAAGCCGTGCGCGCGGAAGTAGCTCTCGAGGCCGAGGTCGGAATAGGGGATCCAGCCGTAGTCGATCGAGCCGGACCGGAGGGCGTCCACCTCCGCGGTGTCGCTGGTGAAGGTCTCGAGGATCACGTGGTCGAGGCGGGGCTTCTCCGGTCCGGAGTAGGCACGGTTGGCCGTGAGCTCGGTCTGGCCGGTTGCCGCGTCGTAGCGCGTCACGATCCAGGGACCATCGACCACCCGCCAGAGCGGGTTGGTGGCATACGTCGCGAGCTGCTTGGACTGGTCCTCGAGGAAGGTGAAGACCGCCTTCGCGCCTGCCGGAGTCTCGTCGAAGTTCCCGACCGACCGGTTGGCGCTCGTGCGGTCCCAGGCCTGCTGGGGGAGGGGGATGAGGTTCACGAGCTGGTTGTCCGTGAACCACTCCTGGCTGTAGGGCCGGTTGAGATGCAACACGAGCTCGGTCGGGCTCACGACGTCGAGGCTGGTGATGTTGTCGGGGAAGTTGCCGGGGACGTAGGTCGCGATGTCGGCCTCCCCGGCTCGGTAGAGGTTGACCGAGAACTGCACGTCCCTGGCCGTCACGGGCGCGCCGTCCGACCAGCGGTAGGGCTTCAGCCGGATCGTGACCACGGTGTCGTTGGCCGAGTAGACCGGGGGGTACGCAAGGCTCAGCTTCTGGTTGATGACGGGCTTCGAACCCGAGCCCTCGAAGTAGAGCGGTCGCCACATGCCCTCGTCGGTGCTCAGGTCCCAGGGCTCCTCGTTGGCGCTGTTCTCGAAGGGGAGCATCCAGCTGAACGCGTCCGTTGCCTGGAGCGCGTACGTCGCCGTCCCGCCCGTCGCCGGCTGCGAGTGCTGCACCGCCGGTTTCGACGTGGTGCCGCAGGCCGCGAGGAGCCCCGCAAGGCTGACCGCTGGCAGCAGGGCGAGCAGCCGCCGGAGCGGCAGCCGGTGTCGGGCTCTCCCCTCGGCCGACCGGGCACGCATGGCGAGGTTCTACCAGCCCCGTGCCCGGGTGCGTGCGCAGGCAGCGGCGCAGTCGGACGAGGCTGTCGCTCTGGCCGCTCTGGCCGCTCGGGCCCGGGCGGTGGGGCGGTCCCTCTCCGCCTCGAGAGCGGTCTCGGGTCGAGGACCGGCTGGCCGCTACGCTGCTCCTCTCGAACGAAGAGCCCCGGTGAGCAGCCGGCTGGCCTGGTCGCGCGGGTCGGCCGGCGCCCGACACGTTTCCGTGGGCCGAAGTGGAGGGCGGTGCGGCGTGGCGCGACGACGGATCCGGTGGCCGGCCACGCTTGCCGCGTTCGAGGTGCCCGGCTTCCGCCGCGTCTGGACCGCGGCCCTCCTCGCCAACTCGGGGCGCTTCGCCCTGCTCCTCGTTGCCGGCTGGGAGGCCTACCGCCTCGGCCACCACTCCTCGCTCTGGCCAGGGCTGGTGAGCTTCTTCCTCCTGGTGCCCTCGATGCTGCTCGGGCTCTTCGCCGGCGGCCTCGCGGACCGGGTGAACCGGGCGTGGCAGGCCGCAGCGGGTCAGCTCCTCAACGTGCTCGTGACGGGGGTGGCCGGCGTGCTCGCGCTGGCTGGGCGGATGGACCTCGGCGTCGTCCTCGCCGTCTCGGCGGTGAGCGGGGTGGGCAACGCCATCCAGGGTCCGGCGTGGCAGGCCATGGTCCCGCACCTCGTCGGACCGGACCGGCTCCGCAACGCCGGGCTGTTGACCCGAGTCGCGCAGCAGGGCGCGGAGCTGAGCGGCCCGGCGGCGGGCACGGCGGTACTCGCGCTCGCCGGCCCCGGGCCGGCCTTCCTCCTTGCTGCCGCCTTCTACGGCGCTGGCGTCCTACTCCTCGCCCAGGTGGCGAGGAGCGCCGGGCTGGGCGCCGCCGATCGTCGCCCGCACCTCGCACAACCAGTCCGTTCCGGCTTGCGCTATGTGCGGGCGAAGGAGCCCCTCCTCGTGCTCCTGGTCTGGGTCGGACTGCACTGCAGCCTCACGATGGCGAGCACCGGCATCCTCCCCGCAGTCGCGACGGCCAACCTACGGGGCAGTGCCTCGGCGTACGGGCTCCTCCTGAGCGCGTTCGGCCTCGGCTCGATGATCGGCCCGCTCGCGCTCGCATGGGTGGGGAGCCGCGTCGACCTGACGAGGTCGCTCGTCGTTTCCGCGGTCCTCTCGGGGCTGCCCCTCGTGGCGCTCGGCCTCACCCACGCGCTCTGGCTCGCCACGGTCGCGGCGGGCACCGCGGGAGCTGCCCAAGCGGTGTTCATGGCATTCGTGTACGTGGGGACCCAGGGCGTCTCGGCAGAGGAGCTTCGCGGGCGGGTGGCGAGCGTGCAGCTCTCGCTCACCACCGGCGCGATGGGGCTTGCCAGCCTGGGCTGGGCCGCGCTCGTCGGCCCCCTCTCCCCGGGCCTCGTGCTCGTCATCCCAGGCGCCGTGTTCAGTGCCGCGTGCGTCCCCTTCGCCGCCCGAGGGCGCAGCCTGAGGGACGGGCTTGCCGCAGCTGGCGTCGGCGCCAACGAGGCTCGGGGACCCAGCCGGTCCGTGCTGGGCCGCCCGACGCAGGGTGCGCTCGGGGCCGGGGGCCTTGGCGCCGGCGGGCTCGGCGCCCCGGGCGGGCTCGGCGCACCGGGCGGGCTCGGCGCACCGGGCGGGCTGGGGGCCGGTGAGGTCGGGGGCCGGTGAGCTCGGGCGCCGGTGAGCTCGGGGGCCGGTGAGGTGGTCGGGCCCGGGCGAGTGGTCGTCGTCGGGAGCGCGAACCTCGACCGCGTCCTCCTCGTCCCCACCCTCCCCTCGCCCGGGGAGACGATCCGGGCAACGGGCACGCTCGAGCTCCCCGGCGGGAAGGGCTTGAACCAGGCCGTGACGGTCGCTCGCCAAGGCGCCGCAGTGGACATGGTGGCCGCGCTCGGCGACGACGCTGCGGGCACGCTCCTCGCATCGACGCTGGCCGCGGCGGGTGTCGGGACCGGCCGAGTGCTCCGGGTGCCAGGGCCGAGTGGCTCCGCCGTCGTAACGGTCGCCGGCAGCGGCGAGAACACGGTGGTCGTCCTCCCCGGTGCGAACGCGGGCCTCGACGCGGACGCGATTGCAGGTGCCGCGGCCCTCTTCCGGCGAGCTGATGTGGTGCTGGCACAGCTCGAGGTGCCGCTCGACGCGGTCGGCCTGGCGCTCCGCCTCGGGCGGGAGGCCGGGGCGCGGACGATCCTCAACCCCGCACCTGCGCCCGCACCCGCGCCCGGACCCGCCACGAGCCTGCTGCCGGAGCTGCTCGGCCTCGCCGACGTGGTCGTCCCGAACGAGACCGAGGCGACCGCCCTCACGGGGCTTGCCGAGCCCGGGGCGGCTGCACGGGCGCTGCTCGGCGCGGGGGCGGGCCGGGTCGTGGTGACGCTCGGCGACGCAGGTGCCCTGGTGGCCGAGATGAGCGGGGAAGGGTCGGCGGGCGGGAGCTCGGGACACCGAGCGGGAGGGATCCGGGAGTGGCGAATGGCGGCCTACCCCGTCGACGCGGTGGACACGACCGCCGCCGGGGACGCGTTCTGCGGGGCGCTCGCCGCCGGCCTCGCCAGCGGCCTCACCTTCTCGGATGCGCTCCGGCGTGCGACGGCAGCCGGCGCGCTCGCGTCGACGGTTCGCGGTGCGCTGCCGAGCCTGCCCACTGCGACGGCGGTCGACGCGTTCCTGGAGGCTCGGGTCGGCGACGCGGGCTCCTGAGCATCGTCGCCTCCGTGTCGGCCGACCCGTGACTTCTCTGGCGGCCGGAGCCGCCGGTCTCCTCGAGGCGGCGTGACGGTGGCCCCCGGCCGAGGCCCGGCGGTTCGGGGTGCGCGAAGCTCCCGCTCCGGTGTGGGCGCCGACCGGGGCGTCTCCTCAGCCGTCCGCGGCGATCGACGAGACGGTGGCTCCGGCCAGCCGAGTCAGCTCGGGAAAGCTCGTCGGGAACACGGCATGGGGCGTGCCGGCGGCAGCCCAGATGGTCTCGAAGGCCCCGAGCCCGGGGTCGATCAGGCAGCGGAGCGGTCGGGGGTGGCCGAGGGGGGCAACGCCGCCGATGACCTGGCCGGTTGCCGTTCGGACTTCGTCAGGATTGGCCCGGCGGACCTCGGTCGCGGGGAGCGCGCGCCGCAGCCGTGTGAGGTCGACCCGATCGGCCCCGCTCACGAGCACCAGCACCGGCTCGTCGTCGGCGACGAAGACGAGGCTCTTCACGATCGCGCCGACGGCGCAACCCAAGGCGGCGGCCGCCTCCACGGCCGTGCGCGTCGAGTCGGCAAGCTCACGGACCGTGCCTGGGGCGCCGCCCCGGCGAAGCGCCTCGGCCACGACCGCCGCTCGCTCGTGCATGGCTGGATCTTGCCACGCCGTCGTCGCTCGAAGCACCGCCCGGCGCCGCTGGCCGCGGTTCCAGGACCGCCGCCAGGAGCTCGAGCGGCACCGCCAGGAGCTCGAGCGCCGCGGGCCGGTGGCGCGCGGGCTGCGCCGGGCCGCTGGCGCTGTGGCATGGTTGCTGCTGTCATGCTCGATGCACTTGGCGCTCGCACACCGCCGTTCCGGCCGTGAAGCCCGACCCATGACCGGCGGGACGCCGGCCGGCCCGGGCGAGTCGGCGGAAACGGAGCTGGGGCTTGCAGAGGCCGTGGCGCTGCTCACCGGGCGCGACCTCTGGTCGCTCCCGGACCACGACGGGCTCGGGCTCGCCCCGATCGTGCTCTCCGACGGCCCGGTCGGGGTGCGGGGCGGCGACGGGTCCGCCGAGGAGCCTGGTGTACTGCTTCCCTCACCGGGGGCGCTCGGTGCCACCTGGGACCCGACTCTCCTCCGCAGCGCCGGCCGGCTCCTCGGCAGCGAGGCACGCCGGCTCGGGGTCCACGTGCTGCTCGCTCCGACACTGAACCTGGTTCGCTCACCGCTCGCCGGGCGAGCCTTCGAGTGCCTCGGGGAGGACCCACTGCACGTGGCCATGCTCGGCGCGTCCTACATCCGTGGCGTCCAGGAGTTCGGCGTCGCTGCGACGGCGAAGCACTTCGTCGCGAACGAGTCCGAGCTGGACCGGATGCGCTACGACGTGTTCGCGGACGAGGATGCGCTCCGGTCGGCACAGCTGCTCCCCTTCGAGGAGGCTGTCCGCTCCGGCGGTGCATGGGCGGTCATGGCTGCCTACAACCGGGTCGGCGGGGTGGCCATGACCGAGCACGCCCGGCTCCTCCTCGAGATCTTGAAAGGCGAGTGGGGCTTCGACGGGGTGGTCGTGTCGGACTGGTACGCAACGACCTCCACTGCAGGATCGGCCCTCGGCGGGCTCGACCTCGTGATGCCAGGGCCGGGTGGGCCGTGGGGGGCCGCGCTCTGCCGCGCGGTCGAGGCCGGCGAGGTGCCGGAGGAGGCTGTCCGTGACAAGGTTGCCCGGCTGCTCCGCCTGGCGGACCGGGTCGGCGCGCTCGCGGCGCGCCACGAGCCAGGCCGGCCCACCCCCAGCCCCGATGCGCTCCCGGCGCGCCTCGCGGAGCGCTCGATGGTGCTGCTCGCCAACGACGGCGTGCTGCCCCTCGTCCCCGAGTCGCTCCAGCGGGTGGCGTTGCTCGGACCGGCGGCAGTCGACCTGGTCCTCCAGGGCGGAGGGAGCGCACAGGTCGTACCCCCTCGGCACCGCTCCCTCGCTGACGAGCTCACCGCCCTCCTCCCGGCGGACTGCGCGCTGCGGCTCGAGGCGGGCGCGGCCAGGGACGAGTGGCCGGAGCCGCTCCGAGCCGGTCCGGGGGTGCATCTCGAGCTGGCAGTGCTCGATGCCGGCGGGGTCGTGCTCGAGCAGCGCGTGCTCGAGGAGGCGACCGTCCGCCGCCTGCCGGCAACGCCTGGGGCACTGCCTGCCAACGCAGCCGAGCTGGTGCTCAGGGCGCGCCTGGAGGCTGCGATCCCGGAGACCTACGACGTGGCCGTGACCGGCGTGGGGCAGTTCCGCCTCGCCACCTCGGGAGCGACGACGGGACCGGAGCACGAGCTGCTGCTCGTCCCCGAGGCGACCGATCCCGGTGCACTGCTGTTCCATCCACCAGGGGGTCGAGTCCAGCTCGAGGTCGGGCCGGGCCAGGTCGAGCTCGAGCTGCGGCATCGAGTGTTGCCCGGCCTCGGGATGGCCGCCTTCGCGTTGCGCGTCTCGCCGCCGGCCGCGCCCCCGGCGGAGCGCCTGGCCGCAGCCGTCGCACTCGCCCGTTGGGCCGACGTAGCGATCGTCGTGGTCGGTACATCGGCCGAGCACGAGACCGAAGGCGTGGACCGCGAGCGTCTCGTCCTCCCCGGGGACCAGGATGCGCTCGTCGAAGCGGTGGCGGCTACCGGCACCCGGACGGTGGTGGTGGTCAACGCCGGAGCCGCCGTCCTCCTCCCGTGGGCCGACCGGGTCGACGCAGTCCTTTGGACGTGGTTCCCCGGACAGGATGGTCCTCCCGCGCTGGCGTCGGTTCTGCTCGGGCGCGCGGAGCCAGGGGGTCGGTTGCCGGTGACGCTCCCGGCGCCGGCGGGCGAAGCGCTCCTCCCCTCCATCCGGCCCGCCGGCGGTCGCCTCGAGTTCGCGGAGGGGGTGGCCATCGGCTACCGAGGGTGGGGGCGACCCGGAGGCGGGGGCGTGGCGTTCACGTTCGGTCACGGCCTCGGCTACACCTCCTGGGAGTACCGCTCACTCCGCTTGGTGCCCGGCGGAGCGGGCCTCGTCGCGGAGGTCGTGGTCGCCAACGCCGGCAGCCGGGCGGGTCACGAGGTCGTCCAGTGTTACGTCTCGGAGGCCGGCGAACCAGGGGCCGGCGCGCCGGGAGCTGGCGAACCAGGGGCAGGCGAACCAGGGGCCGGCGCGCCGGGAGCTGGCGAACCAGGAGCTGGCGAACCAGGGGCAGGCGAGCCGGACTGGCGCCTCGCCGGGTTCGCCGGGGTCGAGCTGGCACCCGGTGCCTCGGGAGCCGTGCGTGTGGAGCTGGACGCGCGGCGATGGTCCCGCTGGCACGACCGAGCGTGGTCGCCCGTCCCCGGGCACTATCTCCTCGCAGCGGGTCGTTCGGTCGCGGACCTCCGCTACGTCGTTGCCTTCACGGTCGACGAGGCGGGGGCGGGAAACGGCGACAGTGTCGGGGTGGCGAACGGCCAAGGCAGCGGCACGGCGGACAGCAAAGGCGTCGGCACGGCGGACAGCGCCGGCGCGGCTCAGGCCAGGAGCCTCGACGCGCCACGCGGCGGTCGCCCACCCCGGGGGGAGGCTGGCGGGACCTAGGGTGGACCGGGGCTGGTCGGAGAGGACAGGCCGGTACTGCGGGCGGGTCCCACGAGGCGGGACCGCCGATCGAGGAGGCGACATGGCAGGGAACAGCTTCGGTGCCGCAGGGAGGCTCGACGTCGGGGACGCCACCTACCGGGTGCATCGCCTTGCGGCGCTCGGGGATGTGAGCCGGCTCCCCTACTCGCTCAAGGTCCTGTTGGAGAACCTGCTCCGCCACGAGGACGGTGCCAGCGTGCGCCCCGAGGACATCGAGGCGCTCGCGCGCTGGGACGGGACGCCGCCCCCGGGCCTCGACCTCGCCTTTCGCCCGGCTCGGGTGCTCATGCAGGACCTGACCGGTGTCCCGGCGGTCGTCGACCTCGCGGCGATGCGCGACGCGGTCGTGGCGCTCGGTGGCGACGGGCGCCGGGTGAACCCACTCGTGCCGGTGGAGCTGGTGATCGACCACTCCGTGATCGCGGAGGTGGCGCGCCGGCGTGACGCGTTCGCCATCAACGCGCGCCTCGAGCGTGAGCGCAACCGGGAGCGCTACGCACTGCTGCGCTGGGCGCAGGGCGCGTTCGACCGGTTCGTCGTGGTGCCCCCGGACGTCGGCATCTGCCACCAGGTGAACCTCGAGTACCTCTCCCGGGTGGTCTTCCGCTCGGACGACGGGGAGGCCTACCCCGACACCTTGGTCGGCACCGACTCCCACACACCGATGGTGAACGGGCTCGGAGTCCTCGGCTGGGGCGTCGGGGGCATCGAGGCCGAGGCGGCCATGCTCGGCCAGCCGCTCTCGATGGCGGTGCCGCCCGTGGTCGGGGTGCGCCTCACGGGCGAGCTGGCCGAGGGGACGACGGCGACCGACCTGGTGCTCGCGATCGCCGAGCTGCTCCGTCACCACGGCGTGGTGGGCAAGCTGGTCGAGTGCTTCGGGCCGGGCGCGGGTGCGGTCCCGCTCGAGAACCGGGCGACGATCGGGAACATGTCGCCCGAGTACGGGGCGACGGCGACCATGTTCGCGGTCGACGAGGAGACGCTTCGCTACCTGAGAGTCACGGGTCGACCGCCCGAGCAGGTGGCGCTCGTCGAGGCCTACGCCAAGGAGCAAGGGCTCTGGGCGGACGAGGCAACGGTGCCGGCGTACACCGAGCTGGTGGAGCTGGACCTCGGCTCGGTCGAGCCGTCCATCGCCGGTCCGGCCCGGCCGCAGGACCGGGTGCCGCTCGCCGGCGCGCCAGCGGCGTTCCGGCGCGGCGCGGGGGACGAGCCGGCCTCGGGGGAAGGGGAGCTACCGGAAGGCGCCGTGGTGATCGCCGCCATCACGAGCTGCACGAACACCTCCAACCCGCAGGTGATGGTGGCGGCGGGCCTGCTCGCTCGCCGTGCGGTCGAGCTCGGGCTCGAGACCAAGCCGTGGGTCAAGACCTCCCTCGCCCCGGGCTCGCAGGTCGTCACCGGCTATCTCGAGGCGGCGGGGCTGCTCGAGCCACTCGCGCGCCTCGGCTTCGACCTCGTCGGCTACGGCTGCACGACCTGCATCGGCAACTCCGGTCCGCTGCTCGAGGGCGTCTCCGGGGAGCTCGCGGCCCGGGGTCTCGCGGCCTCGGCGGTGCTCTCCGGGAACCGGAACTTCGAGGGCCGGATCCACCCGGACGTCCGCATGAACTGGCTCGCGTCGCCGCCGCTGGTGGTGGCCTACGCGCTGGCCGGGTCGATGACGGTGGACCTCCAGTCCGAGCCCCTCGGCCACACCCCCACCGGCGAGCCCGTCTACCTCCGCGACCTCTGGCCGACCCCGGCGCAGGTCGCGGAAGTGATCCGGGAGAGCATGTCGGAGGACCTGTTTCGCCGGACCTATGCCGACGTGTTCACCTCCGACACCTGGGGTGAGCTCGACGTGCCCGACGGCGACGCCTACACCTGGGACTCGAGCTCGACCTACGTGCGCCGGCCCCCCTTCTTCGACGGACTCGAGCCGACGCCTGCGCCGGTTCGCGACGTCCGAGGCGCGGCGGTGCTGGCCCTGCTCGGTGACAGCGTGACGACCGACCACATCTCGCCCGCCGGCTCGATCCCTGTGACGACCCCGGCGGGGGAGTGGCTGCTCGCCCACGGGGTGGCGCGGGAGGACTTCAACTCCTACGGGACGCGCCGGGGCAACCACGAGGTCATGGTGCGCGGTACGTTCGCCAACATCCGGCTTCGCAACCAGCTCGTGCCCGGGAGCGAGGGGGGTGTGTCCGCGCACCTACCGGACGGGACCGTCGCCACGATCTACGAGACGTCGGCTCGTTACCGCGAGGAGGGCCGCCCGCTCGTGGTGGTGGCGGGCAAGGAGTACGGCTCGGGCTCCTCCCGGGACTGGGCGGCCAAGGGTCCGCTCCTGCTCGGGGTGGTCGCCGTGCTGGCCGAGACCTTCGAGCGCATCCACCGGTCGAACCTCGTGGGCATGGGCATACTGCCCCTCGAGCTACCGGCCGGCGAGACGGCGGCGAGCCTCGGCCTGACCGGCCGGGAGCCGATCGACATCGAGGGCATCGAGGCGCTCAACAGCGGCGTCGTCCCCGAACGCGTGACGGTGCGTGCCGGGGGGCGGAGCTTCGAGGCTCGGGTGCGCCTCGACACCCCCCAGGACGCCGAGTACTTCCGCCACGGCGGGATCCTGCCCTACGTGGCCCGCCAGCTCGCCGGGCGCTGAGCCGGGCGCAGGCGAAGGGCGGAGGACCCGCTCGCCGGGCGCTCAGGGAGCGGTCGGGCCGTCGTCGTCGGCGTTCCGCCTCACGGGCTCCCGCGCTGTCGTTGCGCTCCCGGCGGCCGGCGCGCTCGGCGCGGGGGCAGCCAGCGGCTTGCGCTCCTCGGGCGGGACGGTGCGGCGGAACGCGAGGTAGTACGCGATCGTGTTGGCCCCCATGAACAACGCTGCACCGAGCAGGGGAGTGGCAAGGAGCTCTTCCATGAGCGCGCCGCCGACGATCGGGCTGATCGAGGCGGTCACCATCGACGGGAGCGACCCCAGGGCTGCAACGGTCCCGCGCCGGCGTTCGTCGGCGACACCCATCGCGAACGACTGGCGGGCGGGGATGCTGAGCGAGTTGACCGCCATGCGGAGCCCGAACAGCAGGCCCGCGAGTGCGAACGTCGGTACCGCCGCCATGGCGAGCAGCAGCAGCACCGAGACGGTCCGGGTCCACACAACGGTCCGCACCGCCCCGAGGCGGCGGGCGAGGATGGCCGAGCCGAGATAGGGAAGGGCGGAAACCAGGTTGACGACGGTGTAGAGCGCCGCCAGCTCGGTCGGGCCGGCCCCGAAGCGGACGTGGAACCAGTAGGTGAGCAGCGGCCCGAGGAAGCCGAACCCGAGGCCGTTCAGGGCGTTGGTGAGCCCGAGGCGTCCGACGAGCTGGCGTGTGCTGAGGGTGCCGGGAGCGCTGGCGGCCGGCGCCTCGGCCGGGGCGGCGAAGCGCTCGGGAACGGAGGTTGGTCGCACACGGGGTGCAAGGCGCTCCCGGAGAGGGAGGGAGACGACGACCACACCCGCGGAGCAGAGCGCCCCGAAGAGGAAGACCAGGCGGTAGGAGCTCACGAGGCTCACGCCGTGGGCGTGGAGGATCCCCGGGACGAACGCGACGAGCGAGCCTGCTGCGCCGGCGAGGACGCCGACGAAGCTGATCCGCCCGAAGGCCGTGGTCCGCTGCTCGGCGGGGACCGACTCCGCGAGGAGGGGCTGCTCGGCCGGGAAGAAGGGTCCCCACGCCCCGCCACTGCCCGCACCGCCCCCCCGTCCGACGCCACCGAAGCCGTTCGCCACCGTGAGCACGACCGGGTTACCCGTGGCCGCCATCGCGACGCTGCCGACCACTCCGGCGGCGCCGAGCCCGACCAGCATCGACCGCCGGCCGAAGCGGTCGCCCGCGATGCCCACCACGGCCATGAGGCCCGCGCTCGCGACGCCGCCGGCGGTGAGGATCGCGCCGACAGCGAACGACGAGAGATGCTCCCCCGCGAGGTAGAGCGGGAAGACGACGGTGAGGAACGCAGTCGCAAAGCTCCGCAACGCCCGACCGGTGTAGAGCCAGCGGAGGTTGTGGCGGAGGTCTGCAGCGTCGAGCGGAGGTCCGTCCGCGCGGCCGCCACGGGGGCTACTCGGGCTGTCGGGGTCGGTCCCGGCGCCGGTGGTCGTCGCCATCGCTTACCCATGCTAAGCGCTCTCGGACGACGACGTCGCTGGTCCGAGCCGCGCCCGGAGCGCGCTGCCGCAGAGGTGCTACCGTTTCTCACCGCTCTCTGGCACCCCTGGGGAGCTGCCAGGCAAGCCTGGGTGGCGGAACGAGAGACCCGTGGGTCTCGGCGGCTCGACAGCCGACCGAGAGAGGGGAGATCGATGCCACGCTCGGATGGGCGGCCGATCGCCGACGCTGCGGTGGACGTCTGGCCGAGCCCACCGGACCGGGTGCCGGCGACCCGGTGCAACTTCGACCTGGCTCCCCCGCGGCGCTTCCTCTACCCTGCCCTGCTCCTGCTCGTCGCCGAGGAGCCCCAGCACGGGTACCGGCTCGTCACCGGCCTCGCGGCGCTCGGGCTCGCCCGGATCGAGCGCACCGCGGTCTATCGCGCGCTCGCCGACCTCGAACGGGACGGGCTCCTCGAGGGCCGCGCCGAGGCCCCGACCGCCGGTTCGACGCGCCGGGTCTACGCGCTGACCACCGCCGGCCAGCAGGCCCTCGAGGCCTGGATGTCCGTGGTGGCTCGGGAGCGCGACCTGCTGGAGGGCGTCCTCCAGCGCTACTGGTACTGCAACGGCCGGCGACTCGCCGAGCTCGGTCCCGACCTCACCGACCCGCTCCTTGCCATGCGGCAGGGTCAGGCGGTAGCGGCCTCGTTGCGCCCGGCTCCCCTCGCGCGAGCAGCCGGGACGGCTGTGGCCGCGGGCGAGGCGGCCGCTCCGGCTCTGGCGGACTGGCTGTCGGGCCCTGCGGTCTTCCGGGTCGTCGGGAGCCGGTCGAGCCTGGTGGTCGAGGCGCGGTCGAACGTGGGACCGATCGCCTTCAGCACGGACCAGCTCGAAGGCTCGATCGCCGTGGAGCTCGCGGAGGGGTTGGTGGCGGTGGAGCCCCCCCCGGTCGCGACGCTCCGTGCGCGTGTCGCAAGCCTCACCTCGGGAAACCCACTGTTCGACCAGGAGCTGGTGCGACGGGTGGAGGCCCGGCGCTACCCCTTCGTCGAAGTCCGGCTTGCAACAGCGACCCGGATCGGCGACGGGAACTGCTACCAGATCACCGGGACCGTGACCATGCACGGCGTCCCGTGCACCCTCGCCGGGACGGTCACGGCGACGGTGCACGCCCCGAGGTCGTGGCGCGGGGCGGGCACGATCGAGGAGGTGGCTGGCCTGGCGGGGAGCACGCTCGCCGTCGCACCCCGTCAACCGGGGCTCGTCATGATGACCGTGACAGGATCGCACATCGTCGACATCCGTCGCTTCGGCATGGCTGTCCCGACGATGCCGCTGTTCAAGCTGTACCCCGACGTCCGCCTGGCCCTGCACGTCGAAGCCGAGGCGGTCGCCGGACCGCCCTGATCCGGGTTGGACCCTGCGAGAGGTGCTCCTGTGTCCTCGCGGTAACGCGCTGGTGCCCGGCCCGAGCGAGCAGGCAGCCGATAGGGGCAGAAGACCCTCATTGAGCGACCTGGAGCGCGCAGCTACAACTGCACCAGACGACCCGCGCCACGAGCTGGAGGGCGTGCTCCAGGACTGCCGGAACGTGGTTCGGGGGACAGGAGGCGCCAGGTGGGCACGACGACCGAGGTGGCGGCGGACCGGATGGTCAGCGACGAACCGGTGATCCACGTCCTGTGGATCAACGCAGGGCTGAGTTGCGACGGTGACTCCGTCGCGTTGACGGCCGCCACGCAGCCGAGCATCGAGGAGATAGCGCTCGGGGCGCTGCCCGGGCTCCCGAAGATCGCCGTGCACTGGCCGCTCATCGACTTCGAGTGTGGGCCGGTCGGTGGGGCGGACGACTTCATCGAGTGGTTCTTCAAGGCCGACCGCGGGGAGCTCGAGCCCTTCGTGCTGGTGGTGGAGGGTTCGATCCCCAACGAGGCGATCAAGCGGGAGGGGTACTGGTGCGGGTTCGGGAACGACCCCGCGACGGACCAACCGATGACGACGAGCGAATGGTTGGACCGGTTGGCACCGAAGGCCCTCGCCGTGCTCGCGGTCGGGACGTGTGCGGCATACGGCGGCATCCACGCGATGGCGGGGAACCCGACCGGTGCCATGGGTGTGCCGGACTACCTCGGCTGGGGCTGGAAGTCCAAGGCCGGGATCCCGATCGTCTGCGTCCCGGGCTGTCCGATCCAACCGGACAACCTCTCGGAGACGATCCTCTACCTCCTTTACCAGGCGACCGGGCAGGCTCCCGCGATCCCGCTCGACGAGTCGCTCCGGCCGACCTGGCTCTTCGGGAGCACGGTGCACGAGGGGTGCGATCGAGCCGGCTACTACGAGCAGGGCGAGTTCGCGAACGAGTACGGCTCGCGCAAGTGCATCGTGAAGCTGGGCTGTTGGGGCCCGGTCGTCAAGTGCAACGTCCCGAAGCGTGGCTGGATGAACGGGATCGGGGGCTGCCCGAACGTCGGGGGGATCTGCATCGGTTGCACCATGCCGGGCTTCCCGGACAAGTTCATGCCCTTCATGGCGGAGCCTCCCGGAGCGCGCGTTTCCACCGCAGCGAGCGGACTGTACGGGAACGTGATCCGGGCGCTGCGGCGCGTCACGGTGAAGACAGTCGACGAGGAACCGAGCTGGCGAGTACGCGGGCCCGAGCTCACCACGGGCTACCGCGGCGGCTGGCGCTAGGCGAGCGACGAGGGCGAGGAGGGAGCGATGACAGTGCAGCCGGACACGGCGAACAACGACCTGGTGGAGATGGCCTGGGATCCGATCACCCGGATCGTCGGCAGCCTCGGGATCTACACGAAGATCGACTTTCGCCAGCGGACGGTGGCGGAGTGCCACTCGACGTCGTCGATCTTCCGTGGCTACAGCATCTTCATGAAGGGCAAGGACCCGAGGGACGCGCACTTCATCACCAGTCGCATCTGTGGCATCTGTGGCGACAACCACGCAACCTGCTCCTGCTACGCACAGAACATGGCCTACGGCGTGAAGCCGCCGCATCTCGGCGAGTGGATCGTGAACCTCGGCGAGGCTGCGGAGTACATGTTCGACCACAACATCTTCCAGGAGAACCTCGTCGGCGTGGACTTCTGCGAGAAGATGGTACGGGAGACGAACCCCGGGGTGCTCGAGCTCGCCGAGCGGACCGAGTCACCGCACGCTGGCGACCATGGCTACCGCACCATCGCCGACATCATGCGCTCGCTCAACCCCTTCGAGGGCGAGTTCTACCGGGAGGCGCTCCAGGTGAGCCGCTCGACGCGGGAGATGTTCTGCCTGATGGAGGGTCGCCACGTGCACCCCTCGACGCTCTATCCGGGCGGGGTCGGGACGACAGCGACGATCCAGCTCTTCACCGACTACCTGAGCCGGCTCATGCGCTACGTCGAGTTCATGAAGCGTGTCGTCCCGATGCACGACGACCTCTTCGACTTCTTCTACCAGGCACTCCCGGGCTACGAGCAGGTCGGCTTGCGACGCACGCTGCTCGGGTGTTGGGGAAGCTTCCAGGATCCCGAGGTCTGCAACTTCGCCTACCGGGACATGACCGACTGGGGCCGGAAGATGTTCGTGACCCCGGGAGTGGTCGTGGACGGGAAGCTCGTGACGAACGACCTCGTCGACATCAACCTCGGCATCCGGATCCTCCTCGGGCACTCCTTCTACGACGACTGGGAGGGCCAGGAGATGTTCGTGACGCGCGACCCGCTCGGGAACCCGGTCGACCGGCGGCACCCCTGGAACCAGCACACGAACCCCCAGCCGCAGAAGCGCGACTTCGACGGGAACTACAGCTGGGTGATGTCGCCCCGCTGGTTCGACGGGACGGACCACCTCGCGCTCGACACCGGTGGGGGCCCTCTCGCCCGGCTGTGGTCGACCGCGCTGTCGGGGCTCGTCGACATCGGCTACGTGAAGGCGACCGGGCACAGCGTCGTGATCAACCTCCCGAAGACCGCGCTGAAGCCCGAGGTCCAGCTCGAGTGGAAGATCCCCCAGTGGTCGAACACGATCGAGCGAGACCGGGCGCGCACCTACTTCCAGGCCTACGCCGCCGCCTGCGCCTTGCACTTCATGGAGCAGGCGCTCGCCGAGGTCCGTGCCGGCAGGACGAAGACCTGGGAGCCGTTCGAGGTTCCCGACGAGGGGATCGGCTGTGGCTTCACCGAGGCGGTGCGCGGTGTGCTCTCGCACCACATGGTGATCCGGGACGGGAAGATCGCCAACTACCACCCCTACCCGCCGACGCCTTGGAACGCGAACCCGCGAGACGTCTACGGCACCCCGGGTCCCTACGAGGACGCGGTGCAGAACACCCCCATCTTCGAGGAGAACGACCGCGAGCACTTCAAGGGCATCGACATCATGCGGTCGGTACGCAGCTTCGATCCGTGCCTTCCCTGCGGGGTCCACATGTACCTCGGGGGCGGGAAGGAGCTGCGCAAGGTCCACTCCCCGACCGTCGCGCACACGCTCGACGAGGCGTGAGGAGAAGCGGCCACGGTGCACGAAGACCCGGGTGCGCAGGTCGAACGGGCGCTCGAGGCGCTCACCGACCTGGGTGGGCCGGAGGTGGCAACGGCGGCTGACGAGCTCCTCGCCGCCGTGACGAGCTTCTACGGGGAGGTGCTCGGGCGGATCGTCCGGCGCCTCGCCGAGCAGGGCCGCGACGGTTGCGCCGGAGTGCTTGAGGAGCTCGCGCAGGACGAGGTCGTCGCGAGCGCGCTGCTCGTCCACGACCTCCACCCCGTCCCGCTCGCGTCCCGCGTCTCGACGGCACTCGACGAGATCGGACGTCGGCTGGGCGTCGCACCGGCGACGATCGAGGCCGTGGACGAGGCTCGTCGAACCGCGATCGTCGAGATCCACCCGGTGGGCCCCGGAGCCGGCAGTCGAGGGGCGCTCGCCCACGCCGTGCGCGCCGCCGTGCGCGGGGCGGTGCCCGATCTCGATGACGTCGACGTTCACGTCGTCGAGGTCGGGACGCCGGTGACCCTGCGTCGCGGCCCGAGGCGCGAGGACGCGGGGGGACTCACGCGCCCGCGCCCTGCCGAGTCGGCAGGTTGTGAGCTCTGCGGCGCGGCCCTCGAAGCCGGGCATCGCCACGTCGCCGATCTCGAGCACTCGGCGCTGCGTTGCACCTGCCGAGCCTGCGCGCTGCTGTTCAGCCAGGAGGGAGCGGCACGAGGGCGGTACCGCCTCGTGTCGGACCGCTACCTCCGGCTGCCGACCGGGACGATCCCACCCGCCCTCTGGGCGCGCCTGGGGATCCCGGTCGACGTGGCGTTCTTCCTTTCCGGAGCCGAGGGTGGGCGGGTGGCGGCGTTCTACCCCGGTCCGGCCGGGGCGGTCGAGTCGGAGCTGCCACTCGGGGCCTGGGAGGAGGCGGTCGATGCTTCGGCGCAGCTCGGAAGCGTCGCTCCGGGGGTGGAGGCGGTGCTCGCGCGAGTCACCTCTGTCGGGATCGAGGCGTTCGTGGTCCCGGTCGACGCCTGCTACGAGCTCGTCGGTCGCCTCCGCAGCGCGTGGCAGGGAGTCGCCGGTGGCGAGGAGGCTGCGGGCCTGCTCGACGAGGTGTTCGCCGACCTCGGGGCACGGGCGCGCCCGCTCGTGGAGCTGAGCGGTGGCTGAGCTCTCGTTCTCCGTGCTCGGCGTCGAGCCCGAGCCATACGCGGCGGCACCGGCGCTCGCGTTGCGCCTCCGGGTGACCACGCCCGACTCGCGCCCCGTGCACGCCGTGGTGTTGCGCACTGCCGTCGAGATCGACCCGCGGGGCCACGACTTCACCGCGGCCGAGCGGGCACACGTGCTCGAGCTGTTCGGCCCGCCGACGCAGTGGTCGCGTAGCCTCAAGCCGCTGCGCTGGGCCCAGGTCACGACCGCGCTCGGGTGCTTCGAGGGGAGCACGGAGACGACCCTCTCCCTGCCGTGCAGTTACGACCTCGAGGTGGCGCACGCGAAGCTCCTCGCCGGGCTCGAGCACGGGACGGTCCCGGTCGTCCTGCTCTTCTCCGGCACGGTGTTCCGGGAGGTCGAGGGCAGGCTCTCCGTGGAACCGATCTCGTGGGATGCGGAGGCGCGCTTCGTGCTCCCCGTCTCGACGTGGCGGAGCGCAATGGACCACTTCTTCCCCGGTGAGGGATGGCTGCGGCTCTCGCGCGAGACGCTCGGGGCGCTCGGCGCGTTCAAGGCCCGCCAGGCAATCCCCACGTGGGAGGGCGCGCTCGAGTCGTTGCTCGGTGCCGCCGGTGCGGGCTCGGGGTCCCCAACCGAGGAGCCCGATCCGGCGTCGAGGGCCGACCCGCTCGGCGTCGCGCTCGACGCGGCGCGCAGCGTCGCGGACGCAATCTGCTACGAGGGCTACGTGCTCTATCCCTATCGTGCGTCGGCGCGGAAGAACCACCTTCGCTGGCAGTTCGGGGTGCTGGCACCGCCGGAGTATGCCGCGGCGAGCGGAGCGGAGCGCGCCGACGCCCGCGTCGACGGCCTGTTTCGCGCCGCCGTGGGGACGCGGGTCGCGGTGCGGGTCCGCTTCCTCACCCTCACCGCGCGCTCGCTGTGGATCGAGGAGGAGGACCAGACGCGCCGGGCGGTGGAGTCGTTGGAGGTCGACGGCCAGCTCTGGACGGCGTTCGACGAGGGAGTGAGCCACGAGGTCGACCTCGTGCTCCAGGTGGCAGCGCCGGGGGCGCCGGCGCCTGCGCAGGCCTCCCGAACCGGCGACGGGCGCGACGCTCCCGTGCCGGGAGTGGGTGGTGCACCGGGCGTCGCGCCGCTCGGGCCCGTTTGTGCCGTCTCGACTCGGTCGCTCCGGCTGGGCGGTGCTCGCCGGGAACAGGAGCTCGGAAGGGACGCAGGCGGACGACGGTGTGTTGCTGCGTGGGAGGCCGCTCCGGTCGACCTACAGGTCGTCGCGTCGGCAGGGCCGCTCGCCTCCGGAGGGGGTTGGTGGGTGCGGGTCGAGGTCGCGAACACCTCGGCATGGAGCGGTCCGGCGGCCCACCGTGACGACGTGGTCCGGCGCAGCGTCGTCGGCGTCCACGCGCTCTTCGCGATCGACGGCGGCGTGTTCCTCTCCGCGCTGGACCGGCCAGCGGATCTCCCGGAGGCGGCTGGCGCGCTCCACGACGGGCTCTTCCCGGTGCTCGTCGGTGACGAGGAGCGGCCCCGGACCGTCCTCGCGTCGCCGATCGTCCTCTCGGACTTCCCGGCCATCGCCCCCGAGAGCGCGCAGGCGATGTACGACGCCACGGAGATCGACGAGATCCTCGCCCTGCGCGTCCTCACGCTCACGGACGACGAGAAGCGGGAGGTGCGGGCGACCGACCCGAGAGCCGCGGCTGTCCTCTCCGGCTGCGAGGAACTGACGGCGGTCGACTTCGAGCGGCTGCACGCGAGGGTCCGCCCCGTCGCCGAGCGGCTCGGCGCGCGGGCTTCGAGCGTTGCGGGCGGCGATCGGGCTGCCGCCCCGAGGGGCGCTCCCAGTGACGGGATCGACGGCGCTCCGTCCGTCGCCAGCCAGCCTGGGAGCGAGGAGGCGTTGCCGGTCAGGGTGGCGGGGGTCACCGTTGGCGTCGGGAGCCGGGTCCTGCTGCAACCGAACCGGCGGGCCGACGCCCAGGACCTCTTCCTGCGCGGCAGGGTGGCCAGGGTCACCGGCGTCTACCGGACGCTCGAGGGGGAGTGTCACCTGGGGGTTGTCGTCGAGGACGATCCGGCGGCCGAGCTCCACGAGTGGTACGGGCGCTCCCTCTTCTTCGCGCCAGAGGAGGTCGTCCCCCTGTCCGCATCCGGCGACCCCGACCTGACACCGGCGGGCGGGGCCCTGGGCGACGCGAGTGACGTCCGGGTGGCTCCGAGCGACCCGGACATCGAGGCGCTGCTCGGCGAGCTCCGTGGCCTCCGTGGGGCGCGCTGGTGAGCCCGCGTGTGCTCGTCGCCGGGATCGGCAACATCTTCCTGTCCGACGACGGGTTCGGGCCCGAGGTCGTCCGGCGCCTCGCTGCCGACCGGAGCGAGCTGCCCGAGAGCGTCCGCATCGAGGACTTCGGGATCCGGGGCGTCCACCTCGCCTACGAGCTGCTCGAGGACTACGACGCCGTCGTCCTGGTCGACGCCCAGCCTGCCGGCGACGCTGCGGGAACCGTGCGCGTCGTGGCCCCCGACCGGGATCTGGCGGCTCCGGACGACGCGAACCAGCCCCGGCCCGGCGGGGCGGGGGCCTCCGCCGTCGGCCTGGACGCACACGCGATGGACCCGGTCGCCGTCCTCCGCTCGGCGAGGGCGATGGGGGGCCACGTGCGCCACCTCGTCCTCATCGGTTGCGAGCCGGCACAGCTCGGAGAGGGCATCGGCCTCTCGGCTCCGGTCCGGGACGCGATCGGACCCGCCGTCGCCGCTGTGCGCGAGACGGTGGCCGCTCTGCTGCGGGTGAACGGGGAGAGCGCGGGCGTCCCGACGAACGGCGAGGGAAGGGGGCCCGGGCCGATGGCGGCTGCGTCGTCGGCAGCAGGCGACGGAGCCGCCGTGGTGGCGGCGGTCCTCGGAGGGAACGAAGGAGCTGCCGGGGTGGCGGCCGAGGGAGAGGAGGTAGGGGCGTGATCCGCAAGCTCTTCTGGTCGGTGGTGCTGACGGTCCTGGTCGCGGTCGTGGTCGACTCGCTACCCGACGTCGCGCGGTACCTGAAGATCCGGGCGATGTGAGGCGATGCCGCGTTTCGAGATCGACCCAGCGGTGTCGCGCGTCTCGGTGGAGGCGCGCTCCAGTCTCCATCCGATCCACGCCGAGGCGACGGGGCTGCACGGCTTCATCGAGCTCGACGGGACGGCCTCGGAGCCGGGGGGTCTCGCGGCGGATCGGGGGCGTGTCGAGCTCGCGGTCTCGGCGCTGCGCTCTGGGAACCCGCTCTACGACCGCGAGCTGCAACGGCGGGTGGACGTACGGCGGTATCCGACCATCTCGGGCGAGCTGCGCGAGCTCCGCCCGGCAGCCGGCGGACACTACCTCGTCTCGGGGGTGGTCACCTTTCGGGGGTCCAGCCAGCCCGCGGAGGACGAGATGGTGCTCCGGCTCGCTGACGGCGAGGTGCATCTGGAGGGCGCGCACGTCTTCGACATCCGCGACTTCGGCATGGAGCCGCCGAAGATCCTCATGGCGAAGGTCCACCCGGAAGTCGAGGTCCGGGTCGAGCTGGTCGCAAGGGCGGGCTCCGATGCATGAGCTCGGGGTCTGCACGGCCATCGTGGACGCGCTCGAGCGACGCGCCAACGGTCGCAGCGTCGCCGCCGTCCGGGTGCGGGTGGGTTGCCTCCACCACTTCCACCCCGACGCGTTCGCGCAGTCCTTCGCGCTCGCCGCCGAAGGGAGCGTCGCGGCCGGAGCGGTCCCGGAGCTCGTCGTGCTGCCGGTCGCGGCACGCTGCGAGCGCTGCGGGGCGACCTTCGAGGCGACGGACCACGTGCTGGCGTGCGAGCGCTGCGGGTCGCCGGAGGTCGAGGAGCGTGGAGGCGACGAGCTCGTGTTGGAACGCATCGAGTACCGAGCGTGAGAGGAGCGGACATGTGTCTCGGGATACCAGGACAGGTCGTAGAGCTGGTCGACGCGAACAACCAGCTGGCAAAGGTCGAGGTGGCAGGGGTTCGGCGGAACATCAACATCGGCTTGCTCGACGACGTCGCCATCGAACCCGGTGACTGGGTGCTCATCCACGTCGGCTTCGCGATGGCCGTGATCGACGAGGCGGAGGCGGCGCGCGCGCTCGAGGGGCTCCAGCTGATGGGGCAGGCCTACCGGGACGAGGTGGCGCTCGTGCGGGAGTCACGGATCGCCTGAGCAACGAACGGCTGCCGCCGTTCGGGGACACTCGCCGCACGGAGCGTCCGAGACGGGCAAGGGGCGTAGGGCGGGGAAAGGAAGGCGGGACATGGGCGCAATGATCGGGTTCCTGGCGGGCTATCTCCTCGGCACTCGGGCAGGGAGGGAGGGGCTCGAGGAGCTCCGCGAGGCCGTCACGGTGATCGCGCAATCGGAGGAGGTGCGCGCCCTGCTCGCGGGCGGTCTCGCGGCGGCGGCTGAGCTCGTGAGCCGGGGGGGCGGCGTGCTCGCCGAGCGCGTCGCAAGCGGGGATGGGGTCAACCTCAGGAAGGTGGCGTGATGCGCTTCGTCGACGAGTACCGAGACCCGGCCGCCGCGCGCGCGCTCGTCCGACGGATCGCGACGCTGTCCAACGGGAAGCGCTTCGCCTTCATGGAGGTCTGCGGGGGACACACCCACACGATCTACCGACACGGGATCGAGCACCTCCTCCCCGACGGGGTCGAGCTCGTCCACGGGCCGGGCTGCCCGGTCTGCGTCATCCCGATGGGCCGGATCGACGACGCGATCGCGGTTGCCGAGCAGCCCGGCGTGCTGTTCACGACCTTCGGGGACATGATGCGCGTGCCAGGCTCCTCGGGGAGCCTGCTCGACGCCAAGGCCCGCGGCGCCGATGTCCGGTTCGTCTACTCGCCGCTCGACGCGCTCCGCCTCGCCGTGGACAACCCCGGTCGCGAGGTGGTGTTCTTCGCCGTGGGCTTCGAGACCACGGCACCGTCGACGGCGGTGACGCTGCGCCGCGCGAAGGCGGAGGGCGTGTCGAACTTCAGCGTCTTCTGCAACCACGTGACGATCGTGCCGCCGATCAAGGCGATCCTGGACTCTCCCGACCTCCGGCTGGACGGGTTCCTCGGACCCGGGCACGTCTCGACCGTGATCGGCCAGCGGCCCTACCGCTTCGTCGCCGAGCAGTACGGTAAGCCGCTGGTGACCGCCGGCTTCGAGCCCCTCGACATCCTCCAGGCCGTGGAGATGCTGCTGGTCCAGTGCGCAGCCGGCCGGGCGGACGTGGAGAACCAGTACACCCGCTGCGTCGTGGAGGAGGGAAACCCGAGGGCGCTCGCGATCATGGCCGAGGTCTTCGCGCTCCGCCCGCACTTCGAGTGGCGGGGGCTCGGCTTCATCTCCCAGAGCGCACTCCGGCTCGCAGACGCCTATGCGGACTTCGACGCCGAGCGCCGCTTCGCAGTCCCGGGCGTCCGGGTCGCCGACCCGAAGGCCTGCCAGTGCGGCGAGGTGCTGAAGGGGGTCATCAAGCCCTGGCAGTGCAAGGTGTTCGGTACCGCCTGCACCCCCGAGACGCCGATCGGGACCTGCATGGTCTCCTCGGAGGGAGCGTGCGCCGCGTACTACAACTTCGGCCGGCTCCACCGGGAGGCAGCGCTGTCCGTCGGGGCCCGGGCATGAGCGTCGGGACCGCGGCGCAGTCGGCTGCCGGCCCCGCCGGCGCACTCGACGCGGAGCGCGGCGCCGCTGGCGCCGGCGGGCTGCCACCGGGTTTCGGTGTCGACGTCGCAGGTGCTGCCCTGGCTCTCGCACGGCGCTTCGCGCACGGTGGGACGCTCTGGTGCTTCGCGCCGGCCTGGCCCGCCCACGCCCACCACGTCGCGGTGGAGTTCGTGCACCCGGTCGTCGTCGGGACGCGCGCCCTGCCTGCGGTCGCCGTCTCGGCGGAGGCTGGCGTCGCGGGGCTCCGGACGCTCTGTCGCGCTGGGGATGCGCTCGTGGTCGTCGCGTCCTCGGAGGAGCCCGCAGCGCGCCGCGCGCTCGCTCGGGCACCCGCATGGGGGCTCACGACGATCTGGATCGGCGCCGGCCCGCGCCCGGCGCCAGGGGCGGCGGACCACGTCCTCTGGTGGGAGGGGGAAGTGCCGAGCCAGGCCGCCCACACGGGCCGGTTCGTGCTCTCGTACCACCTCCTCTGGGAGCTGACCCACGTCTGCTTCGAGCACCCCGGGCTCCTCGAGGAGCCGCAGGTCTGCTCGGGACCGGCCTGCGTCACCTGTGGCGACGAGGGTCGCCTCGTCGAGGTCCTCCGCCTCGGCGAAGGCGGTGCCGTCCTGGTCCGCGCAGCGACCGGGCTCGAGTGGGCGGACGCGTCCCTCGTCGAGGGGGTGTCGCCCGGGTCGCTGGTCCTCGTCCACGCGGGCTCCGTGCTCACGGTCCTGGCCGAGGGGAGCGGCGAATGAGCGCGCCGGGGGGCACGGGGTTCCTCTACCCGTTCCTCGATGCCGCGGAGCGGGACGCCGGTCCACTGCTCGAGGACCTCGCGCGCTCGGCCGAGGCCAAGGCGGCGGAGAGCGCGGCGCTCCGAGCGAACGTGCTCGCTGCGAGCGAGGACGAGCTGAGCGCGGTCGGGTTGGCGATGGCGACCCGCTTCGACGCGGGCGGACGCCTGCTGGCCATGGGCAACGGCGGGAGCTCGACGGATGCGGCGTCGCTCGTCACCCTCTTCGGCGACCCGCCCGCCGGCAGACCACTCCCGGCACGGTCGCTCGCAGACGACCTGGCGGTGCTCACAGCGCTCGGCAACGACGTCGGTTTCGAGGTGGTGTTCCTGCGGCAGGTGATCGCGCAGGTGGAGCCCTCGGACATGGTCGTCGGCTTCTCGACGAGCGGTGGCTCGAAGAACCTGCTGCTCGCGTTCGACGAGGCGTGCGAGCGAGGCTGTCTCACGGTCGGCCTCGCCGGCTACCAGGGAGGCCAGATGGCCGTCTCCCCGAGCGTCCAACACTGCTTCGTGGTGCCCTCCCAGAGCATCCACCGGATCCAGGAGACCCAGGCGGCGCTGTCGTGGCGGCTCTGGGAGGTGGTGCAGGCCGCCCTCCGACCACTCGGACCGTCATGACGGCGGCACGCGCGCCGGGACCGAGCACGCCCGGGAGGACCGAGCAGGACGATCGGTCCGGACCGAATCGGACGAGAGGCGTGTCCTCGAGCGAGGCCGCCGTCCTCGGGCGGATCGAGGCGTTCCGCCGCCGCCGCCCGCGCCTCAAGGACGACGTCGTGACCCTTGCGCACGGTGCCGGAGGCAAGGCCTCGGCGGCGTTGCTCGACGCGGTGTTCCTCGAGGGGCTCGGCCGTCCCGAGGGCCCGCTTCGAGACGCGGCGGTCCTCGACCTCGCCCCGGGCGAACGTCTCGCGTTCACCACCGACTCCTTCGTCGTGAGCCCTCGTCGCTTCCCGGGCGGGTCGGTCGGTCACTTGGCGGTGCACGGGACCGTGAACGACCTCGCGGTCATGGGGGCAGTCCCGCGGTGGCTCTCGCTCGCGGTGGTCATCGAAGAGGGGCTCTCCGTCGCGGAGCTGAAAGAGATCGTGGCTGACGTCGCCGAGGCCGCTGACGGCGCCGGGGTGGCCGTGGTCACCGGCGACACGAAGGTCGTGGGGGCAGGAGCGGCGGATGGGATCTACCTCACCACCGCAGGCGTAGGGACCGTCGCACCCGGGGTCGATCTCGCGGCCGAGTCGGTGCGACCCGGAGACGTGGTGCTGCTCTCCGGCACCATGGGGGACCACGGGATCGCGGTCATGCTGGCGCGGGGTGACCTCGACCTCGAGGTGGAGCTCTGCTCGGACACTGCCCCGGTGACCCCCTTGGTACGGGCCCTCCTCGAGGCGGCTCCCGGCACCCGGTGGTGTCGCGATCCCACTCGCGGTGGGGTGGCCACGGTCTGCAACGAGCTCGCGCGCGACCGCCAGCTCGCCGTGGTCCTCGACGAGGCAGCCCTGCCGGTGCGACCCGCGGTCGCGGGTGCCTGCGAGCTGCTCGGCCTCGATCCGCTCTACGTGGCGAACGAGGGCAAGGTTCTCGCCGTGGTGCCGCCCGAGGAGGCAGACGCTGCTCTCGCGGCGGTCCGTGCCGAGCCGGGAGGGGCGGAGGCGGCCCTGATCGGCGAGATCCGCGCGGAGCCCGAGGGTGTCGTCGTGTTGCGGACCGCTTTCGGCAGCACACGCATCGTGGACATGCTGGTGGGGGATCCCCTCCCACGGATCTGCTGAGGTCGCCCGGTCGTGGTGCGCACCGTCCGGGCTCCCGAGTCGGCAGCGCAGCCATTGGCGCGCTGGCGCCTCACGATTCGAGGCACGGTGCAGGGTGTCGGGTTCCGACCGTTCGTCTACCGGCTCGCGACCGAGCTCGGGCTGGCCGGCTTCGTCCGCAACGACGCCGCGGGCGTCGTGCTCGAGGTCGAGGGTCGCCCGGATGTCCTCGCAGCCCTCGCCCGGCGAGTGGCCGAGGAGTCGCCGCCGCTGGCGGTGGTCGAGGGAGTGAGCTGCGTCACCCTTTCCCCGAACGGCCTCGAGGGCTTCCGGATCGACCAGAGCCGGGCGGACGGCGGGGCGCGGGTGCCGATCAGCCCGGACGTCGCGACCTGCGACGACTGCCTCGCCGAGATCCGGGATCCTGCGGCGCGCCGATGGCGGTATCCCTTCACGAACTGCACGAACTGCGGCCCGCGCTACACGATCGTGACCGCGGTGCCCTACGACCGCCCGGCTACCACGATGGCCGGGTTCCCGATGTGCCCGGCCTGCCGCTCCGAGTACGAGGACCCGGCGGACCGGCGCTTCCATGCCCAGCCGATCGCATGTCCGGCGTGCGGGCCTCGCCTCCGGCTGCTCTCCCCGCTCGGTGAGGAGCAGGCGGAGGGTGACGCTGCGCTGCGCGGCACGATCACGTTGCTCCGGCGCGGGGCCGTCGTGGCGGTGAAAGGCATCGGGGGGTACCACCTGGCGGTCGATGCGGCTTCGGAGGCAGGTGTGGAGGCACTGCGCCGGCGCAAGGTGCGCGAGGACAAGCCCTTCGCGGTGATGGTGCCGGACCTCGCTGCAGCGGAGCGGCTCGTGTCGCTCGACGGGCCTGCTCGCGCCCTGTTGGCGGGCCGGGAGCGCCCGATCGTCCTCGCCGAGCGGCGCCCGGACGCCCCCGTCGCCCGGGCGGTTGCGCCGGGCCTCGCGGAGCTGGGCGTGTTTCTCCCGTACACCCCCCTGCACCACCTCCTCCTCGAGGGGACCGGATGCCCGCTCGTGCTCACGAGCGGCAACCGCTCCGACGAGCCGATCGTCTTCCGGGACGAGGACGTCGTGGAACGGCTCGGGCCGTTGGTGGAGGGGATCCTCTCCCACAACCGGCCGATCCACGTTCGCTGCGATGACTCCGTCGCCCGGGCGACGCCGTCCGGGCTGCAGCTCCAGCGCCGTGCGCGGGGCTACGCACCGGCTCCGCTCGCCCTGCCTCGTCCTGCGGCGCGTGCCGTCCTCGCCCTCGGGGCGGAGCTCAAGTCGACCGTCGCCCTGACGGTCGGCGACGCCGTCGTCGCGAGCCAGCACCTCGGCGACCTCGAGCACCTCGAGGCCTGGGAGGCGTTCCGCCAGGCGGTCGACCACCTCGTCGCGATCTACGGGATCGGGCCCTCGCTCCTCGCGCACGACCTCCATCCGGAGTACCTCTCGACGAAGTTCGCAGAGGAGCGCGCCGCGGTCTCGGGGGAGCAGCTCTTCCCGGTCCAGCATCACCACGCGCACGTGGCGTCTTGCCTGGTCGACGCCGGGGAGACCGGTCCCGTGGTCGGCGTGGCCTTCGACGGGCTCGGCTACGGAGTGGATGGAACGCTCTGGGGCGGGGAGCTGCTCGTCTGCGATCTCGATGGCTTCCGGCGCGCCGGTCACCTCCTCGGGGTCCCGATGCCCGGTGGGGTCGCCGCCGTCCGGGAGCCCTGGCGGATGGCCCTCGCCTGGTCGCTCGTGGCGGGGGGCGTGGAGCTGGCCGGGCTCGCGGCGGAGCGCTTCGAGCCCGGGTGGGGAGCGCTCGTCCGGCCGACCGGAGCCGGCCGCTTTCCGTTCACCAGCTCGGTCGGTCGGCTCTTCGACGCGACGGCGGCACTCGTCGGTCTCCGACGCCGCGTCTCCTACGAGGGCCAGGCGGCCATCGAGCTCGAGATGGCGGCACGAACCCGCTCCGCGGGTACGGCGAGACACTACGAGGTGGCCGTCGAGCTCGGCGACGAGGTCCTCCTGGACCCGCGGGGGCTCGTGGCGGCAGTCGTGGCGGACTCGCGAGCCGGCGTCGACACCGCCGCCATCGCGCGTGGTTTCCACGAGGCGCTGGCCGCCGCAAGCGCGGCGGCAGCCGCGGAGGTCGCCTCACGAGCGGGTCTGGGCACGGTCGCGCTGACAGGCGGCGTCTTCCAGAACGTCCTACTCGGCGAGATCCTCGGCAGTCGTCTCGAGCAGCTCGGACTACGCGTGCTCCGCCACCGGCGGATCCCGCCGAACGACGGAGGCATCAGCATCGGCCAGGCAGCCATCGCGGCGACGGCGACGGAGAGGCCCGCCGCCTGCTCCGACGACCGGCGGCGCCAGCTTCGGCCGATGTCGAGGCGCTAGCCCTCGAACGCGACCTCGCCGGGCAGGGCGCGACCGTCCGGGCGGTCCGGTGTCGGCGTCGGCGCGCCGAGGCGTGCCGGCTCCGGGAGCGGGTCGGCCGGAGCTGGGGACGGGGCCGCGCCACCCGGGCTGGCCCCGATCCCGACACCGTTGGCGCCAGGGCCGGCGGTCCCGGGGGCCACGGCGAGGGCGGCACCTTCCCGCCGTGACCCGCGGGGTCCTTCGCCGCCGGGTCGGTGGTGCAGGAGGCGGGTTGCCGAGAGCACCGCCGCGATCGCCATGAAGGCCATCGAGGAGTAGAAGGCCGCGTGGATCCCGCTCGCGAAGGCCGTTGCGAGGTGGGTGTCGAGCTTCGTGGTGCCGACGAAGATGGCGAAGGCGAGCTCGCGGGGGATCGAGTGGGCGGCTACCAGGATGGCGACCGAGAACGAGAAGACCATGCCGATGTTCGAGAAGGTCCGCAGCAGTCCGGACGCCGTGCCGAAGGACTTCCCCGGCGAAGCCGCCATGACCGCCGCGTTGTTGGCCGGGAAGAAGCCGCCGGAGCCGATCCCGTTCACCGCGGCCGCGACCACGATCACCCAGAGCGGCGTGGCGAGCGTGAGCTGGGCGTAGATCGCGAGTGCGACGATCTCGATCGCGAGGCCGACCGTCGCAGGCCAGACGGGTCCGAAGCGGTCCGCCAGACGGCCGCCGAACGGTCCGACGACGCCGCCGACGAGATACCCGGGGACGAGGAGCAGGGAGGCGTCGAGCGGGCTCAGCTGGCGCGCACCCTGGAGGAACATGATGATGAGGAACAGCACCGCGAAGTTGGCGAGCTGCTGGAAGAGCGCCGCGAGGAGCGTCGGCGACATCGTCGGGATGCGGAACAACGAGAGGTTCACCATTGGTGCCTCCCGGGCCCGCTCGATGACGAGGAACACCGCGAGCAGGACCAACCCCCCGACCAGGTAGGCGCCGATCTCGGTCGAGAACGCACTGGTCGCGAGCTTGGTGATCGCCCAGAGCACGCCGAACAGGCCGAGCCCCCCGACGACCATCCCGGCGAGGTCGAGCTTCTGGTGCTGTCGCACCCCGTTGTCGTGGAGCACCTTGAGCGCGAGCGCGAACGCGAGGATCCCCGCTGGCACGTTGATCCAGAAGATCCAGCGCCACGACAGGTAGGTGATGATGACCCCGCCGAGGAGGATCCCGAGGATCGCCCCGACGTTCCACCCGACAGCGTTGAAGCCGTAGGCACGTCCGCGCCGCTCGGCCGGGAAGGTGTCGGCGATCACCGCACCGGCGTTGGCAGAGATGAGCGCCCCGCCGACGCCCTGGATCGCCCGGAAGGTGATGATCGTGGCCTCGTTCGTCGCGAGCGCGCAGAGCGCGGAGCCGACGATGAAGACCAGGAAGCCGGCCTCGTACATCCGGACACGGCCGAACATGTCCCCGAGGCGGCCGACCTGGGTGGCGAGGAGCGTGATGACGAGCAGGTAGCCGATCACGACCCAGATGATCCCGGAGAGTGGCACGTGGAGCGCCCGCTCCATCTCGGGCAGTGCGAGCACCACGATCGTGGTGTCGACGGCCGCCATCAGGACCCCGATCACGATGACGAGGAGGGCGAGGCCGGTGTGCGACACCGCCGTTGCGGCGCCGTTGCTCCCTCCGCCGTTGGCCGAGACCGGGGCGACCGTTCCTCCCCGACCGGCCGTGTCTGCCGGGCCGTCCAAGCGCACGCGTTCGCTCACCACACCCTCCTCGAGTCCTCCCCACTACCTACGTCCAGCACGGCCGGGATGTTCCGCGGTGCTCAGCCGGGGCTCTTGCGCCGGGCTCCTGGCCCCGAGCCGTGCCTGCGCTGCTCCTCCGCTGGCGGCCTGTCTCTCCGCTGGCCCTCCGCTGGCCTGCTGTCTCCCTGGCTCGGCCCCGTCTCCCGGCCGGACCCCTCCCCGGCTCCTACCCTCCCGACGACGCAGGCCTG
>JAJYWE010000025.1:0-3944 GCA_021791675.1 Actinomycetes bacterium | reverse complement strand
CCGTGTATCTTTAGCGTAGTGAAAGATTCGGGAGAGTCGGAGTCGGCCGCGCCGGGCGACGCCGTGCCGAAGCGGGGGTGGATCCGCCGGCTCGCACCGTTCGTCCTGGCCCACCGCCGCCTCGCGGTCGGGGCACTTGCCGGGGCGGTGATCGGGATGGGCATCGCGGCGCTCATCCCGCTCGTCGAGCGTCAGATCGTCGACGGCGTGCTCGTCGCCCACCACGGCGGGCTCGCCTTCCTGATCTTCCTCCTCGTCGGTGGGGCTGCGCTCGCCTTCGGCGCGGCGTACGTGCGTCGCTTCCTCGGCGGGCGGCTCGCGCTCGAGGTGCAGAACGACCTCCGCACCGCGATGTTCGAGCACCTCCAGCGTCTCGACGCGGCTCGGCACGACGAGCTCGCGACCGGGCAGCTCGTCGGGCGCGCAACCTCCGACATCAACCTGCTCCAGGGGCTCTTGTCCTTCACGCCGGTCATGATCGGCAACGTCGTCATGCTCGCCATGGCCCTCGGCGTCATGCTCTGGCTCTCGCCACTGCTCGCCCTGGTCGTCCTCGTCGCCGTCCCGGCCATTGCCGTGGTCTCGCTCCGGCTCCGCAGCACCGTCTTCCCCTCGGCGTGGGAGGCCCAGCAGCGTCTCGGCGAGGTGACCCAGGTCGTGGACGACGCGGTCACCGGCGTCCGCGTGGTGAAGGCGTTCGGCCAGGAACACCGGGAGCTGGACCGCCTCGAGGCGGTGACGACAGGGCTCTACCAGAGCCGGGTGCGGACCGTGCGCCTCCAGTCCGGCCCGCAGGCACTCCTCTCGACGATCCCGACACTCGCCCAGGTCGGGGTGCTCGCCCTCGGCGGCTGGCTGGCGCTGCGGGGGGACCTGAGCCTCGGGACGTTCCTCGTCTTCTCCACCTACGTCGTGCAGCTCGTCGCGCCGGCCCGCCAGCTCGCGGCGCTCGTCACGATCGCCCAGCAGGCGCGCGCCGGCGCCGAGCGCATCCTCGACCTGCTCGAGACCAACCCGATCGTGACGGAACCAGCCGAGCCCGTGCCGCTGCCGCCGGGACGGGGCCGGGTCGTGCTCGAGGGCGTGGACTTCGGCTATGTCCGCGGCGAGCCGACCCTCGACGGCTTGGACCTGGAGGTCACACCCGGCGAGACCGTCGCGCTCGTCGGCGGGTCGGGCTCCGGCAAGTCGACCGTCGCGCTCCTGCTCGCGCGCTTCTACGACCCGTGGCGGGGGACGGTGCGCCTCGACGGGGTCGACGTGCGGCTGCTCTCCCTCGCCGAGCTGCGCGCAGCGGTCGGCGTGGTGTTCGAGGAGAGCTTCCTCTTCTCCGACACGGTCCGTGCCAACATCGCCTACGGCAGGCCCGAGGCCACCGACGAGGAAGTCCGCCGAGCGGCTGCGGCGGCCGGCGCAGCCGACTTCATCGAGGCACTCCCCGCCGGCTACGACAGCATGGTCGGCGAGCGGGGGCTCAGCCTGTCGGGCGGGCAGCGCCAGCGGATCGCGCTCGCACGGGTGCTGCTCACGCAGCCCCGCGTGCTCGTGCTCGACGATGCGACCTCCGCAGTCGACGTGACGACCGAGGAGCAGATCCACCGGGAGCTCGAGCGCCTCCTCACCGGGCGGACGACGATCCTGGTCGCGCACCGTCGCTCGACGCTGCGCCTGGCGAGCCGCATCGTGGTCCTCGAGCGCGGCCGCGTGCTCGATCAGGGCACCCACGAGGAGCTCCTCGAGCGCTGCACGCGCTACGCCGAGCTCGTCGGCGGGGAGGGTCCGCTGCTCGACGAGCGAGCGGAGGTGAGCGAGGCACCGGGCCCGGTGGGGTCGGCAGCCGGGCGCGCAACGGACGTGGCGGGGGCGGCGGGGATCGGTCTCGCCGCAGGCCGGGTGGGGGCGGCGGCGAACGGGCCGGGCGCCGACCTGAGCGGTGCGGCGGCGGGGGCTGTCGCTGGCGCGCCGGCCGTCGCCACAGCCGGCACCCGAGCGTTCGGCCCAGTCGGCGGCATGGGGGCGGGGATGCGGGCCGGGGCGGGGGCTGGCATCGGCGGGGGCTGGGGCGGGGGGATGGGTGGGGGCGGCTGGGCCGGCGCGCTCGCTCCGACGCCGGAGCTCATGGCCAAGGTGGCAGCCCTCCCGCCGGCGGACGACGACCCGGCCGTCGACCTGGACCGGGAGCGGGAGACGGTCGAGCCGTTCGCGCTGCGTCGGTTCCTCCGACCGTTTCGCTTCGTCCTCGCGATCGCGGCCGGGCTCGTCGTGGCGGACACGCTCCTCTCGCTCGTCGGTCCGCTCCTCGTCCGGATCGGGCTCGACGACGGGGTGCTCCACAAGGAGGCGTCGGTCGTCTGGCTGGCCTCCCTCGGCTTCCTCGGCGCGACGCTCGTCAACTGGGCGGTCACCTACGCGCAGGCCCGCTACACCGGCCGTGCTGCGAACCGCATGCTGCTCGCGCTGCGGGTGCGGATCTTCGCGCAGCTCCAGCGCCTCGGACTCGACTTCTACGAGCGCGAGATGGCCGGGCGGATCATGACGCGCATGACCACCGACGTCGAGGCGCTCTCCCAGCTGCTGCAGAACGGCCTCGTGAACGCGCTCGTGGCGCTGTTCAGCTTCGTCGGCATCGGCGCCGCGCTGTTGGTGATGAGCTGGCGGCTCGGTCTGGTCGCCCTCTCCGTCATCCCCTTCCTGCTCGGCGCGACCCTGTGGTACCGGGAGCGGTCGCGCCGGGTCTACGCGCGGGCCCGCGAGCGGATCGCCGTGGTGAACGCCACCTTCCAGGAGAGCATCTCCGGGATCCGCACTGCCCAGGCCTACGGCCAGGAGGACCGCAACATCTCGACGTTCGAACGCCAGGCGGGCGACTACCTCGGGGCGCGGACCGACGCGCAGCGCCTCGTCGCGACCTACTTCCCCTTCGTGACCTTCCTCTCCGACGTCGCCGCTGCGGCGGTGCTCGGGGCGGGAGTGGTCTTCGCGCACGAGGGGGCGCTCGCCCCGGGCGTCGTGATTGCCTTCCTGCTCTATCTCGGGCAGCTGTTCTCGCCCATCTCCCAGCTCTCCCAGACGTTCGACCAGTGGCAGCAGGCGAACGCCTCCATGGACAAGATCCGCGAGCTGATGGCCGTGCCGGTCTCGACGCCAGCGCCCTCGGAGCCCGTGGTGCCGGCGGAGATCCGCGGCGAGGTCCGCCTGCGGCGGGTGGGCTTCACCTACCCACGGGCGCCTCGGCCTGCGCTCGCGGGAGTCGACCTCGTCGCGCCGCCGGGCACGACGCTCGCGCTCGTCGGGCCGACTGGGGCTGGGAAGTCGACCGTCGCGAAGCTCGTGGCGCGCTTCTACGACCCGACGAGCGGGGTGGTGGAGCTGGACGGCATCCCGCTCACGGCGATCGACCCGGGTACGTTCCACGCTCGCCTCGGCTACGTCCCCCAGGAGCCCTTCCTCTTCGCCGGCACGGTCGGAGAGAACATCGCCTACGGACGGCCAGACGCCTCCAGGCGGGAGATCCTCGCCGCCGCGCAGGCGATCGGCGCGGGCGAGCTGCTCGAACGGCTCCCCGGCGGGCTCGACCACCCGGTCGCGGAGCGCGGCCGGAGCCTCTCGGCGGGCCAGCGCCAGCTCATCTGTCTCGCACGGGCCCTCCTGGTGGACCCGGCGCTGCTCATCCTGGACGAGGCGACGGCCGCGCTCGACCTGGCCTCCGAGGCGCGGGTGAACCGCGCGATGGGCGTGCTCGCGGACGGCCGGACGACGGTGCTCATCGCGCACCGCCTCCCGAGCGCGGCGAACGCCCGGCAGATCGCCGTCCTGCTCGACGGGCGGGTCGCCGAGCTCGGCACGCACGCCGAGCTGCTCGCTCGGGACGGCTGGTACGCCCAGGCGTGGCGGAGCTTCGTGCCGCTCGCCGAGACGGCCTGAGCCCGGGCCGGCGTCGCGCC
>JAJYWE010000024.1:26598-37037 GCA_021791675.1 Actinomycetes bacterium | reverse complement strand
GCTGGGGCCGGGCGGACGTCGCCGTTTCTTAGGCGGCGAGCGCGAGCTGAGGCTCGGCGTTTGTTGGTTTTTCCGGCTCTTTTACGTGGCTCCGGAGACCACGGCTCGCTTCTCCTGCATCGACGACCAGAGTCGAGACCTGTCACCCCCTCGGGACGCCACAGTTCTGCGGCGACCTCCCCACGCTACCGGCCGGCGCGCCGCTCGGCGCTCAGCCGCCCCCGATCCCTGCGAGCGCGAGGGCCCCGAGCAGGCTCGTCGCAACCGGCACGCCGGTGGCCTCCAGATCCGCCACGTGGTGCGAGCCCCCGTCGACCAGGACGGCCCGCGCCCCGACCTCGGCCGCCGCAGCGGCGTCGTCGAGGCTGTCACCGACGACCACGACCGCTGCCGGCTCGAGGTCCGGCAGCGGACCGGACCGGAGCCGTTCGAGGTGGCGGGCGAGCCACGGCGCCTTGCGCTCCCCGGCCGCCGAGCTCGGCAGCCCGTCCAGCCCGACGAACCCGTCGCGGAGCCCGAGCTCGTCCACCAGGGCCACCAGCTCCTCGTGCGCCCACATCGAGAGCAGCGACTGCGTGATGCCTGCCGCTCGGACGGTGGCGAGCGCGGCACGGGCGTCCGGCGCGGGACGGACCGAGGTGAGCTGGTCGCGGTACGTGTCGTGGTAGCGCTGGTTGAGCGCGGACCACTCCGGCTCGGTGAGCGAGCGTCCCAGGAGGTTCTCGTACAGCCGCCGGACGGGGCGGGCGTAGCACCGGCGGTAGTCGTCGGCATCGAGGCCCCTGCCGAGCACGTCACGGGCCGCCCGGTCTGCTGCCAGCACGACCTGGGGGAAGTCGTCGAGGAGCGTGCCGTTCCAGTCCCAGACGACGTGGCGGGCCGAACCCGGCGCCCGCTCGGCCGATGTCGCTCGCCGGTCGCTCAGGAGCCGCTCCAGGCCGGCCAGGCGTCCACCGTCGCCGCGGTCACCACCAGGAAGAGCAGGAAGGTGAGGACGTGGACCGAGGTGCACCAGAGACAGATCGCACCGATGACCAGGAGCTCCGCCGAGACCAAGTAGAGCACGAAACCGATCCCGACCACCACCGCAGCCTGGCGCACGAGCCCCAGGGCGAGACCGCCACGGCGCCAGGCCACCGGCAGGTTGAGCCCGATCATCGAGGCGAAGAAGACGAGGCCGAGCACGGCGACGGGGATCCCGAGGATCACCGACTCCGGGCTCGTGGTCACCTTGCCACAGTTCACGATCCCCGAATCCGAACAGGCGAGGATCGCCGACGTCGTGTAGTGCGCGACCGTCAGGTACGCCGCGACCGCGAGCCCGGCGACCGAGAGCGCGAGCCCGGCCGGGGCTGCCCAGCGTGGCACCCCGCTCGGGGGGACGGCTGCACCCGCTCCCGTGGCGGCCGGGTCGGCGCCAGCAGGGCCGGCCGCGGTGGCACGCCGGCGCGCCGTCCTCGCCGGCGCGCTCACTTCCCGACGGCCTTCTGAGCCGAGAGGAGCGCCATCGCCTGCGTCGCCGCCGGCGAGGAGCAGACGTTGGCCGGGTGGTGGCCGGTGATCAGGCAGAGGGCGCCGATGATCTGGTTCGTCGCGATCCCGATCGCCTTCGCGGTCGGGAGCGAGGGGTCGGACAGGCTACCGGCGATGTCCGCCATCGTGAGACCCTGGAGCACCTGGGGTGAGTAGCTCGCACCCGAGATGATGTAGCGGTTCGCGAAGTCGACGAAGGGGATGGAGCCGCCCGTGTTCGTGCTCGAGGCCGGGCCGGTGTAGGGCGGCCCGTCCAGGACGCTCACGAGGTGGTCGACGAGCGCGGTCGGCTTCTGCAGCGTCTGGTAGGTGGGCGTCTCCAGCTCGGTCGGAGAGAAAACCAGGTACGGCGAGGTGTAGCTGGAGTGGTAGAAGCTGAACGTCTGGGTGTTCGGGTAGACGTCCGTGGTCGAGGAGTGCGTGGCGCGGAGGTTGTGGAAGGTCCCGAACTTCCCGAGCGCCGCCACCATCGCCCAGCGCTCGGCGGCGCAGAAGGGGCAGTACTCGGCACCGACATAGACGACCTGTGGCTTGCCACCCGAGGTCAGGGCTGACTGACCGGAGACCTTGATCGGGGCGCTCACGAGCAGCTGTTGGCGCTCGGTCGTGGTCCCGAGGCCGATCTGGTCGAGGGTCGCCATCGGCAGGCCCGTGACCGCAGCCACGACGTCCGGGGGCGCGAGGTTCGCGCTGCCCGAGGCCGAGGCACTCGAGTTCCCCAGCACCTTGACGAGCACGATGGCGACGACGAGTGCGACGACGACCAAGCCGACGACGCCAGCCACGATCGGACCCCTCCCCCGTGGCGCCGGTACAGCGGGAGCCCGCGTGACGGTACGGGCCCGGCCACCAGTACCACCAGTACTTGTCGAGGCCCGCTGACCACTCCGCCCAGAACTGCTCATCGGGGTGCTCCTCGGCGACGCCAAGACACCGGGCCTCTGTTCACCGGCCGCTCCTCCTCAGGTCCTCCACCGGTTCAGCGTAGCCGTGCCACGCGCAACGGGAGCTGGGAGGACGCTGGGAACTCGGCGCTCGCTCGTCACGGTGGTCCGAGCAGCGCTCGTCACTGGTGGGCCGATCAGCCCTCCGCCCAGCGTGCACGCCCGGCCTCGACCAGACCTCGGGCCGCCGCCACGTCCGCCGCAACGGGTCCCTGCTTCGCCGGACCGGGCACCTCGAGCACACCGGCGGCCGAGGCGAGGCCGGGGTGGCCGACCAGGAGCGCCAGCGCCTCGTCCCCGATGCTCCCCGTGCCCAGGTTCGCGTGGCGGTCCCGGTTCGCCCCGAAGGCGACCATCGACTCGTTCACGTGGAACAACCCGACCCGCTCGAGCCCGAGCTCGGCGTCGACAGCGGCGAGGAGTGACGTCGTCGCTTCGCGCGTGGAGTAGTCGTAGCCCGAGGCGAAGAGGTGCTGGGTGTCGAGGCAGTAGCCGACCAGGTCGTCCCGCTCGACGGCACTCCGGATCGCAGCCAGCTCCTCGAGGGTGCGACCGACCGTGTCCCCGGCACCCGCGGTGTTCTCGAGGAGCACCGGCGAGGTGATCGCCGGGTCGGCGAGCGCACGGTCCAGCCCTGCGGCGATCCGGGCGACGCCGGCCTCGGCACCGCTCCCGCGGTGACTCCCGGGATGGAGCACGACACCTCGCGCTCCGGCTCGCGAGGCGTTGACCAGGTCTCCGGCGAGCGCGGCAACCGAACGCTCGAAGAGCTCGTCGTCGGGGCTGGCCAGGTTGACGAGGTAGCTCGCGTGGACGAAGAGGGCAGGTGCCCCGGGCTCGTCGAAGGCTCGGAGGTCCTCCGGGGCGAAGCGCCGCTCCGCCCAGGCCCGGGGACTGCGGAGGAAGACTTGGACCACGGGGGCGCCCATCTCCTCGGCTCGCCGGCGCGCCGCAGCGAGACCCCCGGCGCTGCTCACGTGCGCGCCGATCAGCACCGATCCTCCCTGCGACCGAGGGCGGCGTCTCGGGGCGTCCCGACCATCCTCCACGCCCCGACCACCTCCTCGCCCCCAGCCGTCAGACGTCGAGGAAGCGCCGGACGGCGAACGCGGAGCCGACGACCCCGGCCACCACGCCGAGACCCACGACCAGGAGCTGGATCAGCATCGCCTCGTGGCTCGTCACGACGATCTCGTCGATGATCGTGACCTGGAAGTGCTGGATGAGCCGCCGGACGAGGTCGCGGAGCAGGTAGAGCACGCCTGCGGCGACCAGTGCCCCGAGGAGGCCCTCGACCAGGCCCTCGAGCATGAACGGGACCCGGATGAACCAGTTGGTGGCACCGACGAGGCGCATCACCGTCACCTCGCGCCGCCGCCCGAAGATCGCCATCCGGATGGTGTTCAGGATCAACACGATGGCCGACAGGAGCAGGATGACGGCTATCCCCACGATCACGTCCTGGAGCACGCCGGTCACCCGGAGCATCTCGGTGATCCCCGCCTGGTCGTACGCGATGTGCTGGACACCGGGCAGCTCCGCGACGGCCGCCCCGACCTGGTGCGCGTCCGCAGCGTTCACGAGCGAGATCCGGAAGACCGTCGGGATCGTGGCCGGCGAGAGCGCCCCCGCGAGCGCCTGGCCGGAGACGAGCGAGACGTAGAGCTTGTACGAGGCCTCCCGGTCGAGGTACTGGGCATGCTTGACATCCGGGTCGGTCGCGAGGTCCCCGGTTGCCACCCGCACGTCGGCAGGCGTCGCAGTCGGGCTCATGAAGACGAGCATCTGGACGCCACCCCGCCATTCTCCGGCAGCCCGGTTGACTCCCTGGTTGAGCAGGATCGCGCCGCCGACCAGCGAAAGCGAGACTGCAACGGTCAGGATCGCCGCCAGGGTCATGAGCCGGTTGCGCCACAGGTTGGCGGCCGTCGTCTTCGCGACGTAGCCGATCGGGAGCGACACCTAGACCCGTTCCTCCGGACTCGGGACCTCCGGGCTCAGGGGCCGCCCGCTCACCGGACCATCCCGTACGCGCCCCGAACCTCGTCCCGGACGACCTTGCCGAACTCGAGCTCGACCACCCGGCGGCGCATCGAGTCGACGATCTGGTTGTCGTGGGTGGCGACGACGAGCGTCGTGCCCGTCCGGTTGATCCGGTCGAGGATCCGCATGATCCCCCGGGACGTCTCGGGATCGAGATTGCCGGTCGGCTCGTCCGCGAGCACGAGCAGCGGGCGGTTGATGAAGGCTCGGGCGAGCGCCACACGCTGCTGCTCGCCACCCGAGAGCTGGTGGGGGAAGCGGCCGCCCTTGCCGGCCAAGCCCACCAGCTCGAGCGCCCGGGGGACCTGGCGGCGGACGACCCGGCGCGGCCGTCCGATGACCTCGAGGGCGAACGCGACGTTCTCTGCCGCAGTCTTGTTCGGGAGGAGCTGGAAGTCCTGGAACACGCAGCCGATCCCCCGTCGCAGCAGCGGCACCTGCCAGGCCGGCATCGCGGAGACCTCCCGGTCGCCGACCCAGATCCGGCCCGACGTGATCCGTTCCTCACGGAGCAGCACCCGGACGAGCGAGGTCTTGCCCGAGCCGGAGGCGCCGACGAGGAAGACGAACTCCCCCTTCGCGACCTCGAGGCTGACGTCGTCGAGCGCGACGACACCGCCCGGGTAGCGCTTCGTGACGTGCTCGAGTCGGATCATATGCGTGGGCCTCCCGCCGCTACGGGGCCAGGCGTCCCCGCATCGTACCAGCGCGAGGCGCAGCGCTGCCGGAAGCCGGTACGACTCGGCAGGTCACCGGGCGATTGGCCTCGGTTCGACGCCGCCGACCTGCTCACTCCGGCTCGACCCCTCGCGGCAGTCCGGCCGGGCCGGGCGGGTCAGCCCTGCTCGCCGGGCGGGTCAGCCCTGCTCGCCGGCCCGTCGCCAGCGCAGCCACGCCTCCATGAAGCGGTCCAGGTCGCCGTCGAGGACCGCGTCCACCGCCGCGGTCTCCTCACCGGTGCGGAGGTCCTTCACGAGCTGGTACGGGGCGAGGACGTAGGAGCGGATCTGGTTGCCCCAGCTCACGTCGGCCTGGGGGCCCGAGATCGCCTGGAGCTCGGCCCGGCGTTGTTCGCGCTGGAGCTCGGCGAGCTTGGCGGCGAGGATCTGCATCGCCTTCGCCTTGTTCTGGTGCTGGCTGCGCTCGTTCTGGACGGCGACCACGATCCCGGTGGGCAGGTGCGTGAGCCGCACCGCCGAGTCGGTGACGTTGACGTGCTGGCCGCCGGCGCCGGAGGAGCGATAGGTGTCGACGCGGAGGTCCTTGTCGTCGATGGTCACCTCACCCGAGAGGTCCTCGAGGAACGGCGTCACGTCCAACGAAGCGAAACTGGTCTGTCGACGCCGCTGTGCGTCGAAGGGCGACATGCGCACGAGGCGGTGCACGCCCCGCTCGGCCGAGAGCAGGCCGTACGCGTAGCGGCCGCGGACGATGAAGGTCGCGGAGAGGATGCCCGCCTCCTGGCCGGGCGTGGCCTCGTCGAGCTCGACCGTGAAGCCCCGCCGCTCCGCCCAACGGAGGTACATCCGTAGCATCACCTCGGCCCAGTCCTGGGCGTCGGTGCCGCCGGCCCCCGCGTGGACCTCGCAGACGGCGTCTCCCTCGTCGTGCTCGGCGAGGAAGAGCGAGCGCAGGTCGAGCTCGTCGAGCCGCGCGTCGAGCCCTGCGAGGAGCGCCTCGACCTCCGCAGCCGTCTCGTCGTCGTCCTCCTCCGTGGCGAGCCCGTAGAGGGTCTCCGCGTCGGAGAGCTCACTCCGGAGGCGCGCGAGGAGCGACAGGTCCTCGTTCGCACGGCCGTACTCGGTGCTGAGCGCGCGGGCACGGGTGGCGTCGTCCCAGAGGTCGGGTCGGGCGAGCTCCGCCTCGAGCTCAGCAGTCCTTTGGCGGAGCTCGTCCAGCCGGAGGTAGCCCTCGGCCTCGGCGAGGCGTTTCCCGACGCTCGCCAGCTGCTCTCGCAGGTCGCGGGGCGCCACCGCCTACCGCTGGCCGTGGCAGAGCTTGAACTTGCGCCCGCTCCCGCACCAGCAGGGGTCGTTCCGGCCCAGCTTGGCGGGATCCTTCGCCGCAGTGCCGCCGCGCTGGCCTGCGCCGCGCTGCGCGCCCGGCGCGGGCATTCCGGCGGCGGAGTCGCCGGCGCCGGGAACTGCAGCGACCGGACCCGCCACGAAGGGTCGGCCCGCAGTGCGGCGGGGCGGGGCGCCGTTGGCCCCTCCCGGCGCAGCAGCCCCTGCCGGCGCACCAGCCCCTTCCGGTGGAGCAGCCCCTGCCGCCGCACCGGCCGCCGGCACCTCGGTCCCTCCGGGCGCGCCAGGCCCTCCGGGGGCAGCAGGGCCCCCCGGTGCACCCGCCGTCGAACCGTCGGCCGCCGCCTCGGTGCGCTCCTGGCCACTCGCTCGCGCGGCGTCCCCGTCCGGACCGCCGCCGGGCTCGCGACGGCCAACGGGACCAGCAGGGCCCACCGCCCCGCCAGCACCGCCGGGCATCCCCGGCCCGGCGAGCAACGACAGGCCCCCCCCGGCGAGTCCGGCAGCCGGGTCGTCGGCGCCGAGGTACATGGCTCGCTCGAGACCCATCGGGAGCGGCGAGGGCGCGACGACCTCGACGTGGAGGACGTAACGCAGGAAGTCGTCGTTGATCGAGTCGATCAGCTCCTCGAACATGGTGTAGCCCTCGCGTTGCCACGCAACCAGCGGGTCCTGGTTGCCCATGGCGCGGAGGTTGATGCCCTCGCGGAGGTAGTCCATGTCGGAGAGGTGCTCACGCCAGCGCTGGTCGATGATCTGCAACATGACCTCGCGCTCGACCTGGCGGGCCGTCTCCACTCCTCCCGGCAGGTTCTGCTCACGCTCCTCGAAGAAGGCCTCGGCCTCCGCCCAGAGGGACTCGGCCACCTGCTCGGGGGAGATCGCGTCGGTCAGCTCCTCGGGCGAGAACTTGGTCGGGTAGTACTGCGAGAGCTCCGCGACCAGGGACGCCGTGTCCCACTGTTCGGGGTAGGGGGTCGGGCAGGCGTCCGCCACGAGGTTCTCGACGGCCGTGTGGAGCAGCTCGAGCGTGCGCTCACGCAGGTCCTCCCCGTCGATGACGTTCCGGCGCAGCTCGTAGACGACCTTGCGCTGCGAGTCGAGGACCTCGTCGTACTTGAGGACGTCCTTGCGGATCTCGGCGTTGCGCGCTTCGACGGTGTTCTGGGCCCGCTCGATCGCCTTCGTGACCATCTTCGCCTCGATCGGCACGTCCTCGGGGAGGGCACGGTTCATGACCCAGTTCATGGCGCCGGTTGCGAACAGCCGCATGAGCTCGTCCTCGAGCGAGAGGTAAAAACGGCTCTCGCCGGGATCGCCCTGGCGGCCGGCGCGGCCGCGGAGCTGGTTGTCGATGCGGCGCGACTCGTGCCGCTCGCTGCCGAGGACGTAGAGGCCCCCGAGGTCACGGACCTGGTCCCCCTCTTCGGCGCACTCGGCTGCGAACTTCTCGCGCAGCTCTGCGAGGCGAGCTTCACCCTCCTCGGTGGAGAGGTCGAGCGCTTGTGCCTGGGCCTCCGCAAGGGCGAGGCCGTCCGGGTTGCCGCCGAGGAGGATGTCGACACCCCGGCCAGCCATGTTCGTCGCCACGGTGATCGCGTGGAGGCGACCTGCCTGGGCGACGATCGCCGCCTCCCTGACGTGCTGCTTGGCGTTGAGCACCGCGTGGGGGATGCCCCGCTTCGCGAGCAGCGCGGAGAGGTGCTCGGACTTCGCGACGGAGGCCGTGCCGACGAGCACCGGTTGGCCCTTCTCGTAACGCTCGACGAGGTCGTCGACGACTGCTGAGAACTTCGCGTCCTCGGTCTTGTAGACGAGGTCGGGGGCGTCGCGGCGCACCATGGGAAGGTTCGTCGGGATCGGCACGACCGGGAGGTTGTAGGTGTTGGCGAACTCGCTCGCCTCCGTCTCGGCAGTTCCCGTCATGCCGGCGAGCTTCTCGTAGAGGCGGAAGTAGTTCTGCAGGGTGACGGTGGCCCAGGTGTGGTTCTCCTCCTTGATGGCCACCCGCTCCTTGGCCTCCACAGCCTGGTGGAGACCCTCCGACCACCGTCTGCCGTCGAGGACCCGGCCGGTGAACTCGTCGACGATCTTCACCTCGCCGCCGTCGACGATGTAGTCCTTGTCTCGGCGGTACAGCTCCTTCGCGCGCAGGGCCTGGGTCAGGTGGTGGACGTAGTTGACCGAAACCAGGTCGTAGAGGTTGTCGACGCCGAGGGCCTTCTCGACCCGTTCGATGCCGGCCTCCGTCGGCATGACGGTGCGCTTCTCCTCGTCGACCTCGTAGTCCTGGTCGCGTCGCAGCGCGCGGACGATGCTCGCGAACTGGTACCAGAGCCGGGCGCTCTCGGTGGACGGGCCGGCGATGATGAGGGGGGTCCTGGCCTCGTCGATCAGGATCGAGTCCACCTCGTCGACGATGGCGAAGACGTGGCCGCGCTGGACCATCTCCTCGCGCGAGCGCGCCATGTTGTCCCGCAGGTAGTCGAAACCGAACTCCGTGTTCGTGCCGTAGGTGACGTCGCTGGCGTACGCGGCGCGCCGATCGGCGGGCGCGGTCATCTGCGGGAGCACCAGCCCGACCGACAGCCCGAGGAAGCGGTGCACCGCCCCCATCCAGGAGGCATCGCGCGCGGCCAGGTAGTCGTTGACCGTGACGACGTGCAGCCCTTCGCCCGTCAGGCCGTTCAGGTAGACGGGCAGCGTCGAGACCAGCGTCTTGCCCTCGCCGGTCTTCATCTCGGCGATCCAACCGAAGTGCAACGCCATCCCGCCCATCAACTGGACCGGGTAGTGGCGCTGACCGATCACCCGACGAGCTGCCTCCCGCACCACCGCGAAGGCCTCCACCAGCAAGTCCTCGAGCGTCTCGCCGTTGTCGAGCCGCTCGCGGAACTCCGGCGTCTTCGCAGCGAGCTCGGCGTCGTCGAGCGCTTCGAGCTCGGGCTCGAGCGCGTCGATGAGCGGGACGATCTCGGCGAGACGCCGCAGCTTCTTGCCCTCGCCGGCGCGAAGGACCCTGTCGAAGATGGCCATGCCCCCACCAATCTAGGCCACGGAGGCTTCGATCCACGTGCCCCGGCACGACGGGCCGTGCGACCCCTACGTCGACTCGATCAGGCCCACGTCCCCGTCCTCGCGCCGGTAGACCACGGCCGACCTCCCGCTCTCCGCGTTCGTGAAGAAGAAGAAGTTGTGCGAGAGCAGCTCCATCTCGAGCACCGCTTCCGCGGGCGTCATCGGCTTCAGCCCGAAACGCTTGACCCGCACGATCCTCGCCTCGACGCCGCCCGGACCCTCGGGGACGACCAGCTCGCGTCGGGGCCCGCTCGCGGCCGGCTCCCCCTCCTCGCTGCCCCCCGCCGCCGCCCCCGCTCCCGGCCCCGGGCTGGCGGAGGCGCGATGGCGGGGATGCGAACGTCCGACCAGGCGGCCCTTCAGCCGGGTCAGGCGCTCCTGCAGCCGCTCCATCGCGAGGTCGAGCGCAGTGACCGGGTCCGTCGCCGCCGCGCGGGCGCGGACCACCCTGCCGTGACCGTGCACGGTGATCTCGCAGACCTCCCGCGCTGCGATGCGCGGATTGTGCTCGGTGAGGAAACGGACCTCCGCGCGCTCCAAGCCCGTGAGGTAGCGCTCGCTCTTGCGCACCTTCTCCTCGATCCGCGCCCGCTCTGCCACCGAGATCGCCGTCCCACCGGGACGGATGGTGAGCTCCATCCACGCCTCCTCCGCACCACCGCCCCCCGCCGCCAGGCTGTCACCCCGGCACCGGGAGGACCACGGATACGCCGAGAACCCGACCCGGGTCCCGGTCCTCGACGGTCGCCCGACGGGTGAGCCGGATCCCCCGCCCCTCGAGCTCACTCCTCCTCGACCCTCCACGGGTTCTCTACCC
>JAJYWE010000024.1:19676-26498 GCA_021791675.1 Actinomycetes bacterium | reverse complement strand
AGCCGGGCCTTCAAGACGTCGAGCACCGGCGCCGGGCCGGGGTCGACTCCCTCGACGGCCGCCAGGTGCAGGGAGACCAGATCGCCGACCAGGACGAGATCGAAGAGTTGTGCGAGGTCACCCTCACCCTCTGCATGCACCTCGATCACGTCGGCGAACGCGCTCCCCACCAGCTCGGCGACGAGGCCGAAGCGCCGCGCCACCTGTGGATGCTCGCCGTCGTGACGGAGGTGCAGCAGGCTCAGCAGGTCCCGCGTCCGCTCAGGGGCGTGCCCCCACCCCACCACCTCGTGGTGGCCGGCGTCGGGCTGGGCACCCCAGAATGCCGGGCGCTTCGCATTCTCGTTGATCTGCGTCTTCCATCGCATCGCGGCCGTCACCCCCACGGAGCGGGAGCTCTCGACCACGGGAATGGTCTGGCCGATCCGACGGGCCACCTCCTCCGCGACGTTCCCCGCGAGGAGCAGCTGGTCGCGGCGCCGGCGAAGCTGCTCGATCGAGAGCCCGAGCCACGTCCGGGCCCCCGGGAACAGGCCGACCGCCTCGAGCGCGACCATCGGCGGCACGGCCATCGCCCCGAGCGCAGCTCGGGGCAGCGGGAGGCGCGCCGGCACGAAGAACGTTGCCAGGCCCTCCTCCTTCGCAAACGCCGCGAGCTCGCCACCAGTCGTGACGGCGACGACGTCCGCCCCGACGCGGACCGCCTCCAGGGCCGCCTCGAGGGTCTCCTCGGTGGCCCCGGAAAACGACAGGGCGAAGACGAGGGTGGTCTGGCTCACGTAGGCCGGGATGCTGTAGGACTTCACGACCGTCACCGGGACAGGCAGGTACGGCGCGGCCGCCGCGGCCAGGACGTCCCCGGCCAAACCGCTCCCACCCATCCCGAGGACGACCACCTGCTCGACCGTCTCGCGCCGCGGCAACACGAGGGCGGGCACGCTGTGGACGGCTGCGTCCACCGCCTCCTCGACCTGTTCGGGAAGGCCGAGCGCGGCATCCCAGAGGCCGAGCGAATCGGGCGCGCCGAGGGGCTTCACTCCCCGGGGTCCTCGACGGCGGACTCCCGGGGATCCTCGAGGACGGGCTCCTCGGGGCGCTCGGGCGTTGACTCCTCGGGGTCCTCGAAGGTCGGCGGGAGACCGTCCGCGACGACCTTTGCCATCAGCCGGGCGTGCTCCTCGTCGCTCACGGTCTCGGCCTCGTCGATCAGCATCACCGGGATGCCGTCCCGAATGGCGTAGCGACGGTGGAGCCGCGGGTTGTAGAGCGACTCCTCGTCCTCGAAGTAGTAGAGCGGGCGCTTGTCCTCCGGACAGGCGAGGATCGCTAGCAGGCGCGGGTCCAAGGGCATCGTCGTCCTCCGATCGGCCGGGATGTCAGCGTGCGGCCGCGGCGGCGGACCGGACGAGGTCGAGGAGCTCGTCGACCCGGGCACGGCACGACGCCTCGTCGGCAGCCTCGAGGTTCAGGCGCAGGAGAGGCTCGGTGTTGGAAGGCCGGAGGTTGAACCACCAGTCCTCGAGCTCGACCGTCAGGCCGTCGGTCCGGTCGAGGCGAGCGGCACCCGCGTAGTGGGCCGCCACGGCCTCGATCACCGCTGCCGGGTCCGAGACCTCGGTGTTGCGCTCGCCAGAATCCGCGTAGCGCTCGAGCGAGCGTCGAAGTGTGGAGAGCGGCTCGCCCGTGAGCGACATCCGCTCGAGCACGACCAGCGCGGCGATCAGCCCGGAGTCGGCGCGGTAGTTGTCCCGGAAGTAGTAGTGCCCCGAGTGCTCCCCCCCGAAGACGGCACCCGTCTCCGCCATGACCGCCTTGATGAAGGAGTGCCCGACTCGGGTCCGGACGGGCACGCCACCCGCTTCTCGGATCACCTCGGGAACCGCATGGGAGCAGATCAGGTTGTAGAGGACCGTCGCCCCGGGGTGCTTGGCGAGCATTGCCTGCGCGACCAACGCGGTCGTGGTCGACCCCGAGAGTCCCTCTGCCCGCTCGTCGACGACGAAGACCCGATCCGCATCCCCGTCGAACGCCAGGCCGACATCGGCACCGGCCTCCAGGACTCGTGCCCGCAGCGCAGCGGTGTTCGCTGGTTGGATGGGGTCCGCAGGATGGTTGGGGAAGGTGCCGTCGAGCTCCGCGTAGAGCACTTCCAGCGAGGGTGCCAGCCCCTCGAAGACCGCCGGGACGACGAGACCACCCATCCCGTTGGCCGTGTCCGCCACGACCCGGAGCGGGCGCAGCGCAGCGGTGTCGACGAAGCTCCGGACGTGCTGCACGTACGCGCCGAGGAGGTCCTGGCGGGTGACCTTGCCCGTCGGCCGCCCCGACCTCGCGGATCCCTTCCCCTGTGCACCCCGGCTCCCGTCGCCGGGCGCTCCGAGGCGCTCGAGGGCGAGCTCGCCGATCGCTCCCAGTCCGGAGTCCTGGCCGACCGGCGCGGCACCGGCTCGGCAGAGCTTGATGCCGTTGTACCGCGCGGGGTTGTGGGATGCGGTGAACATCGCCCCTGGTGCGTCGAGCAGCCCGGAGGCGAAGTAGAGGAGGTCGGTCGAGGCGAGGCCGATGTCCACGACATCGGCTCCGGCGCTGCTCGCCCCCTCGATGAACGCTGCGGCGAGCTCGACGCCCGAGGGGCGCATGTCCCGCCCGACCACCACCCGCTCGGCGCCGGTCCACGAGGCGAAGGCCGAGCCGACCGCCTCCGCGAGCGCGGCATCGAGCTCATCGGGGACCACCCCACGGATGTCGTAGGCCTTGAAGACGGAGGGCAACATGCGGCCCTCACCCTAGCCCAGCCCAGCTGGTCCGGCCCGGCTGACGGGATGGGGGGCCGGCTCCGAGGCAACATGGCGCCCCGGGGATCACGCTGCGGGGATCGGGCCCGGGAGCCGAGCTCGCGTAATCAGGGGCGCGGAATCAGGCTCGCGGGGCGAAGTGTGCGCCGCGAGGCGCGAGGAGACCGCCCCCGCCGTGTCGACCCCTTGGCCGCGTTCGACTGCTGCCGCCGCGGCCACCGTCGCCCCCTCCCGGCCCGGTCCCAGGCGGAGCGCTGGCGTTGGCTGCCGAGCGGCGACGCGTGCGCTGGTCGGCGACGCTCATCCCGACGATCGCCACGATCGCGAGCGCCGTGAGCGCCCAGCCGAGCTCGTCGTAGCGAGTGGTGCCGTAGCGGAGGACGACGTGGCGTGAGGTCGGGACCACCACCATCTCGTTCGGCGTCACCCGGTACGGACCTGCTGCCCCCTTGGCCTTCCAGTTCGGGAAGTACGAGGTCTTGACCAGGATCGGGGTGCCGGTCCGGGAGACGTTGAAACTGAGGGACTGGTTCCGCTCGACGATGTCGGAGACGGTCGCTTTCGCCACCGGGACCGCGGGCGGCGAAGGGTCGGTGTAGGGAACCCGGAGCCAGTTCTTCGGGCCGTAGTACGACTCCGGCACGTGCCAGCGGGTCGGCGTGAGGTACCACGGCAGCGCGGCGGCGAGCCACGCCTTCTCCCCATGGGGCAGGCCGGTCATCACGACCGGCTGGTCGCTGAGCGCCGTGACGGGGGCGGAGTTCCTCACGAGGTAGACCCGCCAGGTCTGGTCCTGGGGGTCACCGTTCGGCGCCGTGGAGGACGTGTCGTTGAGCCACGGCCCCGACGTGGCAACCAGCTTCAGTGCCGGATCGGCGGCCGCCTGCGCCTCGACCAGGGGGGTGAACGCCATGAAGTACCGCACCCCGAGGAGTTGGAGGTGCTCGACGCCGAGGGGCACGTCGAGCGGCCCGTAGGGGAGCCCGACCATCGCCTCGGAGGGATTCGCCGAGAGCTCCGCCTGGTTCAAGAAGTGGTACGGGGTGGTGGCGGACGACTCGAAGAGCAGTCCCTCCATGGAGTCGATACAGCCGCCGGTCCAGTAGGGCAGGAGCATGAGCGACATCGGCGTCCCGAAGCTGTTCAGCTCCGGCTCCTCGTACTCCCACATCGCCCGCCCGCAGCCGTACTTCGCACCGACCTTGGACATCATCTCCATGACCGCGTGGTACTCCGGCCAGGTCGCTTTCCCCTGGTAGCCGGTGTAGTTCCAGCTCACCCAGCTCGGGATGTAGCTGGTCGGTGCCGCCTTGACGGGCGACCACGAGGGGAGCCCGTAGAGGGGGATCGCCGTGCCGACCAGGGTCGCCGCCAGCACAACCACCGGTGTCCAGAGCGCCGCGCGCCGCCGGCCCTGCTCGGAGTGGGGGCCGCGACGCCACCCGGGGCCCGCACCGCCACCACCCCCGCCGTCGCGCCCGCCGGCCCCCGGCATCGGCGCCGGTCGCCTGGTCTCCGGCCATGCATGGCGGTCCGCAGGACCCGCGTCCGCCGCACCGTCGACGCGCTCCGGCGCGCGCACGGCCGCAAGCGCGCGGCGGAGCGAGACGGTGCCGACCGCGCCAGCCTCCGGGCCGAACGCGACTTCGGACCCGTCGAGCGGCCAGGCCGTGAGCGACTCGCGCCGCTGGTCCCAGAGCTGGCCGAGAACCAGCCCGATCTCGGCAACCGCGACTCCTGCCAGCAAGTACACGCACAACACCCAGAACGGCAGCAGGCGCAGGTTGTACAGCTTGGCCTGGGGCATGAGGATGAAGGCGGCACCGAAACTCACCGCGAGCGCCACCAGGAGCTTCGCGGCCGGGCGGCGGTTCACGAACGCGAACAGCGCACCGACGGCGGCCAGCGCCAGACCCCAGCGCAGCCCCGGCGGCGCGAGGTACTGGGCGTAGGTCGTCACCTTGACCCATCCCATGTTCGTCGTGTAGCCGAGATACGCCGCGAAGGGGATCAGCCAGAACCCCGCCAGTGTCGCCCCGACGACACCGACGGGGATGCCCCAGCGCAACCGGCCCTTCAGCCCTCCCTGGCCCGGTCCGAAGAGCACGAGGAGGATCGCCCCCCACGCGCCGAACATGACGGGGACGATGTGGGAGAGGGTCGCCGCACCGAGCAGCACCGCAGCCAGCGCGCGGTGGCGCCCGGTTCGCAGCCCGGCCATCGTGACCCCGAGGAACACGAGGATCAGGACCAGCGCGATCGCGAAGTCGTACTCGCCGGCGAGGGTCGAGGGGATGTTGCCGCCGGCGATCTCCATCGTCGAGCTGGTGTCGAAGAGGAACGGGAGGGTCGCCAGGGCCAGGCACTCCGGGAGCGGGCGAGGCAGGTTCCCGAGACGGCCGAAGGCCCAGGCGGCCACCGGGAGGCCAACGAGGCCGACGATCGTGACCAGCTTGAAGGCGATGCCGTAGGCGACGAGGTAGCTGAAGCCGACTACGAGCAGCTCGGGGAGCGGGAAGTAGAAGACGAGCATCGGGAAGCCCGCGAACCAGTCGGGGCTCCAGCCGGTGATCTCGCCGTGCGGGAGGAGATGCTGCTTCAGGTAGGCCGCGACGAGGACGTGCGCGCCCGTGTCACCGCCCGCCGTCAGCGTGTCGCGGAAGATCAGCGTTGGGTTGAGCGCCACGAACACGAAGAGCGCGGCACCTCCCACGCAGAGGAGGGTGACGAGCGATGCGAGCGTCGGGCGGCGCACCCCCCCATCCTGCCCGGCCGAGCTCTGGAACCGGTCGCGGCGGAGGCGCGAACGCCAGAACCGGCGGGCGTGAACCGCGGGGGCTTCGGGAGTCAGTGGAATTCGGGAGTCAGTGGAAGTGGACCAGTGTGGCGACCGCGACAGCGTTGAAGGAGGCGTGCGCAACCGTGCTCGGTCCGAGCCGCCGGCTCCACGAAGCCAACACACCGAGCGCGATCCCGAAGACCGCGAGCCCGAGGAACTGGAGCGGCTCGAAGTGGAACAGGGCGAAGACGAGCCCCGAGACGACGATGGCGCTCAGTTGGACGAGGCCCCTGGACCAGCCGAACGAGCCGAAGCGCCGCTCCAGCGCCCGGAGCAACAGGCCGCGGAAGAAGAGCTCTTCCACCACTGGCGCGCCGACGACGATCAGGAACGCGACGAGGAAGGCGGCGTTGCCGTGCGCCCCTCCGGTCAGCTGGCGTGCCGGCGCGCCGAGCCGACGGGCCAGGTGCGGGACGACGTGGACGAACGGCTCGTAGAGCGCCGGCACGAGCCAGAGCTGCGCCGCAACCCCGACAACGACGCCGAGCGGCACGTCGGGCCAGAGCCGGATCCGCCATCCGAACTCCTCGTCGAGCGAGTGCCGGGCGCGGTGTGCCGAGAGCACCACGGCACCCGCCAACCCGATCCAGACCCCGAGTAGGTCGGCAGTGAGCTGGCCCGCACTGAGGCTCGCTGCCGCAACCGCCGTCTGGTGCGAGAGGCGGTCCCAGACGAGGAGCAGAACCGAACCGGCCACCTCTGCGACAGCGAGCCCGAGCAGCACCTCTCCGAGGCCCCACGGGGGTCGCCGGGCGACAACGCCGATCTGGTCACCGGCGCGCTCCACACCGCAAGGCTACCCAGAGCCGCCAGGCCCAGTCTCGCGACCCATCATGGCCTGACGCAGGCCGTCGACCGATTCCGGCTCGGCGCCGTCCCACGACCCTGAGACAGAGCGGCTCGGAAACGCACAGCCGTGAGACAAAATGACGCCGATTCGGGTCGAGGACAAGGTGAGCGAGAAGATCTGGCGTGGTCCCGTTCCTTCGGGTACAGTTCGCGCGGTCGGGTCAAGTGTGTGACACGACAAGTCAGTGAACTGACCACTCTGGAGGGACTGTCATGATCCGCAGGAAGCTGTTCTCCCTGATCGGCGCTGTCGTGGTTGCCATCGCCGGCACGGTCGCCGTGCCGGCTGCCCTCGGGATCGCCCAGGCGTCCGCCGCCCCAGTGCACGTGCAGCCCAAC
>JAJYWE010000024.1:16085-19576 GCA_021791675.1 Actinomycetes bacterium | reverse complement strand
TAGGCCGCGGCAAGCGTGACCTCGAGCTCCACCGCGACGTCCGTCTCGGCGAGGCCGAGCGCCGCGAGGCGGCTGTGGTTCCGTTCCCCCACCTCGATGGCGCGGTGCAGGTAGCCGGCCGACCTCGAGCAGCGGCAGAGACTCACGACAGCCGTGAGCCACTCCGGCGAACCGGTCCGCAGTTCGAGGTCGTCGACCAGCGCCTCCAACGCCTTGACCGCATCCTCGAGCATCCCAGCGGACTCGAAGGCCTCGGCCAGCCGCTGGCGGACGTGGAGATGGAGCTGGGCGAGTGAGGGCGAGGGCGGGTCCGCCAATCGCCCGCTGGCCAGCTCGGCGTCCAGCCGGCGCAGCTGCTCGACGGCCTCCCTGCCCCGACCCTGCTCGAGGAGGAACTCCGAACGGCGGAGCGCGAGCTCCAGCCGCTCCATCGCGTCGTCCTCGACCCCCTCGGCGAGGTAGCGCACCGAGCAGCTGAGCCGGGCCGCAAGGGCGGCGAGCACGGAGGGGGACGGTATGCGCTTGCCCGATTCGATCAGCGAGACGTAGGAGGGAGACACGTCCGGACCGGCGAGGTCGGTCTGGGTCAGACCGAGAGCCCGACGTCGCGCCTGCACCCGCTGGCCGACCGTCGCCCCGCCGTGAGCTCGCTCGCCGCTGTCCGTGTCGCTCATGCCGCTCGACCTCCTCTGGCCGGCCCCACCAGCACCGGCGGCTGACTTGACAGTTACCCCGGCGGTTACCTTACCAGTGTGCCCCAGCCTAGGGAAGGGAGAGTCACAGAATCCTGACAAATGCATGCCAGCCAGGATTGTTGTGGGGGCAGCCGTCGCCTCGTGGCAGCATTTTCAGTCATGCCACAGCAAGCGGTGAGGCCCTTCCGAGCCGAACCGCATACGATAGGCCCATGAGCCGCCAGCCGCAAGATTTCGGGCGCCAGGGGTCGGGCGTGACGCCGAGCGGGAACGAGCAGGGCTGGAAGTGGGCCGTCGGGATCCTCGGAGGACTGGTCATCCTCGCCTTCATCCTCTCGAGCTACCTCACCAAGAGCCCATCCCAGCAGCTCACCTTCTCCCAGTTCTACAAGGACGCCACCGTCAGCCACACGATCTCCTCGGCCACCGTGAACAACTCCACGGGCCAGATCACCGGCGCACTGAAGAGTGGTGCCTCCTACACGGTGAACGGTCCGGTCACCTTCCCGTCGAAGACGTTCGAGGCCCTCCAGGCGAACATCCCGAACCTCGACTTCGCTCCGCCGCCCAGCGGGCTGCTCACCGACATCATCTTCTACATCCTCCCGATCGGCGCGCTGATCCTGTTCTTCGTCTGGATGAGCCGTCGCACCCAGGGCCAGATGTCCGGGATCATGTCGATCGGACGCAGCAGGGCGAAGGTCTTCTCGACCGACCGACCCCGGACGACGTTCGCCGACGTCGCCGGCTACGGCGGTGTGAAGCAGGAGATCAGCGAGGTGGTCGACTTCCTGAAGAAGCCGAACCGCTTCAAGGAGATCGGGGCGCGCATCCCGAAGGGCATCCTCTTGGTCGGCCCACCGGGCACCGGCAAGACCCTCCTCGCGAGAGCGGTCGCCGGTGAGGCGGGCGTGCCCTTCATGTCCGTCTCCGGCTCGGACTTCATGGAGATGTTCGTCGGGGTCGGGGCCAGCCGTGTCCGGGACCTGTTCCAGACGGCCCGCAAGCAGGCACCGGCGATCATCTTCATCGACGAGATCGACTCGATCGGACGCAAGCGCGGCGCGGGCCTCGGGGGCGGCCACGACGAGCGGGAGCAGACCCTCAACCAGATGCTCTCGGAGATGGACGGTTTCGACTCCGTCGAGGGAATCGTGATGATGGCCGCGACCAACCGGCCGGACATCCTCGACCCTGCCCTGCTCCGGCCCGGGCGCTTCGACCGCCAGATCGTCGTGCCCCTCCCCGACCTCGAGGAGCGCCTGCCGATCCTGCGGGTGCACTGCCGCGACAAGCGGATGGCACCCGACGTCGAGCTCGAGCTCGTCGCACGGGGAACGCCCGGGATGAGCGGTGCCGACCTCGCGAACCTGGTCAACGAGGCAGCGCTCCACGCCGTGCGACGTGGTGCCGGTCGGATCGAGATGCGGGACTTCGAGGCGGCCAGGGACCGAGTCCTCATGGGCCAGCGCCGTGAGTCCCTCGTGCTCTCGGACGCAGAGAAGGAGCGGGTCGCCTACCACGAGGGTGGCCACGCCGTGCTCGCCTACTACCTGCCGCACGCGGACCCGCTGCACAAGGTGACGATCCTCCCGACCGGCATGGCCCTCGGCGTCACCCAGCAGCTCCCCATGGAGGAGCGCCACATCTACCCACGCGAGTACATCGAGGATTCGCTCGCCGTCCGCATGGGCGGCCGTGTCGCCGAGTTGCTCGTCTACGGAGACCTCTCGACCGGGGCCAACAACGACCTGGTCGGCAACACCGAGCTCGCGCGGAAGATGGTGCGTGAGTGGGGCATGTCGGATCGGGTGGGCCCGATGGCCTGGGGCTCCCAGGGCATGGTCTTCCTCGGCGAGGACCTGATGCACTCCCGGGACTACTCCGAGGACACGAGTCGAGTGATCGACGAGGAGGTCGCTCGCATCCTCCGTGAGCAGGAGGAGCGCGCAACCGAGTACCTGACGAAACTGCGCCCCGGCCTCGATGCGGTTGCGTCGGCGCTCCTCGAACGCGAGACGCTTGCCGGCTCCGAGGTCGGTGAGCTCGTCGACAAGGCGTGCGGCTTCAAGGTGGCGGACGGCCCGACGCTGCCTCACCTGGCCCCCTCCGGCCAGAACGGGCTGAGCGGGAGCAGCGCCACACCCGGCCTCCCAGTGGGCGACCGCGCTGCCGGCCTGGGCGCATCCGAGACACCCCTCGGCCAGGAAGATCCCCTCCGACTCGACAATCCTTCCTTCCCGCCTCCACCGGTGCCGTAGGGCCGCCACACCACGGCAACTGAGCCGCCGCCGGTACCCACCGCGGACCTGGCCCTGAGCCGGTACCGGCAGTCGGTTGCTCGACCCACGCCACACAGGAGCAGGAGCGGAACCCGTAAGAGAGGGCGGCGCATGATGGACGAAGACCCGATCGTGGACCGTACGAGGCGGCTCCTCGAGGTTGCCGTCGGCTTCTCCGTGCTCGGCGCGCAGCGAGCGATGGTGCATCGGCGCGAGTGGGAGCGGCGAACGGCGGTGCAGCGGGCCCGCGCCGCCGAGCATGCCGAGACGCTCCGTGCCGGGGTCGACGATGTCGCGCGAACGGTGGTACCGCTGGCGAAGCTGGCCCGGGAGCGGATGGACTCGCTCGCCGAGGAGCTCCCCGAGCCGGCGCGTGAGCTCTTCGGTGTCGCCGAGGCAGGCATCGACGTGGCGGCTGCCAGCCTCGGCGTGCTCGGGGCGGGCGTCGCGGAAGGCGTTGCCGCCGCCCGCCACCTGCTCAGCTTCCCAGGCTGAGCCCGCCGATCCCAGGCTG
>JAJYWE010000024.1:12986-15985 GCA_021791675.1 Actinomycetes bacterium | reverse complement strand
TGTCGGCGCTCGCCTCCCAGCTGTGGGCTGCTGCGATCTCGAGCCCGCGTCGACGCCTGGTGGCGAGGTCGGCATCCCCGGTGACCAGCATGTCGAGCGCACCGGCGAGGGCGCCTGCGTCACCCGGGGCCACGAGCAGCGCCGACTCCGCCGTGAGGTGGCGCATCGCCGAACGGTCGGTGGTCACGAGCGGCGAGCCGCAGGCCAGCGCCTCGAGGACGGGCAGGCCGAACCCGTCGCGCAGCAGCGGGTACGCAGCGGCCGCGGCGTTGCGCAGCAGCGGCGCGACTGCGCCGTCGGGGAGATAGCCGAGGTGCCGGACCCGTTGGCGGGCGCGGGCTTCGGCGAGCGCCCGCCGGAGCGGCTCGTCGTCCCAGCTCGGGCCGCCGGCGATCACCAGCGAGAGCCCGGGGTGCGCCAGGCACATCCGGTCGAATGCCCGCACGAGCGTGGGCGCGTCCTTGCGCGGGTCGGCCGTACCCACGAAGACGACATAGGGCTGGCGGACACCGAGCGACGCCAGGACCGCTTGGTCCGAGCCCACCTCGGGCTCGACAGGCGAGAACCGGCGAAGATCGACCCCGGGCTCGACCACGGCGACGAGCCCCCGAGGCGAGAAGCGCTCCTGGAGACGATCGGCCGTCGCCGGTGTCATGCAGAGCAGCCCATCTGCGCGCTCGGCCGCGACGGCGATGGCACGACGGAAGACCCCGACCTTCACCCGCGGATGCCACTCCGGGTGATCGAAGATACTGAGGTCGTGGATCGTCACGACGCGCGACACAGACGCGGCTTCGGGCATGGTGAAGTGCGGGCTGTGGTGCAGGTCCGGCCGGGCGCGAGCGAGGAGGTGTGGCAGGCTGGCCTGCTCCCAGAGGAGCCGGAGGGGTCGAGCCACCGGCGCACCACCGACCAGCTCCGCCCCGGGCGCCAGCCGCTCCCAGCGAGCCGTGTCGCCCGCCCGCGGCACGAGGTAGAGCTCGACCTCGGGCCGCGCTGCGAGGTGGGCGGCGAGATCGAGGACGTAACGGCCGGAGCCTGCCGGTCGCTCCGGGACTGCCGACACGTCGAGGCTCAGCCGGATCGGCGGACCGGCGGCGGGCTCGGAGCCAGGCGCTGCCCTCTCGGGCGCTGACCGACCGTTCACCGTCCCAGCCTCGCAGAGTGGCAGCCGCGATCGGCCACGCGCGACATCACCTCGAGGAACGAGCCAGCGGCCGGCTCTCGGAGGACCGGCCGGGCCCGGCGCTCCGTGCTCCCGGACGGCCCGGACGGGAGCAGCTCGAGGACCGCTGTGGCGAGCGCCCCGGGATCGCCTGGAGGGACGAGCCTGCCCGCGTGGCTCGGGCAGCCGGCCAGGATCTCGACTGGGCCACCCTGGTTCCCGGCGACCACGGGGGTTCCCGAGGCCAGGGCTTCGGCGACGACCAGGCCATAGGGTTCCGGGGTCTCCGAGACCTGCACCAGCACGTCGAGGTCGGCGAGCAGCTCGGCGACGTCGTCCCGCTCGCCGACCCAGTGGACGGAGCGCATCTTCGCTGCTCGCGCCTCGAGCCGAGCGGCGTAGGCCTCCTTCCCGGGCACGGGGCCGCCGCCGACCAGGCCCTCCACGTCGTCTCGGGAGGCGAGCACCAGCTCGAGCGCGTCGAGGAAGGTGTCGAAGCCCTTCCACGTGTCGAGTCGGGCAACGCTGCCGACGAGCAGCACCGAGTCGTCGATCCCGACGCGGTGGCGAAACCGGCCCGCGGATCCCGGTCGGAACCGGCTCGGGTCGGGATCGTCGCGGACGATCTCGACGTTCCGCCGGTCGAGCTGGGCGGCGACCGCCGCCGAGGCGGCCACGACGGTCTTCGCGCCGTGCCGGGCGAGAACCCGCTCGACCCGCAGCGCCAACGCCGACTGGCTCACGATCTCCCGGGCGTGCCAGACGTGTGGACGGCCCACGAGGCGCGCCACCGCCCAGCCGTACCAGCAGTGGAGGGAGTTCGAGTGGACGACGTCGACGTCGAGCCGCCGGGCGAGCAGGGCGAGGCGGGCCACGCTCACCGGCCATGCGGCTGCGAAGCGAAACCAGCGCAGCGCTCCCCCAGACGTCGTGAGGCGTTCCATCGGCACCCGGTGCAGGCGGGCCCCTGCCGCCACGTAGTCTCCGGCGAGGCGCGGCGCGCCGGGCAGGGCGACGTGGCACTCCCAACCCCCCGAGCTGAGCTCGGCGACGAGCGCGACGAGCGCGCGCTCCGAGCCTCCCCCGTCGCTCACCGGGGAGATCGAGAGGAGGCGCGGGGTGCGGGTAGCCATCAACGTCGAGCAGCTCCTCCACGCCTCACCCGGGGGGATCGGCCGGTATGTGGGACAGCTGGTGAGCCTACTCCCGACGCTCCACCCCGAGGACGAGGTCGTGCCCGTCTGCGCCCACCATCGCCCCGAGGACGTCGCCAGCGCGCTCCGGAGGGTGGGTGTGCCGCCAGGTGGGCGTGTCACCCCGGTCGTGCTCCCCCTCCCTCGCCCCCTGCTCTACCGGTCGTGGCTCTGGACTGGAAGGCCGCTGCTCGATCGGCCAGGTGACACCCACCGCCCGTGGGCGCGAGGTACAGGCGCAGGGCGCGTCGATCTGGTCCACGCGCCGTCCCTCGCACTGCCTGGTCGGGGCGCAGCCCCGCTGGTCGTGACGGTGCACGATGCCGCACACGAGCGCTTCCCGGAGGCCTTCAGCCCGGCTGGGCGCGCCTTTCACCGCCGCGGTGCTGCGATGGCCGCCCGGCGCGCCGACCTCGTCCTCACGGTCTCGAACGCCGCGGCCGAGGAGATCGCCTCGCTGACGCCGATCCCCCGCAACCGGATCCGGGTCGTGCCTCTCGGGATCCAGCTCCCCACGCCGACACCCGACCCGGACACCGAAGCGGCACTGCGACGCTCGCTCGGGCTCGGGCTCGGGGGTGGGGGCGGGAGCCGGGCCGGGGACGGGACTCCGGGCGGGAGCCGGGCCGGGGACGGGACTC
>JAJYWE010000024.1:0-12886 GCA_021791675.1 Actinomycetes bacterium | reverse complement strand
GGGCGGGAGCCGGGCCGGGGACGGGACTCCGGGCGGGAGCCGGGCCGGGGACGGGACTCTGGGCGGGACCCGGGGCGGGGACGGACGCTGGCCGTACGTCCTCTGGCTCGGGAGCGCCGAGCCGAGGAAGGATCTCCCGACCCTCGTCGCCGCCATGGCTCGCCTCGCCAGACAACGCGGAGCGGGTGGCGGCGCACTCGGGGACACCCGGCTCGTGCTCGCCGGGTTCCCGGGCTGGCGCCAGGGCGGCAGGATCCCGACCGAGGACCGCGATGCGCTCGGTGAGCGCCTCGTCGAGGTGGGCACGGTTCCCGACGCGACCCTCTGGGCGCTCTACCGGGGCGCGGCGCTCTTCGCCTTCCCGAGCCGCCACGAGGGCTTCGGCCTCCCCGTGCTCGAGGCGATGGGCCAGGGCACTGCGGTCCTCTGCTCGGACATCCCCGCGCTTCGCGAGGTGGCCGGGACCGCGGCTGCGTTCGCTCCGGTCGGGGACGTGGCGGGCTGGGCGGAGCGCATCCAAGCACTCCTCGCCGACGACGCCGAGCGCGCCCGCCTCGGGGCGGCGGGGCGGGCACGGGCGGCCGAGTTCCCGGTCAGCGCCTTCGTCGAGGGCACCCACCGCGCCTATCTCGACGTGCTCGGCACCTGAGCCCACCAGCTCGGAGTCCGGAACCCGCCCACGTCCCGCACGAACCCGCCAGCCGGCCGGTCCCTGGTATCGGGGCGCGCCCGCGTCCGAGCCCAGCCCGGGTGAAGGCAGGGACCGCCCCTCGGCGGTACCCTCGGCGGAGTGATCGTGGCGCTGGCGGGCGGAGTCGGTGCCGCGAAGTTCCTGGCAGGCCTCGTCCGCGTCGTCGATCCGGCCGAGGTGACGGTGGTCGGGAACACCGGGGACGACTTCGTCCTGCACGGGCTCGCCATCTCGCCGGATCTCGACACGGTCACCTACACCCTCGCCGGGGTGGCGAACCCCGAGACCGGCTGGGGGCTCGCCGGCGAGACCTTCAGGGCGATGGAGGCACTGGAGCGCTTGGGCGGGGAGAGCTGGTTTCGCCTGGGAGACACCGACCTCGCGACGCACCTCTACCGCACGGGACGCCTCGCCGCGGGGGCGAGCCTCTCCGACGTCACGGCCGAGCTGGCGGCGGCGTTGGGGCTCTCGGCCCGGTTGCTCCCCATGTCCGACGAGCCCGCGCCGACCCTGGTCCACCTCGCGAGTGGCGAGCAGGTGAGCTTCCAGGAGTACTTCGTCCACCGCCGCCACGCGGAGCCGGTCTCGAACCTCGACCTCGCCCCCGCCCGGGCGGCGCGTCCGGCACCCGGGGTCCTGGCGGCGCTCGAACAGGCCGACCTGGTCGTCGTCTGTCCGTCGAACCCCCTCGTGTCGATCGCCCCCATCCGCGCGGTGGCGGGCGTGGAAGCGGTGCTGGCGGCGCGCCGGGCGGCCACGGTGGCGGTCTCGCCCATCGTCGCGGGCACGGCGCTCCGCGGCCCGGCGGACCGGCTCCTCGGCGAGCTCGGCCACGAGGCGAGCGCGACGGGGGTGGCGCGCCTCTACGCCCCAATCGCCGCCACGCTCGTCCTCGACCAGGCAGACGCGGGCCTCGCGGAGCAGGTCGAGGCGGCGGGGATGCGAGCGGTCGTGACGGACACCATCATGCGCTCGCCGGACGCTGCGGCAGCGCTCGCTCGGGTCGTGCTCGAGGCTCGGAGCCGGTGACGCTCGGTCGCGCGCTCACGATCCTCCCCGTCGAGGGCATCCCCGAGATCCTCCCCGGCACCGTCCTCGGGGACTGCCTCGGCGAGGCGGCGGCGCTCGAGGACGGCGACGTCCTGGTCGTGACCCAGAAGATCGTCTCGAAGGCCGAGGGTCGCCTGGTGGCGGTCGATCCCGAGGACCGGGACGCCCTGCGCCGCATCGTCGAGTCCGAGTCCCGCCGGGTCCTCCGCAGGCGGGGTGACCTGCTCCTCACCGAGACCCAGCACGGCTTCGTCTGCGCGAACGCCGGGGTGGACCTCTCGAACGTCCGAACCGGTGAGGCGGCCCTGCTCCCGGTCGACCCGGACCGCTCCGCGCGGCGCATCCGCGACCGGCTCGCCGCCCGGTTCGGGGTGCGCGTCGGCGTCGTGATCTCGGACACCTTCGGGCGGACCTGGCGGAACGGGGTCACCGACGTGGCGATCGGCGTCGCGGGGGTCGCTGCGGTCGTCGACCTCCGGGGGACCACCGACGCGCTCGGCCGGACGCTGCGCGCAACGGTCGTCTGCGTCGCCGACGAGCTCGCGGGGGCGGCTGAGCTCGTCATGGGAAAGGCAACGGAGATCCCGGCGGCCATCGTTCGCGGGGTCGACCCGGCCTGGCTCGTCGAGGCGTCGGTGGCCGAAGGGGTGGTCCGGCCCTACGCGGAGGACCTGTTTCGCTGAGTGGCGGGCGAGCTGACAGGCGAGGGCAACGGTTGTAGGCCGGCGGCCGGCGGTCTCGGCTCGGGTCGCCAGCATCGGCGCGCCTCGTGGCGACCAGGCGGGACGGGACCCGCCTGAGCTGACGAGAGGGGCCGCGGGGACTGGCTTCGCGCCGGCCGGTCGGAGCGGCCACGTCGGCAGCCCCTTGACCTCGGGCGCACGCGGTGCTCGCGTTGGGAGGATGCGCGCCGACGATCGCCTGGACGAGGTCTACGAGCGGCTCGCGGTCACCGGGCCGGAGTTCGACGGGTGGCTGTCGAACCACGGCCCGATGGCCGGCGACGCCCTGCTGCGGATGGGGCAGGCTGAACGGGTGCATGCCTGGTTGGAGGCTTACGCTCGGCGCCTGGAACCGCTGCCTCGCCCGCGTTGGTCGATCAGCGAGCAGGACTGGCGGGAGCCGCTCGGTGACCCCGGCCGACTCGGCGACTGGCTCGCCCTCTTCGCCTGCCAGGTCGAGGAGCGCCCCTGGCAGGAGCTGCTCGCGATCTGGTGGCCCCGGCTGCTCCCCGGTGGCATCGCGAGCGCGACGCACGCCCTGATCCGAACGGGGCACGCCGTGCGCGCCCTGGGTGAGGCCGACACGGCTCCGCGCCGCGCCGAGTTGGCCCAAGCGCTCGGGTACTGGGCCGCCCGCTGGCAACCTCTCCCTCGCCAACAGCACCCGAGCGGCACGTCGCTCGCGCCCGCCGCCCTGCGCCTCCTCCCGAGGACCACTGTGCCCGGCGGCATCCGCGAACGCCTCGCCGAGCTCGGCCAGGTGCCCGGGTGGCCCGCGGCACAGGCCCGCCTCCGACCGGTCACCGAACCTGGGGCGGTGCCCGCAGCCTTGGACGACCTCGTCGACACCACCGTCAGCCGCTACGCCAGCACGGCCCACCAGGACCCGGTCATGCTCGTGCACGCCTCCACCGCGCCACGGGCGGCGCGCTTGGCGCTCGCCGCTCTCCCGCAGGAGATGTGGATTCCCACCTACGAGCAGGCCTGGTCGATCGTCGCGGCGATCACTGCCCTCTACGCCGCCGATGAGTCGACACGCGAGTCGGCACCGGAGTCGCCGGCCGAGGGGCCGACAGATGGGCTGACAGACGGGCCGACCGAGGAGCCGACCGAGACGCTGGCCGAGAGGACGACAGAGGGCCCGACCGAGACGGACATCGCCGCAGCGGCCGCCGAGCACGGTGACGAGCACGCGATCAAGTTCACGGAGGTCGCCATCGAGAGCCACCGACGCGGGAACGCCGCCTCGCTTCCCGCCGCCCGGCAGGCCCATCGGCTCATCTGAGCCCGGGCCGAGGGTCGCCCCTTCCGGCCTGGCCGGCGACCACCGGAGACGCGACGGGAACCCTGGCGCCCGGCGTCGTGGTCGTCGCGCGGGTGTCGGACCTTCCGACCGGGCAGCTCGGACCGGCAGCGAAGCTCCCCCTCGGTCCGCTGCGCGGCAGCACCCCTGCTCCCCGAAGACGCCCCCGCCGCGCGAGGAGACCCCGGCCGCGCTACGACGCCCCCGCCTCGGCGCGGCGCGCCCGCTCGAACTCGACGACGGCGGCGATCCCGTCCGCGAGCGAGGTCCAGGGCTTCCAGTCCAGCTCCGCGGCCGCGCGAGCCGGCGAGAGCGCAGAGCGGGCGAGCTCTCCCGGGCGCGGCGGGGCATGGCCCGCCCGGACCGGGGCGGCGGCGCGGTCGCGGCCGGGGGTGCTCGCAGCGACCGCAGCGGCGATCGCGTCGAACAGCTCGTTCACCGAGGTCTCGATGCCAGTACCGACGTTCAGGAGCATCCCACCGCCTCGCTCACCGGCCCGGACGAAGGCATCCACGACGTCGTCGACGAAGACGAAGTCACGGGTCTGGCCCCCGTCCCCGAAGATCACACAGTCCTCGCCGTCGAGGAGCCGACCGGTGAAGATCGCGACCACACCCGCCTCGCCGTGGGGGTCCTGGCGTGGCCCGTAGACGTTGGCGAGCGCGAGCGCGACGAAGTCGAGGCCGTGGAGCGCCCGGTAGGCGGCGAGGTAGTCGCAGGCTGCCTTCTTGGAGACCCCGTACGGCGAGAGGGGGCGCTGCGGGGCTGACTCGTCGGTCGGGATCGAATCGGGCTCGCCGTAGAGGGTGCCGCCGCTCGCTGCGAGCACGACCGTGCCGCTGCCAACCTCGCGAATGCCTTCGGCGACCCGCAGGGTGCCGAGGATGTTGACCTCCGCGTCGAAGACCGGCCGGGCAACCGAGACCCGCACGTCCGCCTGTGCGGCGAGGTGGAACACGACCTCCGGGCGGCGCTGGGCGACGAGCGCGACGAGCGCTTCGTCCCGGACGTCGAGTTGGTGGAAGCGAAACTTGCGCTCCGGCGCCAACCTCGCCTGTGCCAGGTTCCCGAGCCGCCCCGTCGAGAGGTCGTCGACGACGTCCACCTCGTGGCCCTCCGCGAGGAGCCGGTCCACGAGGGTCGAGCCGATGAAGCCCGCCCCGCCGGTCACCATCGTCCGCATCAGTGCCTCCCCGTGCCGGGCCCGGGTCCAGACCCGGGTCTTCGTCTCGCGCACTCGACCCACGACCGCCGAGCCCAGACTGCCACCGGCAGGTCCCCCGACCGGCCCGGCGACGAGCCGTTCAGGCGGGGAGGCGGGCCGCCACGAGTGTCTCGTGCGCCGGAACCGCCTGGCCCCGCCCGAGCACGCTACCGCTCCGCAGCGTTGCGTCCCGTCCGACCCGGGCACCCCAGCCGACCACGCTGTCCTCCACGGTCGCGCCCGGCTCGACGACGGCACCGTCGAGGAGGACCGACCGGCGCACCACCGCACCTGCCCCCACCTCGACGCCGCTCCCGGTCGTCGAGTCCTCGAGCACCGCCCCGGCCGCCACCACGCTCTCCGGACCGAGCAGGACGAAGCGCAGGTGCGCGCCGGCTGCGGCCACGTCCCCGAGGCCCCACGCCGGGCCGTCGCTCCCGGCACCGTCGCTCCCGGCACCGTCGCCCCCAGCACCGCCGCCCCCGGCACCGTCACTGGCGGCAGCACGGCTCCCGACCGCGTCGCTCCCGGCACCGTCGGGCCGCCCGAGGCTCGTCGCGCCTTCGCGGCCTGGGACGCCGGCTCGCAGGTGTGCGACGACGGTCGCGAGGTACGTGGGAGGCGTGCCGGCGTCGATCCACTCGGCCCGGTCGGCGACCGCGGCGAGCCTGCCCGCTGCGACGAGGGCGGGGAAGGTCTCGCGCTCCACCGAGACCATCCGCGCCGGGACGACGTCCGCAAGTGCAGCGGGCTCGAGCAGGTAGGTCCCGGCGTTCACCATGCGGCTCGGGGCGCTCGCGAGCGGGGGCTTCTCGACGAACGCCCGGACGTGGCCCGCCTCGTCACAGTCGACGACCCCGAAGGACGAGGGATCGGCCACCTCCGTCAGCGAGAGCGTGGCGAGCGCACCGGTGCGCTCGTGGCACGCGACGAGCCGAGCGAGGTCGATGTCCGCCACGACGTCGCCGTTACGCACCCAGAAACGCTCCGTACCCCAGCCGGTCTCGTCGAGCGCGAAGCGCAGCGCCCCGGCCGTCCCGAGGGGCTCGGGCTCGGTGACGTAGCGCAGCTTCGTCGCCCCCACGACACCGTCGGGGAACGCGCTGCGAAAGCGATCCGGGAGGTAACCGAGCGAGAGCACCAGCTCGTCGAGGCCGAAGGCGACGAAGGGGGCGAGCACCCGCTCGAGGAGCGTCTTTCCTGCGACGGGGAGGAGCTGCTTCGGCGTCTCGTAGGTGAGCGGCCGCAAGCGGGTCCCCTCGCCTCCGACCAGGAGAACTGCCCTCATCCTCCGGCGACGGTCGTCGAGGTCGAGGAGGTGGTCTTGGAGGAACTGCTCTTCGGGGGCGCAGACTTCGAGGTGGTGGGCTTGGTCGTCGTCGTGGTCGACTTCGGGACCGTGACCGGCGTGGTCGTCGTCGTGGTCGCGCTCGAGAAGAGGTTGGCCGCCGAGGGGGGCTTCGGGAGCTTGGTCCCCTTCGGCACGAAGCCGATCGTGATGAGCTGGCCGTTCTGGAGCCGGAGCGCGAACGGATTGGCGGTGGTGACCGAGGGGCTCGAGGCGAGCAGGCTCGGCCAGGCCTGGATCTCGACGTACGCGGGCTTCGTCCCGCAGTGCTGGCCGTTCACGTGGTTCGCCTTACCGGGCAGCTGGAGCTGACCGGGGCTCACCGAGAGCCCGGGGTACTCGGTGACGAAGCGACCGAGCGTCGCGTTCGTCCCCGCCTCGGTCGCGTTCTTCGGCGAGATCTGGATCAGGCCGTTCCCCGTGGTGGTGATCCCCGACGTCGCCTCGTCCTTCGGCTTCGGGAGCGGCTTCTCGAGCGTGCCGCAGATGTCGAAGGCGTAGGCGGCCGTCCAGTGGGTGCCAACGGCCGGCTGTACGGGCACTGCCGGGTGGAGGTACTCGTAGCGGGAGTAGACGACGGTCACCAGACCGAGGATGACGATCGCGACGAGGGACGAGTACCACACGACGGGCACCTCACCGGCCTTCGCCCGGCTCCCGCCGGTCGCCGCTGCGCGGGCGACCTTCTTGCCGATCGTCCCGCGCTTCGGAAAGTTGCCAGGGCCTGCCATTTCACCCAGCAGGCTACCGCTCTCCACCCGTCGCGCGGCCGCGGCCCGCGAGGACCCAGCCGGTCCCGACCCGCCCGGCAGCCACCCTGCCGGCGGTGAGCGCAGTCCGAGCGCCGAGCCCGACCGCCACTGCAGGCAAGGCGAGCCGTTCACGACCACGGGCGGAGCGCCGCGCGAAACGCCAGAGCGAGCGGTGGTGCTCGACGACCATGCGGAGCGGCCGCTGCGCCGTCGAGACCCCGTGCGCGTGGACGACCGAGGCGGCCGGCTCGATCCCCACCGTCCAGCCCGCACGACGGGCTCGCCAGCACAGATCGACCTCCTCGACGTACATGAAGTAGGCCTCGTCGAAGCCGTCGAGGGTCTCCCAGGCGAGCCGGCGCGCGAGGAAGCACGCCCCCGAGACCCAGTCGACGAACCAGAAGCGATCCGGGTCCCGCTCGGCGAGCGTGTAGCGGCGGGTCCAGCGATTGTCGGCCACGACCTGCCCGACGAAGCCGTGGCCGATCGAGTCGACCAGGCTCGGGAAGGCGCGCGCCGAGGGGTACGTACCGCCACCCGGCTCGAGGACCCGCGGCCCGAGGATGGCGAGGTCCTCCTCGCGTGCGAGGCGTGCCCCGAGCGCGTCGAGGGCGCCCGGGAGCACCACGATGTCGGGGTTGCAGACGAGCACCGCCTCGGTCGTCGTGGCGGCGACGCCGAGGTTGGCGGCAGCACCGTAGCCGCGGTTGGTCGCGCTCCGGATGAGCCGGACGCCCGGCATCCCGGCGAGCAGGGCCAACGAGCCGTCCGTCGAGGCGTTGTCGACGACGACGACCTCCGCGCAGCCGTCCGCGAGCAGACTCTCCACACAGGGACGCAGGTGGGCGCCGGCGTTGAAGTTGACCACGACCCCTGCGACGGGGCCGTCGACACTCAACCGGCGAGCTCCGCGACGAGCGCTGCGAGGCCGTCCTCCCAGGCTGGCAGCGGCGCCAACCCGGAGAGGCGCCACGAGAGGTTCTCGAGCGTCGAGCGGGCGGGGCGGGGCGCGGGGCGCGGCGGGTCGAGCGCATCGGTGGGAATGGGCTCCACCCTGCCCGGATCGGCGCCCGCGGCGGCGAAGACCGCCGCTGCGAAGCCGTGCCAGCTGGTCTCGCCGCTGTTCGTGACGTGCCAGGTGCCCGGTCGGCGATCGAGGGCCAGGCGGACGATCGCGGGCGCGAGATCCGCGGTGAACGTCGGTGAGCCGAGCTGGTCGGCCACGACCCGGACCGGGCCGTCCCCCGCGGCCAGTCGGAGCATCGTGCGGACGAAGTTCGCCCCGTGCCGGCCACAGACCCAGGACGTGCGCACCACCGTCGCCCCCTCCGGGCACTCCCGCTCCCCCGCCAGCTTCGAGCGCCCGTAGACCGAGAGCGGGTTCGGCTCGTCCCACTCGACGTAGGGCCTGCCGAGCGTGCCGTCGAAGACGTAGTCCGACGAGACGAAACACACGTGTGCGCCGACACGGCGCGCGCCCTCGGCCACGTGGCGCGTGCCGATCGCGTTCACGGCGAAGGCCCGGTCGGGGTCCGACTCGCAGCCGTCGACGTCGGTCCATGCGCCCGCGTGCAAGACGACGTCCGGCTCCAGCTCCTCGAGCGCGATCAGGACGTCGTCCCGTCGGCTGAGGTCGAGTCGCCGGTGGTCGGCGGCGATGACCTCACAGCGTGCGAGGCGGCCGAGGACCCCGGCGAGCTCCGTGCCGAGCTGGCCACCCGCCCCGGTCACCAGCACACGGGTGGTTGCGTGCTGGGCTCGGCGTGGAGCGACCGACATCGGGCGACACCCTAGGTGCCAGGGAGCCGTTCGGGCGGCCGCCTCGTGCGGAGGAAGGTCCCGAGCACGACGGCGAGGTACGCCGCCCAGACCAGCAGCTGGAGGAGGGTGGGCCTGCTCGCGTACCCGAAGAAGCTGTGCAGGACGTCGCCGGGCGCGCTCCCCTCGGCGAGGACCGCCTCGGTGCTCCAGAGGCGCTGCCCGAGGAACGGCAGCCAGCCCAGCTGCTGCAGGTTCTCCACCGCATCGACGAGGAGCCCGGCGGCGAAGACCATGAGCAGGACCCCTACGACCCGGAAGAAGATCCCGAGGTTGATGCGCCTGCCGTAGTGATAGGTCGCTACGGCCACGCCGAGCGAAACGGCGATCCCCGCGGCACCTCCGGCGAGGACCGGCCGGCCGGAGACGGAGAACGCGAGCGCGAGGGTGAAGACCACGGTCTCGAGCCCTTCCCGGCCGACCGCCTGGAACGCGAGGAGGAACAGCCCACCCCGCTCGCCCCGCCCGAGCACCGCGTCGGCGCGCTGGCGCAGCTCGCCGGCGAGCGAGCGGGCGTGTCGACGCATCCAAAAGGTCATGAACGTGAGCACTGCAGCGGCGAGGAGGTACGTCGCCGTCTCGAAGACGGCTTGGACCCGCGTGCCGGCGTACGCGTGCAGGCTCAGGTAGGCCGCAACCCCGGCGCCCCCCGCCAGCCCGAGCGCGACGACGACCCCAGCGATGACCTCCCGGAAGTGGCGTCGCTGGCCGATCCGATCCAGGTACGCGAGCAGGATCGCCACGATCATGCTGGCCTCGATCCCCTCGCGGAGGAAGATGACGAATGCGGCGGCCACGGCTCAGGATCCAGCTCGCGCACTGACCATCGCGGCCATCCTAGACCGATGATTCGGTCAACCGAAGTGTGGCCGGCGCTTCTCGCGGTGTGCAGCGAGGCCCTCACGGGCGTCGGGACCACCGAAGCCGTAGAACTCGTACGCGAGCGACGCGTCGAAGATCGGCCAGGCCGTCCGGTACCAGTGGTTGAGGGTCTGCTTGGTGAACCGCAGCGCGTCGAGGGGCCCGGCAGCGAGCCGCGCGGCGATCTCCCCCGCCCTCGCCTCGACGACGTCGTCGTCGACACAGAGGGACACGAGCCCGATCCGCTCGGCCTCCTCACCCGAGAGGGGGGCCGAGGTGAGCAGGTGGTACTTGGCCTTTGCCATGCCGACGAGCAGCGGCCAGCACAGCGCCGCGTGGTCGCCGGCCGCTACCCCGAGCCGAGTGTGCCCGTCCAGGAGCCGGGCCGAGCGCCCCACCACCGACACGTCCGCGAGCAGACCTGCCACGAGACCGGCGCCGACGGCGGGACCGCGGATGGCGGAGACGACTGGTTTCGCGCAGTCGAGGAGGTTGCGGACGAGATCGCGTGCCTCCGCGAGGACCCTCGTCCGCTCCGCCGGATCCTCGATCATCCCCTCGATCAGGTCGAAGCTTCCCCCCGAGGAGAACGCCTCCCCGGCGCCGGAGAGCAGCACCGCCCGGACCGCTGGGTCGCGGTCGGCGACGACCCACACCTCTGCGAGCTCGGTGTGCGCGCGGGGGCCGAGCGCGTTCAGCCCGGGCCCCTCGAGCACGATCGCGAGCACGCCTCCCTCGCGCCGCTCGATGCGCAGCGCCTCGAAGGCTGCGAAGGGGTCCCCCGGCTCCACGGGCATCAGGCCAGGTCGACCCGGGAGTGGTCCCCGAGCATGAGCCGGACCGAGCGAGGGCGCACGTCGGTCCGGGCGACGATCACCTCCCGGCCGATGAGGGAGTCGGTGAGGCGGGCGATGTCGACGATCTGGCACGACGCCATCACGACCGAGTGCTCCACCTCCGAGCGCACGACCAGGCAGTCGTCGGAGATCGAGGTGAAAGGGCCCACGAAGCTGTCCTCGACCACCGTGCGCCGGCCGATGATCGCCGGTCCGCGCACTACCGAGCGCACGACCTTCGCGCCGTCCTCGATGACCACTCGACCCTCGATACGGCTCTCGTCGTCGACCTCCCCGAGCACCGCCGGCTCGATCCCCTCGAGGACGAGGCGGTTCCCCTCGAGCATCGCGCTGCGCTCGCCCAGGTCCTTCCAGTAGCCGGCGACGACCTGGCTCCGAACGGGGTACCCCTGCTCGATCAGCCACTGGATCGCGTCGGTGATCTCGAGCTCCCCCCGGGGCGACGGCCGGATCGCGTCGACGGCCTCGTGGATGCGCGCGTCGAAGAGGTAGACGCCCACCAGCGCGAGGTCGGACGGCGGGTTGGTCGGCTTCTCGACCAGCCGGACCACCTCCCCCGACGGCGAGAGCTCGGCGACCCCGAAGCGCTGCGGGTCGGGGACATGGGCGAGGAGGATCTGCGCGGCGGGGCCTTCGGCGCCGACGGCACGCGCCGCGGCCCGCTCCTCCTCGAACGCGGCGACGAAGTCCCGCACCCCCCTGCGGAGCAGGTTGTCCCCGAGGTACATGACGAAGTCGTCCTGCCCGAGGAAGTCCTGCGCGACGACCACGCAGTGCGCGAGGCCGAGCGGGCGCTCCTGACGGAGGAAAGTGACCGAGAGGCCCCAGGTGCTCCCGTCCCCGACGGCCTTGCGGATCTCGTCCTCGGTATCCCCGACGATGATCCCCACCTCGACGATCCCCGCCTCCGCCAGGTCCTCCAGGCCGTAGTAGAGGATCGGCTTGTTGGCGACGGGCACGAGCTGCTTGGCGCTGGTCGCGGTGAGCGGGCGGAGCCGGGTGCCGGCACCCCCGGCGAGAACGAGTCCCTTCACGCCCCAGGTTCTACCCCATCACCGTGGGGCGCGCCCGCCTGGACGGGCAGCGCTCATGCCTGCCGGGGGGTTGACAAACGGTGTCTCATGCCTGCACCGGCAGTCCGAGCCCCCTCGCCAGGACGAGGCGCTGCACCTCGGACGTCCCCTCGCCGATCTCGAGGATCTTCGCGTCCCGGTAGAAGCGTGCGACTGGCGTCTCGTCGATGTACCCCGCCCCACCGAAGACCTGGGTCGCTTCGCGAGCCGCCGAGACCGCGGCCTCGGTTGCGAAGAGCTTGGCGGTCGCTGCGAGCTGCTTGAAGGGCCGCCCCGTGTCCTTGGCCCAGGCAGCCTGGTAGGTGAGCAGGCGTGCGGCCTCGACCGAGACCGCGAGGTCCGCGCACTTGAAGGCGACCGCCTGGTAGCGACCGATCGGCCCCCCGAAGGCCTGCCGGGTCTTCGCGTAGGCGACCGCTTCGTCGAGGCAGCCCTGCGCGAGCCCGACTGCGAGCGCAGCGATCGAGATCCGGCCGTCGTCGAGCGTGGCGAGGAACTGCGCGTACCCGCGCCCCTGGCGTCCGAGCAGGTGGTCCTCCGGGACGAGCACCCCCGAGAGCGAGAGCCCGTGGGTGTCGGAGGCATGCCAGCCGACCTTGCGGTAGGGGGGCTCGACGACGAGCCCTGGCGTGCCGGCGGGCACGACGAACGACGAGATCCCCGCGGGAGCGTCCGGCGTCTCCGCGGTGCGCGCGGTGACGGTGAGCACCGAGGTGATCGGCGTGCCGGAGTTGGTGATGAACGCCTTGGCCCCGTCGAGACGCCAGCCCCCCTCCACGCGCTCGGCTCGCGTCGTGGTCGAGCCGGCGTCGCTCCCGCCGTCCGGCTCGGTCAGCCCGAAAGCACCGAGAGCCCGCCCCGCGCAGAGGTCGGGCAGCCAGCGCTCCCGCTGGGCCTCCGTGCCGAAGGCGTAGATGGGCATGGCACCGAGCCCGACACCGGCCGACAGCGTGATCGCGACGGAGGAGTCGACTCGGGCCAGCTCCTCGACGGCGAGGCAGAACGTCGTGAAGTCGGCGGCGGCGCCTCCGTACTGCTCGGGAAAGACCAAGCCGAAGAGCCCGAGCTCGCCCATGGCCCGGACGCAGTCGAGGGGGAAGGTGTGCGTCGCGTCCCACTCGGCGGCGTGGGGCGCAACCTCCCGGCGCGCGAAGTCCGCCACGACCGCTCGGAAGGCCCGCTGCTCCTCGGTGAGCTCGAAGTCCAT
>JAJYWE010000094.1 GCA_021791675.1 Actinomycetes bacterium | reverse complement strand
GGCCGACGCCCGCGAACGGAGCGATCCTGCGACCGCCTGGCACGCTGCCGCCACCGCTCCGCCGGACATCCACGTCTGGCGGCTCGCCGAGGTCGATCCTGCCGAGCCGATCGTCGCAGTGCTCTGAGGAGCGAGCTCGACCGTACTGACCCCGAGCTCCTCCTCGACGATCTGGCGGACGAGGGTCGAGAAGCCCTGCCCGACCTCCGCGGCCGCTGAGGTGACGGTCGCAACCGGGACGCCGGCATGGACGGCAAGACGGACCCTGGCCTCGGAGGAGTCGTCGAAGCCCTCCGAGTAGAGCAGGTTCTTGTACCCGACCGCGAAGCCGACCCCCCGACGGACCCGCGACCGATCGGCGCTGCGACCCGCGCCGCCCGGCAGGGCCATCTCGGGCTCCCCCTCCGGGCCACCCGGCGGGAGCTCGCCCGCGGCACAGGCGCGGATGACCGCCGCGACGGGAGCTGCCCCGTCGAGCCGCTGGCCCGTGATCAGCTCGTCCCCCGGTGCAAGGGCGTTGCGCAGCCGGACCTCGACGGGGTCGAGGCCGAGCGCCCTCGCCAGCTCGTCCATCTGCGCCTCGTAGGCGAAACAGGCCTGGACCGCGCCGAAGCCCCGCATCGCACCGCAGGGTGGGTTGTTCGTACGAACTGCCCAAGCGTCGACCACCGCGCTCGGCACACGGTAGGGTCCCGTCGCAAAGGCGGCCGCGTTCGACACGACGGCGGCGGACGAGGAGAGATAGGCGCCGCCATCGAGGACCAGCCGAGCCTCGACCCGGACGAGCGAGCCGTCCTCGGCGGCGTGGTGACGCATCCAGATGCGCGCCGGGTGGCGGTGCACGTGGGCCAGGAACGAGTCCTCCCGCCCGAGCACGATCTTCACGGGTCGGCCGGTGGCGAGTGCGAGGAGGCAGAGGTGGACCTGGATGCTCACGTCCTCGCGAGCGCCGAATGCCCCGCCGACCCCAGCGAGGTGGACGCGCACCTTGTCGAGCGGGAGCGCGAGGCAGGCCGCCACTTGGTCCCGGTCCACGTGGAGCCACTGCGTCGAGATGTAGAGGTCGACCCCACCGTCCGCTCCCGGGACCGCAAGGCCCGACTCGGGCCCGAGGAACGCCTGGTCCTGCATCCCCACCTCGTAGATCCCCTCGACCGAGACCGTCCCCGAGACGGCTGTCCCGTGCTCGATGTGGACGTGGCGGAAGACGTTGCCCGCGGGGTGGAGGGGCGGTGCGAGGAGCGCGAGCTCCGGGTCCACGACGGCTTCGAGCTCCTCGTAGGTCACCCGCACGGCCCGGGCGGCCCGCCGAGCTGCCTCCGGGTGGTCCGCCGCGACCGCGGCGACGGGCTCCCCGACGTAGCGAACCACCTCGCTCGCGAAGACCGGCTGGTCGGGAACGTCGAGTCCGAAGGTGGGCGCGCCCGGCACCTCCTTCGCCGTGAGCACCGCCCGCACGCCCGGCACCGCCCAGGCCGGCTCGGTGTCCAGCGAGACGATGCGCGCAGACGGATGCGGTGCCCGCAGGATCTGTCCCCAGAGCATCCCCTCCGCCCAGGCATCGGAGGAGAAGCGGTAGGCCCCTTGGACCTTCGGTCCACCGTCCGGTCGGAGGACCGACGCGCCGAGGCCGCCGCGAGCCCGACCGGCATCGGGGAGAGCGGGCTCCGCCAGGATCGTCACCGCGCCACCTCAGCCACTCCGCGCGCGGTGACAGTCGGGTCAGCGCGCCGCTCGGCAATCACACGCCGGACCGCCTCGAGGATCCGCCCGTAGCCCGTGCATCGGCACAGGTTCCCGGAGATCGCCTCGCGGATCTCCCACTCGTCCGGCGCAGGGACCCGGTCGAGCAGGTCGTGGACGGCGAGCACCAACCCTGGGGTGCAGAAGCCGCACTGGACGGCCCCCGCCTCGACGAACGCCCGCTGCACGTCGCTCAGCTCCGAGCCCAGCGCCGGCTCGGAGGTGGCGGCGATGCCCTCCACGGTCACCACCTCACATCCCGGCGCGCTCGCTGCGAGAACCAGACAGGAGCAGACGAGCACACCGTCCAGGAGCACGGAGCACGAGCCGCACTCTCCCTGCTCGCAGGCGTTCTTCGACCCCATGAGCCCGAGACGCTCGCGCAGCACCCAGAGAAGGCTCTCCCCGAGCCACTCGCTCTCGACCTCCCGGTGGACGCCGTTCACCCTCAGCTGGTAGCCCATCGTGCCCCCTCGCTCGGTGACTCGCCCTCGGGCAGCATCTGTGCTCCCACCCGCACGCGATCTCCCCCGGCGCCGAGGGTCACCTGCCGGGAGCGCATCGCTCGCTGCAGGGCCCGCTCGGCACACACGCCGACCGCATGCCGGCGGTAGCGGGCGCTCGAGCGGTGGTCGTCGATCGGCCGGGCAGCGGCGCGGACCAGCTCGGCAAAGCGCTCGAGGTCCGCCCGGCCACCGCGGAGCTCGCCGCTCGCCGCGTCGAGACGGGCGCATGCGTAGTCCTCGGCCGCGGGGACCCGGAGCGGCGTGGGTCCCACCGAGCCGAGCGCGACCCGGACGTCGAGCGGCTCCCACGACACGACCAGCGCCACGCTCGCCGTTGCGATCACCATGGCGTTGCGCGTCCCGACCTTCACGAACTCCTGGTGGCCGAAGCGGGCGGGCAGCCGAGCTGCGACGATCAGCTCTCCCGGCGCGAGCGCGCTCCGTTTCGGCCCGAGGACCAGCTCCCGCACCGGGAGGAGCCGAGATCCATCCGCACGCGCAACGACGACCTCCGCGTCGAGTGCCAGCAGGACCGGGAGCGTGTCTCCGGCGGGGGACGCGGTCGCGAGGTTCCCGCCGAGGGTGCCGGCGTTCCGGATCTGGGGCGAACCGACCGTCCGCGCTGCCTGGGCGAGCGCGGGCACGAGGCCGGCGAGTGCCTCTTCGGTCATCTGTCGGTACGTCACGCCGGCCCCGACCTCGACGACACCGGCGCTCCTCACGCCGTCCACGTCGAGCTCCCGCTGTTCGGGGGGTTCACCGTCCGCCGACGCGTCCCCCTCCCCGGAGCACCGCCAGCGCCGCAGCGACGCGATCCGACCGATCGAGACGATCGCGTCGGGGCGACGCCGTCCGAAGTTCACCTCGACCATGAGGTCGGTCCCACCAGCCAGGATCTCCGGTGGCTTGCTCGCCGTCAGCGCGTCCAGGGCCTCACCGACGGAGGTCGCCACGAAGACCGTCATGCGACCGGTGTCACCGCCGCTCGCCCCCTCCGCGTGGGCGTCGGGCAGGATCCGGGGAGTGGACAGCGTGCTCGTGTCCCCCGCCCACCTGCGCCGCTCCATGGAAACGGTCGACCCCCATCGCCCGATGGTCGCGCGAATTTCAACCTTTTGTCAACGCGCGGGCCCGCAGGCGGACGGTACCCGAGGCGCGGATCGTCCCTCCACGACGACGGGTGACGTCGGGTGGACGACGTCAGGCGCAGGCGCGTCGGGGCGCGAGGCCGGGCGTGGTCCGGTCGGCGAGGACGCCCGTGGACAGGCGAGGCCGGGCCTCCCGGGCGCTGCGGCGAGCGATACGCTCACGCCGTGGAGCTCCGTGCGGAAGTCACCGTCGAGCCGTTCGTGCCGGGCAGCCGTGGTCCCCACGTCGAAGCTGCGAGTGCGGCGGCTCGCCGCTCCGGGGCGGCGGTCGACGTGGGGCCCTTCGGCGACACCCTGACCGGGGAGTCCCTCGCCGTGGTCCAAGCGATCGCCACCGTGCTCTCCGACGCGTTCGAGGCTGGTGCCACGCGGGTCACCGTGCAGGTCAGCACGGTGCGATGACCATCCACAACCCGCGCCCCAATCTTGACACTTTGTTGATCCCGCCACTACGGTGAGGTGATCGTCCAAGACGCCATTCGGAACCCGCTGGTCACACCTGGAAGTCTCCGTGGAGCCGCGGTCGACCCTCCGTCGGGCGAGGCGCTCGCCTTCCACCGCAGGCTGCCTGGCTACCGCGTGACGCCGCTCCGTCCCCTCGCCGAAGTGGCGAGACGGCTGGACATCGACCAGTTGTTCGCGAAGGACGAATCGGCGCGGTTCGGCCTTCCGTCGTTCAAGGTGCTCGGCGCCTCGTGGGCGATCGCAAGGCTCCTCGAGCAGCGCTTCGACCTGCCCCTCGAGTCGTGGTCCAGCCTCGACCGTCTCCGTGCGCTGACGAGCCGACTCCCCGGGCTTGCGCTGGTCGCAGCGAGCGACGGGAACCATGGCAGAGCAGTCGCCGCGGTTGCGCGCTGGCTCGGCGTCGCCTGCAGGATCTACGTCCCGCGGGGCACCGCTGCAGCCCGGATCGCCGCCGTCCAGGCGGAGGGTGCGACGTGCGCAGTCGTGGATGGCGAGTACGACAGAGCGGTCGCGGTGGCGGCGCAGGACGGCGAGGCGGACGCCAGCGGTCGGACGCTGGTCGTCGCGGACACATCCTGGCCAGGTTACGACACGATACCGAGGTGGGTGAGTGACGGATACGACACGCTCTTCGCGGAGCTCGACGAGCAGCTCGGCAAGCTCGGTAGCGTTCCCGGCCTCGTGGTGCTCCCCATCGGTGTTGGAGCACTCGCCGCGGCTGCGGTCCGTCACTACCGCAGTCCGAACGCAGCCGCCGCGCCCATCCTGCTCGGCGTGGAACCCGTCGGAGCGGACTCCATGCTCGCGTCGGTGCGCCACGGGGGACCACGGACGCTCACGGACTTTCGCCCCTCGATCATGGTGGGCCTGAACTGCGAGACGCCCTCCCTCGCCGCCTGGCCGCTCGTCGCCGGTGGGGTCGATGTCCTCGTCGCGATCCCAGACGATCGAGCTCGCGAGGCAATGCGCGTGCTCGCCGACGCAGGTGTCGTGGCCGGCGAGACGGGCGCGGCAGCACTGGGCGGACTCCTGGAACTGGTCGGAACCCCCGAGGCTGGGCCTTGGCGCGAGGCTCTCGGACTCCGCGACGATACCGCCGCGGTCGTGCTCTCCACGGAGGGCGCGACCGACCCGCTCTCCTACCGCGAGATCGTTGGTCGTGCGCCCGAAGGCGTCATCGACCCCGTGGGCGAAGGGGGCACCCCGCCGCCGGAGGCACCGCTGGCGGACCCGTACCCGCCGGAGGAGTCGGCGCGGTGAACCAGGCGAGCCCGACCCCACCTCGAACGGTGCTTCGGGGCGGTTGGATCGCAGCGCCTCGGCAACCGGCTCGTACCCCCCTGGTTCGCTCCGAGCAGCGCTCGCCGAGCCCGGATCGCAACCTCGGGCACGAGCTCCCCCCCGTCGTCCGCGAGGCTGACATCGCCGTGGTCGACGGCCGGATCGTCGCGGTCGGGGCGGTCGGCGGGATCGCGGATGACGACGTGATCGACTGCCGAGGGTGCCTCGTGACGGCAGGGCTCGTCAACACCCACCACCACCTCTACCAGTGGCTCACTCGAGGCCGGGCGGTCGACGAGGGCCTGTTCGGGTGGCTGCAGACGCTCTATCCGGTCTGGGCGCGGATGCGTCCGGAGGACGTCCACGCCGCCGCGCTGGTCGGCCTCGCGGAGCTCGCGCGCTCGGGGACCACGACGGTGGCCGACCACCACTACCTCGTGCCAGGTGGCGACGACAGCGTGTTCGACGCGATCGCCCTCGCCGCAGGACGAGTTGGCGTCCGGCTCCACCTGTCGCGGGGCTCGATGGATCTCGGCGAGCGACACGGAGGGCTCCCGCCCGACTCGGTGGTCGAGGAGACCGACGACATCCTCCGCTCCTGTGAGGAGGTCGTGTCCCGGCTCCACGACGCCGAGCGGGTCTGGGTCAACTTGGCGCCGTGCAGCCCCTTCTCCGTCTCGCGCGAGCTGCTACGCGAGTCGGCCGCCCTCGCGGCGCGCCTCGGGGTGCGCCTGCACACCCACCTCGCGGAGACCCTCGACGAGGAACGGGCTGCCCTCGCTCAGTACGCGATGCGACCGGTAGCGGTGCTCGAGGACCTCGGCTGGATTGCCCCGACGACCTGGATCGCGCATGGGATTCATCTCGACACCGCCGAGATCACTCGGCTCGGCGAGGCGGGGACCGGTGTTGCGCACTGTCCGAGCTCGAACGGCCGCCTCGGATCCGGGATCTGTCCCGTGCCGGCACTCCGCAAGGCCGGCGCGCCCGTCGGTCTCGGCGTCGACGGAGCGGCATCGAACGAAGTCGGGGCGCTCCAGCCCGAGCTCCGCCAAGCGCTCGTGCTCGCGCGGCTCGCAACCGGCAACCCGGGGGCCTTCGGACCGCCGGACGCCCTCGAGCTCGCAACCAGCGGTGGGGCGGCGTGCCTCGGCATGCCCGACGTCGGCCTCCTGGTCGAGGGTGCTCGGGCGGACCTCGCCGTCTGGGACCTCTCGGACGCACCCGACATGGACGACCCACTCGCTGCGTTGGTCCTCGGCCCGGGGCGGACCGTTCGGACACTCCTGGTGGCCGGCCAGCGGGTCGTCGACTCGGGCGCGCTCGTGCGAGTCGACCTTCCGGCGGCGAGGCAGGAGCTCGCCACGCGAGCCCGTCAGCTCTGGGCCCGCCGGTGAGGGAACCGCCGGTCCGGGAACCGCCGGGCGCGCCTTCCGAGCCGCGCCAGCCGGGCCCGACCGAGCCGCTGCTCATCGAGCACGGGACGGTCGTGACCGACGCCGGGTCGCTTCCCGCAGACGTACTCGTCCGTGACGGGCGCGTCGTTGCGCTCCTCGCACCCGGTACCTCGGGGAGCGTTCGAGAGGGACTCGGCGCCGACGACGGGCTCCGGCGGATCGACGCGACGGGCAAGCTCGTGATCCCGGGCGGGGTCGACGCCCACACCCACCTCGAGATGCCGCTCGGTGCGCTCCGATCGTCTGACACCTTCGAGACAGGAACGACCGCCGCAGCGTGGGGCGGTACCACCACCGTGGTCGACTTCGCCGTGCAGCCCCGCGGAGACAGTCCACTGGTAGGACTCGCCGAGTGGCAAGCTCGTGCGGCAGAGCACGCAGCCGTGGACTACGGCTTCCACATGATCCTCTCGGACGTGAGCGACCGCGCGCTCGCCGACCTGGAGCAGCTGGTCGGGGAGGGGGTCACGAGCATCAAGGTCTTCATGGCCTACCCGGGGCGACTCTACGCCGACGACGGGCAGATCCTCGCTGCGATGCAGGCTGCGGCGCGAACCGGCATGGTGTGCATGGTCCACGCCGAGAACGGGATAGCGATCGACCTCCTCGTCGCCCAAGCGATCGAACGCGGGGAGACCGCCCCGCCGGCCCACGCCACAACCCGTCCACCCGCCCTGGAGGGCGAAGCGGTGCACCGAGCCATTGCGCTCGCCCGCATCGCAGGCTGCCCCCTCTACCTCGTCCACCTGTCGACGAGAGAAGCCGTCTCGCAGGTTCGCCGAGCCCGGCACGCCGGCCAGCCCGTGGTCGGTGAGACCTGTCCGCAGTACCTCTTCCTGGACCAATCCCTCCTCGCAGGGCCGGACGGGCGAGACTTCGTGTGCTCACCGCCTCTCAGGACCGAGCGCCATCGCCGCGCACTCTGGCGCGGGCTCGCGCGGCGTGACCTCTCGGTGGTAGCCACGGACCACTGTCCGTTCTGTCGCGCAGATCGCGCCCTCGTCGGCGCGACGGACTTCTCCCGTATCCCGAACGGCCTTCCTGGACTGGAGTACCGGCTGAACCTGCTCTACCAGGGGGTCGTTCGCGGCACGATCACGCTCGAGCGATGGGTCGAGCTGGTCTCGAGCGCGCCGGCCCGTCTCTGTGGCCTCTGGCCGAGAAAGGGGTCGTTGCTGCCCGGTGCCGATGCGGACATCGTTGTCTACGACCCCGCCCGGACGACGGTGCTCGGAGCTCGTTCGCACCACATGGCGGTCGACAGCTCGCCCTACGAGGGAATGGTCCTCGAGGGCGGTGTGGACACCGTCCTGAGCCGGGGTGTCCCCCTCGTGAGCGGAGACCGCTTCGTCGGCCGGGCGGGGCACGGCCGGTTCCTCGTCCGGGACCCTGTCGACCTGGCGCACTGGCGCCGCTGACCCACCGGCACGGCTGGGGGCGCTACGGCACCCCCACGCCAAGAGGAAGCGCACTCGGCGGGCAGGCGGGCTCTGCGGGCCCACGGCGTCGCACCAGCCGTTGGCGTCGCACCAGCCGTTGGCGTCGCACCAGCCGTTGGCGTCGCACCAGTTCCCAGCGTCACGTCGGCTCAGACCCTTTGAACGGCTCCTTTGTCGGGCCGGCCTGTTGGGCCGGCCTGTTGCGTCAGCTCGTCGGTCGCGCTCGACCTCGGCTTCGTCACCCTCGACCAGTTGCGCGCCGAGATGCC
>JAJYWE010000093.1:5172-8438 GCA_021791675.1 Actinomycetes bacterium | reverse complement strand
TCGACGGCGGCCGTGCGACCGAAGGACCTGAGCTGGTGGGTGGCGATGGTGCCGTAGAGGCTGTTTCGCATCACGACGACCACCGGAGCCAGGCCGAGGCGGGTCGCCGTCTCGAGCTCGTTGCCGGTCATGAGCACGCCGCCGTCGCCTGCCAGCGCCAGCACCGGACGGCCGGGCGCCGCCAAGCAGGCTGCGACCGCAGCCGGCACGCCGTAGCCCATCGCCCCGGAGGTGGGTGCGAGCTGGCTGAGCGGCGCGCGGTAGCACCAGTGGCGGTGGAGGAAGGCGGCGAAGTTCCCGGCGTCGTTGGCCACGACGACACCCTCCGGTGCCGTCGCGGCGAGCGAAGCGATCACGGCCGCGGGGTGGACCCGGGCGCCCTCTCCGGCCTGGCGGCCCGCCGGTCCGGTCGCGCTCGGGTCGGGAAGGGCGGCGTCGGCGAGGTAGGCGGCGTGAGCTGCGGACCAGTCCTGCGCCCTGGCCGAGCCGTCGTCGGGGAACGGGCGCGGGGCACTCGCTCCACGCTCTCCCGTTTCGTGCCGGCCGGCCGCCCCGACGAGGGCACGCGCCGTCGCCCCGACATCGGCCACGACGCCGAGCTCGAGCGCGTGGCTCGCGCCAAGGACCCCCGGGTCCAGGTCCACCTGGATGACGCGGGTCGACGGCCGGGGCAGGGTCCACTCCTGGGTCGTCACCTCGGAGAGCCGGCTCCCGAGCACCAGCACCAGGTCGGCCGCCTCGAGGGCGGCCCGGACCCCCTCCGCGCAGCCGAGCCCGAGATGCCCGAGGTAGAGCGGGTGGTCGTTCGGGAACGCATCCTGACGGCGGAAGGCCGTGTAGACGCCGAGCTGGAACGTCTCGGCGAGGGCGACGACCTCCGCGCGGGCCCGCCGAGCCCCGGCGCCGAGGATGCAGACCGGGCGCGCCGCTGCCAGGAGCGCAGAGGCGATCCGCTCGACTTGGCGAGGATCCGGACCCTGGGCGTCGGATGCCACTGCGGGCTCGCGTGTCGCTGCCGAGCCGGCTGCCAGTGCGAGGTCAGCTGCCGCTACCGAGCCAGGTCCCGCAACCTGGTCGGGCGCCGCCGGCGTGACGGACGAGTCGAGCGCGCCCCCGAAGAGGTCGGCCGGGACCTCGAGCACGACCGGGCCGGGTCGGCCCTGGCTCGCGAGCCGCAGCCCCTCGGTGACGGCCGGCCCGAGCCGGTCGGCACGACCCACCCGGAAGCTCGCCTTCGCCAGGGGCGCGAACATCGCCGCGAGGTCCACCTCCTGGAAGGCTTCGCGCCCGAGGTGGGCCGTCGGCACCTGGCCGAGGACGACCAACATGGGCGTCGAGTCCTGACGGGCGGTGTGGACGCCGATCGCCAGGTTCGCAGCGCCGGGCCCCCGGCTCCCGAAGACGGCGGCAGGCCGGCCCGTCAGCTTCGCATCCGCGTCCGCCATGAAGGCCGCGCCGGACTCGTGCCGGGTGGAGACGAGCATCAGATCGGGGCGCTCCTCGACGGCATCGAGGAGCTCGAGGAAGCTCTCGCCCGGGACCGTGTAACAACGCTCCACCCCACCTGCGGCGAGCAGCGCCGCGACAACTTCACCGCCGTTCACATCGCCTCCGAACGAGAGGCCGGCCGGGCAACCCGGCAGACCGTCAGGAGCTCCGTGGCGACCGTTGCGCCGCCAGCCGGGCAGCGTAGGCGGCTGCCTGGCTCCGTCGCTGCATCCCCAGCTTCATGAGCAGCGACGACACGTAGTTCTTCACGGTCTTCTCTGCCAGGTAGACCCGCTCCGCGATCTGGCGGTTCGTGTAGCCCTCGGCGATGAGGTCGAGGATCTTGCGCTCCTGGGGGCTGAGGCGCGCCAGCTCGTCGGGCTCGCTCGGGCGGCGCAGGCGCTCGAGGACCCGTGCGGTGAGCGCCGGGTCGAGGAGCGAGCCGCCCTGGGCAACGTGGCGGACGTCCGCTGCCAGGTCGCGGCCCCGGACCTCCTTCAGGAGGTAACCCGACGCCCCGGCCATGATGGCGTCGAAGAGCGCCTCGTCGTCGGGGAACGAAGTCAACATGAGGCAGCGGAGCTCGGGCTGGCGGGACCGCAGCTCCCGGCAGAGCTCGACCCCGTTGCCGTCAGGGAGCCGCACGTCGAGGATCGCGACCTGTGCCCCCGAGGAGGGGACCCGCGCGAGCGCGTCGGCGATCGTCCCGGCCTCGCCCACCACCCGGATGTCCCCCTCCGACTGGAGCAACGCCCGGACTCCGGCCCGGACCACCTCGTGGTCGTCCACCAGGAACACGGGAATGGCCGCGGCGCTGGACGGGTCGTCCACAGCCCGTCTACCAGCCCGCCGCAGGTCCGCCGGGGCCGAACCGCTCCACGACCTCGTCGAGCGCGTCCAGGCGCTCGTGGATCGCCGTCACGGCCGGATCCTGGCTCGGCGCACCCGGCTCGGCGTGGCGACCGGCCGCAAGGCGGTGCTGGACACTCGACGCAAAGCGCGCCGCGAGCGCCTCGACCTCCTGGACTGCGGCGTCCAACGAGGGCAGGACTTGGCTGCGTACCTGTCCCTGGAGCGCGTCCGCCCGGACGAGGCGCTGGTCGACCTGGACGGCGAGACCGAGCACGTCACGCCGGAGGCCTGCCCAGGGATCCTCCGGTGGGGCCGCCGGCCGACGCCGGCGGCCTGTGACCACGCCGAGGACGCCCTCGCGGGGCCCCGGATGGGGAACCGGCATCGGCTCGCGCGCCCGCTCGATCGCCCCCCACGCCTCCTCGACGGTCTGGACGGCACAGAGCAGGCGTCGATGGAGCAGGGCTACGGCGCTCGGGGACCACCGCCACCGAAGTGGCACCCGCTGGCCGGCGACGAGCTGGCCAGGACGCGCGAACCGCTGCCACGTCGTCGCGGCAGCCGTCGCGAGGAGCACGGTGCCCCCGACCGCCGTCCCGACGACCACGACGGCGAGCAGGACGAAGAGGAGGACGACGAGTTCCACCAACGGGAGAGTCTACGACCCGACGGCTCCGGGAGCGAGGCCCGCGCGTCGCGCGCACGGAGCGGCGGGGCCGCTCGGAGTGGGGCGAGTCGGGGTCGGGCGGCTCGGGGTGGAGGCGCCGGGCCGCTCAGAGCGGGGCGGGCTGGGGTGGAGCCCCTGGGGGAGGCAGCGTCGCGTGCCGCTCGCGAGCCCTCGCTGCCTGGCTGGCTGCGGTCAGCGCGACGAGGAGCGCCTCCGCCTCGGCCCGATCCCGTGTGCGCAACGCGACGGCGATGCGCCG
>JAJYWE010000093.1:0-5072 GCA_021791675.1 Actinomycetes bacterium | reverse complement strand
GTGCCGGCGACCACGACCTCGAGGCGGCACCACCCGAAGGGCCGCCAGAGGAGCGGCTCGATCCAGCGAACGGCCTGGATGCGCCGCAGTGGGACCGTCTCGTGCACGGTCGCGAGGAGCCCGCAGCGGACGCGCAGCCCGTCCGGCGCCTCCCCCAACGCGAAACCAGCCTCGCTGGTCACCCGCCGCACCGCCGGGCCGACCGTCCCGACCAGGACCGCCACCGTCACGGCGACACCCACCGCGGCCGCGCGCGGTGCCGTGGCGAGGAGGACGGCGTCCGCCAGGACGACCGCCACCGCCACGAGGCCCAGATCCGAGAGCGCGACCGACCAGACGAGCCGGCCGGTCGGCACCGAGACGAGCGGCCGGACGGGCGGCGGTGGCGTCGCAGCCCCCAGCCCGTTCGCCATGGCCAGCAACTGGGCACGCAGCGCCGTCGCCTCCCGCTCACCGAGGAAGGCGAGGCGCACGTCGGAGTGCCCTGCGGCCACTCGGAAGCGCAGCTCCGCGAGGCCGATGAAGCGAGCGACCGTCGGCTGTACGACGTCGACAGCCTGCAACCGGGAGAGCGGGACCTGCCGGGACCGGCGCCGGAAGAGCCCCGAGTCGATCCGGAGGCTCGTCGCCTCGATACGCCAGCGGGTGACCAGCCACGCGACGACCCCGGCTGCGAGGACGGCACCGATGAGCACGAGGTCCGCGAACGTCTCGCCGGACGACCCCGGCGAGCGCTGGATCTGTCCGAGCCCGAGGATCACCGCGAGGCCGGTGACGCTGCGGGAGAAGCGGATGAGCGGCGAGAGCGGGTGGAGCCGACGCCAGGGCCCAACGGCGACCCCCGCTCCGGATCCGGCCGGGTCCGAGTCGGCGAAGGCGGGTGGGGGGGTGCTCATGGGCGAAGATGGCCGGCTGGGCGAACTCCGGCGCGCACTCGGGAGCAGGCGACACCCGGCGTCACAGGCCGGCCGCCTTGGACTCCCCGAGCGCCGCCAGCTGGTCCCGGAGACGGGCCGCCTCAACCGCCTCGAGCCCGGGGATCCGCCCGTCGCTCGTGGCAGCCGCTGTGTGCATCTTCACCGTTGCGAGGCCGAACAGGCGCTCTGCCGGGCCCGCAGTCACGTCCACGAGCTGCATCCGCCCGTAGGGGACCACCGAGAGACGACGGACGAGCAGGCCGCGCGCGATGACGAGGTCCTCGGGGCGCTCCTGGTAGCGCCACGAGCGCGCACGCCGGCGGAGCAGCACGTCCCCGATGGCCCACGCGGCCGCCACGACCGCGAGGCCGGTTCCGAGCGCGACTGCCGAGGCGAGCTCGAGGCCGATCGCGAGTGCGACCGCGGCGGCGAGCACGCCGACGACCGCCGCCTCGAGGCGCCGGAGCGTTGCCAACCGAGGCGAGGCGCGCCGCCAGCCATCTCCGGCATCCTCGGCGCGCACAGCTCAGGCTTTCGAGCGGAGCGCGCTCGCGAGCCGTTCGAGGATTGCCTCGAGCACGTCGTGTGAGGTCGCGAAGTTGAGTCGCGCATGGTGGGCGCCGGGCGAGCCGAAGTCGAGCCCGCGAGAACAGACGACGCCCGCGTGCTCCTCGACCCACGGTGCAGGATCCGGCCCGAGGCCGCTCTCGCTGAAGTCGAGCCAACCCAGGTAGGTCGCCTCCGGAGCGTGCCAGGAGACCCCCGGCATCGCCGCGAGGGCTCGGTCGACCTGGTCCCGCCCTTCCTGGAGGTAGGCGACGACGCCTTCCAACCAGTCCCCACACTCCTCCCAGGCGACGACCGTCGCCCACATGCCCGGCGAGGAGAGACCCCCGCGCAGGTGGGCCGGGCGTGCCTCGAGGCGCCGGAGCAGCTCGGCCGAGCCCGCCGCGCCCACCGCACAGCGCAGCCCAGCCAGGTTGAAGGCCTTGGAGGCCGACGAGAGCGTCACGCAGCGCGGCGCCACCTCGGGTGCCGCAACCGCCATCGGCACGTGGCGCCGGCCGTCGAAGACCAGGTCGGCGTGGATCTCGTCGCTCACCACGACCATCCCGGCCTCCGCGGCGATCCGCCCCACCGCCGCGAGCTCGGCTGCGGTGAACGAACGACCCGTCGGGTTGTGGGGGTGGCAGAGCAGGAGCATCGCCGGCCGCTCGGCCCGCACGACGCGCTCGAACTCCTCCAAGTCCACGCCGAAGCCCTCGGGGCCTTCGGCGAGCGGCGTCTCGACCAGCCTGCGGCCGGCCTGTCGGACGACCTCCAGGAAGGGCGGGTAGACGGGGGTCTGCACGAGCACGCCCTCACCCGGCTCGGTCAGGGTGTCGACAGCGAGTGCAATGCCTTGCACGACCTCCGAGAGCACGAGGACGAGGTCCGGGTCGACCGAGAACGAGAACCGGTCCGCCATCCGCCGGGCGAAGGACTCCCGGACCGACGTGGCGGCAGCGCGCGGAGGGTACCCGAGGTCCGAGCGGTCGACGACGTCGCGCAGCATCGAGCGGATCGGCTCTGCCAGCTCGAAGTCCATCTCGGCAACCCAGGCCGGGAGGAGCTCCGGGCCGTAGGCCGACCACTTGAGGCTGCGCCGATGGCGCAGGTCGGACAGGCTGAGTCGTGTGGGGTCGAACACGGAGGGGTCGAGGGTCGTCACTCCGCCATCCTGCCACGGCCCCCGGAGCCCGGATGCAGGACTCCCGAGGTCCCGGGGTTCGGGTGGGGATGCAAGCCTGCGGGGGCCTTGCGGTCCGGATGCAGGGCCCCCGGGCGGCCGGAGCCACCTGGCGCCCGCCGTCGTCGCCTGCGCCGACTGGAGCGTCGCCCCGAGAAAGCGTTGGGTCGCGGTGGCTCGTCGTGCACCGGCGGGGCACTACGAGATCGAGGTGCCAGAGCCGGCCGCGTCGGCGCTCGAGGCGCTCGGCGTCCTGGGCGGCGACGGCTCCCCGGTGCTGCTCGGTGTGGACTTCCCGCTCGGCATCCCGGCCGCCTACGCAGCGAAGGCCGGCCTTCGCTCCTTCCGAGCGCTCCTCGCGGGCCTCGGCTCGGAGGGCGCGTTCGGCGGCCTGGGCGAGATCGCGACGACGCTCGGTGAGGTCTCGCTGGCGCGGCCGTTCTATCCGGCGGGCCGTGTCCCTCCGGGCGCGGCACGCCGTGCAGACCACGCCGCCGCGCTCGGGCTCCCACTCGCGGCGCTCTGGCGAACCTGCGATCGCGTTGCGGGGGCCGAGGCGCTCTTCTGGACGCTCGGTCCGCGCCAGGTGGGCAAGGCTGCGCTCGCCGGCTGGCGGGAGCTGCTCCTGCCCCTCGTCGCCTCCCCCCCTACGGCTTCCAGCCCCGAGGGCTGGCTTGGCGAGGTGTCCGCCTCCACGGGGTCGGGACCGAGGCGGCGAGGCGAGCGCGGGGATGCTCATGGGAATCCAGCCGTCGGACTCTGGCCGTTCGACGGCGAGCTGGACGAGCTCCTCGCCACTCGTCACCTGGTCGTCGCCGAGGCGTGGCCGTCCATGGGTCGACGGCTCCTCCCGTCCGCTCCCGGGAGCCCGCGCTGGTCCAAGCGAACCGTGGAGGGGCGGAGAGCCCAGGGCGGCGGGATCCACCAGCTCGCGCACGCCGTCGGGGCCTGCCCGAGCGACGCTGCATCGGCTGCCATCGCGGACGGCTTCGCCCAGGGGGGCGAGGACGGCTTCGACGCCTTCGTCGGGCTGCTCGGCATGCTCGAGGTCCTGGCGCACGGCGAGGCGCTCCCGCCTCCGCCGGCACGGCCCGGGCCTGCCGTCCTCGACGTCGAGGGCTGGATCCTCGGGCTCGGTGCCGACGGCTTCGCGCGGAGCGGCAAGGGTGGTGAGTGAAGGTGGCGAGGGAAGGCGGTGAGCGAACGTGGTCGACGGCGGTGGCAGGTGAGGAGGTCGCGGGCATGGGCGCACGAGAGCACACGGACGGGGAGAGGGACATGACGGCCGCTGAGCAGGAAGGCGGGGATCGGAGGGCGACCGCCGCCGTGCAGACGGGCGGGGTCAGGGGGGCCGCGGACGCAGCACTGCCGGCCGAGCGGTCGGCGGCTGCAGGGGTCACGGGCACCTTCGACCGGGACCGCCGCTACATCACGACGCGGATCACCGCCGACGGGCGGGACGGCTACCCCGTCGAGCCAGGTCGCTACCGGCTGGTGGTGAGCAGGGCCTGCCCGTGGGCACATCGCTCGGTCATCGTCCGCCGGCTCCTCGGGCTCGAGGGAGCGATCTCCCTCGGCGTCTGCGGACCGACCCACGACGAGCGGAGCTGGACCTTCGACCTCGACCCGGGCGGCCGCGATCCCGTGCTCGGCATCGAGCGCATCCGTGACGCCTACCTCGCCCGCTTCCCCGACTACGACCGCGGGATCACCGTCCCTGCGATCGTCGACACCACGACAGGCCAGGTCGCGACCAACGACTTCGCGCAGATGACGCTCGACCTCTCGACCGAGTGGCGAGCCTTCCACCGCCCCGGCGCTCCGGACCTGCTCCCCGAGTCCCACCGGGACGAGATCCTCTCGGTCGCGGAGGAGGTGTACCGCGACGTCAACGACGGGGTGTACCGGGCTGGTTTCGCGAGGAGCCAGCGTGCCTACGAGGAGGCCTTCGGGCGGCTCTTCTCCCGGCTCGACCGGCTCTCGGAGCGGCTCGAGCGACGCCGCTACCTCGTCGGCGACACGATCACCGAGGCGGACATCCGCCTGTTCCCGACGCTCGTCCGCTTCGACGCCGTCTACCACGGGCACTTCAAGTGCAACCGGGCCAAGCTGACCGAGCTCCCGGTGCTGTGGGCGTACGCGAGGGACCTCTTCCAGACGCCCGGCTTCGGCGACACGGTCGACTTCGTGCACATCAAGCGCCACTACTACGAGGTCCACGCCTCGATCAACCCCACCCGCATCGTCCCGGCTGGACCGGACCTGTCCGGCTGGCTCGCTCCCCACGGGAGGGAGGCACTGCCCGGACGACCCTTCGGGGACGGGACGCCGCCGGGCCCGCCGCCGCCTGCGGAGCGGGTGCCCGAGGGGCACGGCGTCACTGCATAGGTGACGGGCACCGGGGCAACGGGCGGGCGACGGTGGCT
>JAJYWE010000092.1 GCA_021791675.1 Actinomycetes bacterium | reverse complement strand
CGTGTCCTCCCGCGTGGGCGGGCGAGGCCACGGGCGTCGAGGCGGGCGTCGAGCTCACCGATGCGAGCGGCGAGTCGCTCCGCCGCGGCGAAGGCCTCCGACACCCCCTCGGCGACACGGCCCGGAGCGGGAACCGCCACGTCCGGCTCTGCCCGGAGCCTCGCCACCTCGGCGTCGAGCTCGGCGAGGTGTGCCTCGGTCCGCGAAGCGAGCCGGGAGAGCTCCTCGTCGTCGAGGCCGGCGAAGGGAGAGCCCTCCCGGCGGGGATCGGGGCGACGGGAGCCGGCGAGGGAGACGAGACGCTCCTCCGCTGCGAGGATGCGGGTGGAGGAGAAGCGCTCCTCGCCCCGGCGGGTGAAGACCGAGCTCCCATCGCTGCGGCGGAGCGCCTCGGGGACGGTGTCGGGCGGCGGGCCGATCGCCACGAGCTCCGGGAGCGCCGCCACGACGGCACCGAGGCGGGCGAGCTCCCCGGGGTCGCTCCGCCAGCCCGCCTCCCGGAGCACCCTCGCCACCGCGGCCGCCTGGTCGTTCCCGCTCCAGGTGGCAGCGCGGCCCTCCAGGTGGGTGAGCACCGAGGCCGCGAGGGCGGGGAGCGCCTCCTCGGGGGCGACCCGGGGTCTCGCTCCCCGAGCCTCGCGGACGAGGCGGGCGAGGTGCGCGCCGAGTCGGTCCTCGGGGATCCCGAGCACGCCGGCCGCCCGGGAGCGCCACGCCTCGCTCGCCGCGGCGAGGCTGCGGGATGCCGGGGGCTTCCGGGTGGCGAGGGTCGCCTGCTGGGCGAGGCGGGTCGTGGTGGGGGCATCCGGTGCGTAGCCGTGCCGGGCGTGGTAGTCGGCGCTGAGGTGCGCGAGTGCCTCGTTGATCGCCTCCGCCCGGGCCGAGAAGGCCCGGAGGAGGTCTTCGGGGACGCCGGCGACCTCGGGCACGAGGTGCTCGGAGCGCCCCGAGCGCCGGTGCGTCATCCCGGCGCCGAGGCGGCGGGCGAGCTCGGCGAAGAGGCGGTCGGTGTAGCGCTCGCGGAGGGTCGCGGAGGCTCGGTAGAGGGCGCGGGAGTCGAGGCGGCGCCAGCGGCCGTCTCGGGTCTGGACCATGACCGAGGTGGCCACGTGGGTGTGCAGCTGGGGATCGCCCGCCCGGGACGCGAAGTGCTCGAAGGACGCCGCAGTCACGCCGCGCACCTCGACCTGGGCGACCCCACCCGCACCGAGGCGCGTCGCTGCGACCTCGCGCTCGAAGTGGGCGAACGCCTCCCGCCAGGCGGTCTCGTGTGCCTCCCGGATGACCTCTCGGGTCTCTCTGTCCCCGAGTGCGAAGAGCACCGAGACCGACTTCGGTGCGGAGAAGGTGAGATCGAAGCCCGTCACCGCCTGGGGGGTGCCCTTCGCGACCTCCTCTGCCGCGATCGCCTCCCGGGCCACCTCGTCGACAGCGTCTCCGAGGGCCGCCAGGCGTTCCGCCACGCGCTCCTCGACGCTTCGGTAGGTGGGGAGGCGCCGGCCGAGCTGGGCGCCGTCCCGGGGGTCGACGCAACGTCCGAAGAGTGCCTCCATGTCCGTCTCCTCGACCCGGCCCGCGAGCCCGAGCACCACGGCAGCGCTCCCCACCCACTCCCCCGCTGGGTAGCCGGAGCGCTCGTAGTAGTCGAGGAGGGTCTCGTCCACCCGGGGGGTGTCGCCGCTCGCGACCTGACCCGTCAGGTAGGTGCAGCCCGCGCCGGCACCGATGCGGCCGATCGAGAACACCGAAAGACCCTACCGCACTGAGAGTGCCAGAGTGTGTTTGAAGTGCTTCTCGATGTTCGCGAAGGGTGGGCGAACGGATGGCGAGGGTGGGACGGGGAGGCGGTTGGGCGAGAGAAGCGAGGGACGGGGGCGGGACGGGAGCGGCGCAGGAGACGTTCCAGGGGGGTGGGCTTCGGTGGGTGGGTCGCGTGGGGGACGGGCGCTCCGGGCGCTCCGATGCCGCCGTGGTGCGTCCGAACCGTGGGTGCGCGGACGGCATCTGGGGGCGGGGCGGGGCGAGACCCGGTGCAGGGCGCGTCGCGCTGGCGACCGGGGGCGAGCACGCAGCGCGCGTCGCGTGCAACGTGGCGGCTCGGCCGCGCCGGCGAGGGCTGTCGCAGCCGGGTCGTAGGCTTCGGTCGTGGCGCTGATCCCCGACCCGTTGGACGAGCTCGCCGAGGTGGTCTCGCGGGTGGAGGACGCGCTCCGTGCCGCCGAGAGAGCTACCGAGGAGGACGCGATTCGCCTCGACAGCGCTGCGTGCGCGGCGGGTGAGCTCGCCGAGGCACTGCGAGCCGCCCGGGACCGGGCGCCCACCTTCGTCGCCCCCGACGGACACGAGCTCGGTCTCCTGCTCCGGTGTCCGAGCGCCTCGCGCTGGCTCCCCCTCGTCCTCGCCGGCATCGACGCCACCTCCCAGGGTGAGCTCGACGCCCGGGTGCGCGGGGCGAGCGCTGCGCTCTCGCTGATCGAATGCTCGATGCCCGACGACGTGCGTGCCGGGATGCAGACCGGTCAGGAGCGCAGGGTCGCCGAGGCAGCGCTGCGAGAGGTCCAGGCGGTCCTCCTCGCCGCCTGGCCGACCGAGCCCGGAGCGCGCGTCGTGCTCGACGACGCCGGGGCCGCCGCCTACCGCCGGCTCGTCGCGCTCGTGGTCGGAGACGCTGAGCGGGCCTTCGCCGCGGGATAGCCTCAGCCGGCCCGGCGGAGGGCTTCTTCGAGGTCCGCCGTCGCGACCTCGAGGGGCGCGAGCGTCACCCGGAGCGTGCCGTCTCGGTCGAAGAGGAAGCGAGCGTTCACGATCGTGAGGCCGATCACCTGCCCCGCCTCGTCGTAGCGCACGACGTGGCCCTCGGGGGTCTCCTCCGAGCGGGCCGCAGGACGAGCGGCCCCGACGTGGAGGTAGAGGACGTCGCCCTCCCGGTCGTAGTCCGCCCGGTCGAAGACGAGGCCTCCCACGCTCACGCTCGCTCGCCTCGGTGCCATCCCGCTGGATCCTTCCTCTGGCATGGGCTCAGGACCTGCCAGCCCCGGAGACGGCGATCGCGGTGGCCCGGCACGCTCGACGCCCACGCGCACGCACGGCTCCGCTCGCCGCTGCCTCCTCGAGGAGTCATTCTGACCATCCGGCCCCCAACGACCGGTCGAGTTCGACAAGGGTTCGACGGCATGCCACTCCACCACGAGTGTGGTTCCTCGCCGCGAAGCGTCCCGGGCATCAAGGTCGTCGCTCGATCAGAGAGAAGATCGCTCGAGGTGTCGAGGTAGTGAGCGAGGCCGGGGCAGGTGAGGACCGCCAGGGTCCGCGGATGGCTCGGCGGGCGCTGACAGCGGCGGACGCTCCACCACCGCCCGCTCTCACGTTGTAGGTTTGCCGTGAACTGCCCCGGTGGACCGCTGGCTTCGGTCATGTCGCCGGGGCTTCGTTCTGCCTGGTCGCTGGTTCCGTGGGCATGAAGTGGTGGTAGCGAGGACTACCTGTCGGCGCGGGCCCGGCCGAAGGGACCGGCGAAGCCGTGGCGGTACTCGTCGGCTCTGCCGTTCGGTCGTAGACGAGGCCTCCCACGCTCACGCTCGCTCGCCTCGGTGCCATCCCGCTGCGTCCTTCCTGTTGGTAGCGGCAGGTGGTCGTGACGCCGAGCTCACCTTCGCGCGTCCTGTGCCGCTCGGCCAGGGCCAGACCGTTCGCGTCGTGATACGTGCCTACGTGCCTACGTGCCTACGCTAGTAGCGTGTTACGTTGAGCAGATGATCCTGGCCGTGTCGAACCTGAAGGGGGGAACGGGCAAGACGACCACCGCTGTCTACCTCGCCCGGTTCCTTCCAGCGATGGTCGTCGATGCAGACCCTCAGGGATCGGCACTCGGTTGGTCCGCTGCGGCGGCTGAGGAGGGTGGGGATCTCGGGATCGACGTAGTCCACCTGCCCGATCCGAAGTTGGCCGAACGGCTCCCCAAGGCGGACCGGCTGGTCATCGACTGCTCCCCACGGGACCACCGGATCACCGATGCCGCGATAGCCGTGGCCGATCTGGTGGTCATCCCCACCGCCACCACCGCAGCGGACATGGATCGCACGTGGGCCACCTTGGACGTTGCTGCCCAGCTCGGCACTCCGGCCGCCGTGCTCCTGGTGAAAGTCCGGGCTGGCACCCGTTCTCTTGCGGCCACAGTCGAGGCTCTTGCTGACGAGCACGTCACTGTCTTGGAGGCCCGCATCCCCCAGCGCGAGGCCCTGGCCGTGGCCTGGGGCCGACCGCTCCCCCCCGAGCCCTACGGCTACGACCTGGCTGCCGCCCAGATCAAGGAGCTGCTCCATGCCCGATGAGAGCGAACCTGCCAGCAAAGAGCACATCGAGAGCCGCGACACAATGGGGCCCGGCTGCCTCACCGCCGCCGTCCAGGACCCCACCACCGCCCATCTCCCCGGCACCAGGGTCAGCGAGTACCAGGACCTACCCGGCCAGATCGGCCTCACCCCCGATCAGGGCGTCATTCCGGGCATCGAAGAGGGGACACACTGGGCGACGCTGACCGATGCCGAGGTTGCCTGATGGCCGCCCCCAACATGCGCCGGCGCGGATCCCGAGTAGGCCCGACAGCAGGCGAAACCGAGCTCGAAGCCACCCCGGTACGGACCAGGCAGACCCACGCCGAGCCGGGCCGACCCAACCCCTACCCGCATCGCCTGTCGGTCGACGTAGACGACGAGACCTACCGAACGCTGCGACTCATTGCCGCTCGAGAGGGCTGCCGGCTCGTCGAGCTGGTTCGCTCCGCTATTGCGCACGAGCTCGCCAGTCGGCACACCCTCGACCAGTAGTTACGTGCCCACGTAGGCACGTAGGCACGTAGGCACGTAGGCACGTAGGCACGTAGGCACGTAGGCACGTAGGCACGTAACTCTAGTTGTGTGACGATCGGCTGCTCGCGCTCTGGGCTGCCTGCACCCGGCAACCTCCACTCAGCTGGGGCTGCGCGCTGCCAACGGCACAAGCGCAGCCGTAACGGGGCATCACCTCCTGGCGCGCAAGTGTCATACGTTTGTGATACCGTTGATCGTGCGGGTCGTCGAGCTCCTCTGGGACGAGTACAACGAGGCACACATCGCTCGCCACTCGGTGGTCCCGGCCGAGGTCGAGGAGGTGGTCTTCGCCCGGGCAACCCGTTGGGAGCTCCAGACCAGCCATCACCGGCCAAGGTTGATCGCGGTGGGGCCGACCGAGACAGGACGGTTGTTGTTCGTGGTGTGCGAGCTCCCGACGCCCGCAGGACGATCGGTCTGTGTCACGGCCCGGCCGGCAACCGCTCGGGAGCGGCGCATCTTCGAGGAGAGGAGCCGAGGATGAGCGACGAACAAGCGGCACGCTACGAAACCGACGCCGAGGAGGCGGACGAGCTGGAGTTCGGAAGGGGTCGCCCCGTCGAGGTGGAGACGGGACCGCGGCGGATGTCTGCGTTCGCGCTCCGCTTCGATCCCGCTGTGGTAGAGCGTCTCCGGGAGCGGGCCGCCGTCGAGGGTGTCGGGGTCACACAGCTCGTCCGCGCATGGGTGCTCGAGCGGTTGGAAGCCGACGATCCCGTTCCGGTGGAGGCCGATGAGGCGTTGAGCACGCTGCGTCGCCTGCTTGCTCGCCGCTGAGAGCTCGGCCGTTCGGGAGCTCGGCCACACGGCCGACGACAACCCCTTTCGATCTCCACCGGCGCTGGTCATCACGAAAAGCGATGCCCGCTTCCCTCATCGCGCTGTTTCCGTTGTTCGCGGAGCCCGAGCGTTCGGAAGAAGTGCTGGTGATGGTTCTCGGTCGCTGTCCTCACGGAGCCGGGTGGTTTCTATCCACCTCCGTAGGAGTGGTTACCGCGACCAGGCGCAATTAGGACCGAACAGCGGGAATGCCCCAACTGGGCAGGTCAGGGAGCCTCGGGGGGCGCCGGAGGGGATCTGGCGGCGCCGCGAACGGGCCGGGGAGCGCCGGGGACGGGCTCGCAGGGCGCTGCGGGTGAGCTCGGGGCGCGCCGGAACCGCCCCGGAGGGCGGTGCGGGCGACTAGCGGGGCGGTGTCGGTGTCGGTGGGGGATGCGTGCCCGAGGCGTCGAGGGCCGCCCGGAGGGCTGCGAAGCGCTCTCGGACCTCGTCGGGCACCGGAGGGGGCGTGGGCTCTCCTCCCGGCTCCTCGGCGGTGTCTGGGCGCTCGGGGAGCGGCGGGGGGAGCGGTCGGGCGGTGAGGGAGCGGGCGGCCTCGAGCTCGGCCTCGACCGCGGCGAGGCGCTTCGCGATCTCCTCGCGCTTGCGGGCTGCCTCTTCCTCCTCGCGGGCACGGCGGTGCTCGAGGGGATGGGGGCCACTTCGTCTCCGGTGTCGACGCCGCCCGAGGAGGGAGGCGCCCTCGGGCTTCAGACAGAGGGTGTAGGTGTTGGTGTGCCGGCGCTTCCAGCACCCGGTCGCGGGGTCGCGGATCGGCCGCCAGCGCAGCACCCGGAGCCAGCCCGCGTCCTCCGCCTCACAGACCGCCCGGGAGACCGTCCCGGTGGAGAGCCCGAGGTCGGCTGCCAGGCGTGCCTCGGAGGGATAGGTCGAGGAGCCGTCGGGGTTGCCGTAGGTGGCGAGGTGCTCGACGACACGGATCGCGGTCGCGGTCAGGCTCTGGTCCCGACGGAGAAGCGCCATCCAGCGCTCCCGGCGCTTGGAGGGCTTGCCCGCCTGGCTCCACAGGGGAATGCCCGGACCCTGGTAGCCGAGCCGTCGTGGGTGGCGCACGGTGGTCGTCACGGCGCCACTCCCGGGCTGGCGAGCCGACCGAGCCGAGCACCGGTCCCGCTCCCACGGTGGGGCGTCTCGCGACGAGCTCCACCCACCGCCTGGCCCTGCCCTGCGCCACCCCCCCTGGGAAGCGCCGAGCGCACGCTCGGCGGCGTCTGCCACCCGCGAAGACGCGAGCGAAGGGACACCTTCGCTCTCGATCCGTCCGCGAGACGTCCCCGGAACGTCCCGTCACGTCCCTCGCGGGTGGCGGTGCTCATGCGGCCGGCCGCCTCGGTAGCTGGGGTCGGAGGCGATCGAGCCAGGCGAGCTCGAGGGCCAAGAGCTCGCGGAGACGGAAGCCCCGGCGGCGGAGGTCCTCCGCCCAGGCGGCCCGCTCGTTCGGTCCCATGCCACCGCGGACCCCATACCGCCAGGTCTCGCACTCCTCCTCGACCAGGGCCGCGAAGAGACAGACGTCGACCACCGGGCAGGGATCGCAGAAGCGTCGGATCACCCGGTAGGGGTGCTGGTCGTAGAAGGGACTCGGACCGGCGTCCCTGCACGCCGCCCACTCCCACCAGGGTGAGACCGGGGATGCTGGCGCACCAAGGACGCGTCGGGTAGTCTGGACGTCGATAGCGACCTCCTTGCTGAGGCCATTCCCGGGATGGTTGCCAGGCCACGCTGCCGGGAAGGGCATCTGAAGTTGTGGGGGGTCCGGCCGCAACGGCCGGCCCCCGGTCTGCTGGGACTCACCTCCTTCGGGTGCGTGATCCCACGCGCCCCGGCAAGACTACATCAGTGTGATCGGTTGTCGGTGACTGACCGGAGGGCTCGGGGAGACCGCTCGTCGCAGCGACACCTTCCTCGCCCCCTCACCCAGTTCCGCCAGCATCGGGTGGGCGAACTTGCCTCGATCTCCCCTGCGGGTAGCGCCTCGGTGCCAGGTCCACCATGTCCTCTCGGAGCCACACGGGTCGCCCGGAGACGCGCCAGCGCGGCGGGGGCATCTGACCCCGTTCGACCCGACGGATCACGGCGTTTCGCGTGATGCCGAGCCGGGCGGCGATCTCGTTCGTCCCGACGAGCTCGACCGTCACCTCGGAGCGGGCCTCCGGCGCCGGATCTACCGAGGCAGGATCGAGCCGCCCCGTCTCGACGGCCCACGCAGCCACGTCCGGCCAGTTCCACACCGGGACGCCGCTCACCCGCCAGCGAAGCGGCGGGAGCACCTCTCGCTGGCCCCAGGCCTGGGCAGTGGTCAGCGCAATGCCGAGGCGCTCTGCGATCTCGCTCGGCCCGACCGGCTCGACGTGAGCAGCCGGCTCGGTCGTCCTCTCGATCTCGGCCGCCGCCATCACGGGAGAAGCGTAGGCCACAGCGCCCCGCCAGGGGCGGATCGACGAGCTCACGTGAGGACCGAGCCCGAACCGTTCGCGTGCCCTCCGGTCGCCGACAGGCCCCTCGAGCAGCGGCGAGGCCGTGGCGGTGTGATCGTCAGGGAGAGCTACCGGCGTTCCGACGGCCCTCTGCAGCACAGCGGTGTCCCATTGGACGATCCCTCAGCGGGTCGAACCCCTCGGGGGCAGATGTCCCTGCGGCGGGCGAGTGCGGATCACAGGTGGCTGCGCTCATCTCGCCAGCTGTCCCACACGGACTGCGCCCTCTCCTCGGGAGAGCCGGTAGTTGTCGTCGACGCCGACGGCGCCGAGC
>JAJYWE010000091.1:2657-8590 GCA_021791675.1 Actinomycetes bacterium | reverse complement strand
GCGACGGTGGTCCGGGCGCTCGCGGAGACGGCGGCCGCCACCGGCGCCTTCCCGGCGGTGGTCTCGACGACCAGCACCGATCCGGCGCCGGCCCTGGTGGAGATCGCGCACGACGCGGACATCCCGCTGCTCCGCGGGACGGGTGCGGCCGCCCGTGCCCTGGTGGCAGCGGCCCGCTGGCGGCCGCAGCCGCCGCCCGCGGCGCCCCTGGCAGAGCCGGTGGCGCTCGGGTCGCTGCTCCGGCCGGGCGCGCTCTCGGAGTGGGAGTCCTCCCGCGTGCTCACGGCCTACGGGGTCCGCTTCGCGCCGGCGCAGCGCGCGACCAGTCCCGACCAGGCGGTCGAAGCCGCGGAGGCGCTCGGCTACCCCGTGGCAGTGAAGGTCGACGGCCCCGCGCACAAGGCCGCGACCGGGGGTGTGGTGCTCGGCAACGGCGACCCTGAGGCCGTCCGTCGCGCGGCCGAGGCCCTCGGCGGGAGGGTTCTCGTCGCCCGGCAGGTCCCCTCCGGTCCCGAGGTGGTGTGCGGGTTCGTGCGCGACCCGCTCTTCGGCCCGGTCGTCTCGGTCGGCCTCGGCGGCTACCTCGCCGAGGCGCTCGGCCCCTTCGCCACTCGCCTCGCCCCGCTCGCCGAGCAGGACGCCCTCGCGCTCGCCGACGCGGTACCGGGGGTCGACCGTGCAACGCCGGCAGCCCGGGAGGAGCTCGTCCGCGCGCTCCTCGGGCTCTCGCGACTTGCGGTCGAGCATCCCGAGGTCGAGGCCGTGGACATCAACCCGTTGATCCTCGGCCGGGACGGCGCCGTCGCGGTCGACGCGCTCGTGGTCGCTGCCGAGTCGGTCCCCGGTGGGCCGCCCTCGACCGCTGGCGAGGCACCCCCGACCCCTGGCGAGGCGGTGGGCCCGACCCCTGGGGTGGCGACCCCCCGTTGAGCATCCCCGCTGCCCGCGCCGCGCTCGGCCCGCGGGGCACGCACCCGACCAGCTGGCCCCCGAGCGGAGTCGGCTCTCGATCAGAGAGGAACGACCATGCCCCTCGTCGACTACGAGATCCGTGAGCAGGCTGCATGGGTCACGCTCAACCGGCCGGAGAAGCTGAACGCCCTCAGCGAGGGACTCGTCGAGGAGCTCCGGGCGGCACTGCGGAAGGCTTCCGCGGACCCGGCGGTGAAGGTCGTGGTGGTGACGGGCGCCGGCAGGGCCTTCTCGGCAGGATACGACCTGGCGGAGGAGGCGGGCTCGGGAACCGGCTCCGCCGACGCCTGGCACGACGTGCTCGCCGCCGACGTGACCGCGACCATGGAGCTCTGGTCGCTCGCGAAGCCGACGATCGCCGCCGTGCGGGGTTGGTGCCTCGCGGGGGGTTGCGAGCTCGCGATGGCCTGTGACCTCGTCCTCGCGACGCCGGACGCGCACTTCGGCGAACCGGAGATCCGCTACGGATCGGGCCCCGTCACCCTGCTCATGCCCTTCGTGATCGGCCAGAAGAAGACGAACGAGCTGCTCTTCACCGGTGACGTGGTCGATGCCGCCGAGGCGGAGCGGCTCGGCTTCGTGAACCGCGTCGTCCCCGCGGACGAGCTCGAGGCCGAGGCGGCCGCGCTCGCAGGGCGGATCGCGCTCGCGCCGCTCCCGGTCCTCAGGCTGACCAAGATCGCCCTCACCAGGGCCTACGAGGCGATGGGCCTGCGCCAGGCCGTGCACGCGAACCTGGAGCTCTCGGCCATCCTCAACGCTGCCGACTCACCCGAGCAGCGTGAGTTCGACGAGCTGGTCCGGAGTGAGGGCCTGCGTGCCGCCCTCGCGTGGCGCGACCGCCGCTACGGGGAGCGCCTCGGCGGCTGAACCCGCGGGTCGGCGCCCACCCCACGTCGGACGAACTCCTGGAACGCCGCGAGGAGGCCCTCGCTCCCGAGCAGGAGGCGCCCGGAGCCGAGCGCGCCCGAGCCGACGCCCTGCTGCACGGCGGCGACCAGCTCTTCGTCCTGCGCGTTCACCTCGTCGTCGAAGGCGATCATGTCGGAGACGAAACCGGGGTCGACGCCCTCGCCGAAGAAGCGGTCCGTGTGCCCCTTGGAGCGCGTGGTCCCGTCGGGGAGCGTGACGCTCACGGCGAGGTTGGGCTGTCCGGGGTTGATGTCGAACGTCATGTTCGGGAGCAGGACGTGGTAGGCCCCCGCCGTCACCGGGCCGAGTGCCGGGTAGGGAGGAGCGGCGCCCTCCTGTCGCAGGGGCGCGCGATGCGACAGCAGCCCGTCGGCGCCGGAGAGCTCGTAGCCCTCCGGCGTGGTGTCCATCACGGCGGCGAAGCCCGGGTGGGCGACGCCGCAGTGGTAGCACTCCAGGTAGTTCTCGAGGACGATCTTCCAGTTCGCGCCGGAGGTCCACTCCGAGCGACCCCAGAACCGGAGGCCCTCGTGCTCGATCCCCACCGCGGAGAGCTGGGATGCAAGGCGCTCGAGTGTGGGCCCGAGCGGCGACGGGTCGGAGTCGACCGCGACGAAGACGAGCGGGCCCCACTCGATGACGTGGGCCGGGAGCAGCGAGAGCGCTGTCCCATCGAAACCGGCCTCCCGCGCCGAGCGCGGTGCGACGACGAGCGTCCCGTCGAGGGCGTAGGTCCAGGCGTGGTAGGGGCAACGGAGCCGGGTGCAGCTCCCACAGCCCCGTGCCACCACGGTCCCCCGGTGACGACAGACGTTGACGTGGGCCCGGAGAACCCCCTCGGTGTCCCGGACGACCACGACCGGGACACCGGCGCAGGTGGCTGCGAAGTAGCTGCCCGGTTCCGCGACCCACGCCGCAGGTCCGGCGTACTGCCAGGCGGGCCGGAGGAGGAGCTCCTCCTCCGCGTCGAGGACCGCGGGGTCGCGGTACCAGGTGTAGGGGAGCGTGGCGGTCCCGCCCTCCTCGGGGGGCCGAGGCGGCGCGACCAGCGCCGCGGCTCCACCCGTGGTCATCGCCGGCCCCCGGCCGCGTGTGGCTCGCCCTGGGTGGGTCGACCCTCCTCCGGTCGGGTTTCCGGCCGGGCACGCCTGCGCCGCGACGGGCGCTCGGAGCCCGCTGGGGAGGCGAGTCGCCCCGGGGGGATGCCGAGCTCGCGTGAGGCGATCGCGACGACCAGCGTGTGCATCTGCTCGGGCGACACCTCCGCGTCGCCGAGCACGACCTGGACGGCGAGCCCGTCGATGAGCGCGGCGAGGTGGAGGGCGACGGCGTCGGCGTCCCCGGGGGCGAACTCTCCGCTCGCCTGACCCTCGCGTACGACGTCGGCGATGGTGGCCCGCCACCGGCGGTCCAGCCCCTGGCGCGCCGGCGCGAGGGCGGGGTCGCGGAGCGCCCGTACCCACATCTCGAGCCAGAGCGACCAGTCCGCTCGCCATGCGGCCGCGTCCAGCCCCGCGCAGCTGCGGAGAAGGAGGGTACCGAGCCGCTCGGTCGCGCTCTCGAGACCGTCCATCGCCGCGAGCGCTCCTGCGTAGAACCGCTCGTCCGAGAACGTCAGCGCCTGGGCGAGGAGCGTGTCCTTCGTCCCGAAGTAGTAGATGACGAGGGCGGCGCTGACGCCGGCAGCCTCGGCGATGTCGGCAATGCTCGTCTCGGCGACCCCGCGTTCCGCGAGGACCGACGCGGTTGCCTCGAGGATCTGCAGTCGCCGGAGCTCGTTGAGCTCGCTCTGCGCCCGCCTCCCTGGGCGTCCGGTGCCAGGACGGCTGCCGGTACGGCTGCGGGCGGGCGCGTCGGCACGACGGGCCCTGGTGGCCCCGGCGCTGCTGCCGGTGCGGGCGTCGGCACGGCCCGCGGTGGCGTCGGCACGGCGGGCCGTGGGGGCGTCGCTTGTCTCTGGGTCGTCCATGTGCCTAACGTAGCTTCGACTGTATGTTCAGTCAAAGTCGGTGAGCGGACGCCGAGGTCCGAGCCAGCGAGGCACTGCGGCTTGGGGGGAGACGGGGGGATGGTGATGGGGCAGGGATCCAGCGCCGACGACGGACGGGGTTCCAACGCCTACGACGCGATCGTCGTCGGTGGCGGGCACAATGGGCTCGTCGCCGCGGCCTACCTCGCGCGGGCCGGCGCCCGGACGATCTGTCTCGAGGCGAGAGCGAAGACGGGCGGGGCAGCCGACACGAGCGCCCCCTGGCCGGAGCTCCCCGGCGTCCGGGTGACGACCTACTCCTACGTGGTGAGCCTCCTGCCGTCCCACATCGTGGCGGATCTCTCCCTGGCCGCCCACGGCTATCGCGTCCATCCCATGGGCCCGTACTACCAGGCGTGGCCGGACGGCTCCTCGCTCACCCTCACCGCGGACGACGCCCGGGCCAACCACGACGCGATCGCCCGCTTCTCCCGCCGCGACGCCGACGCGATGCCGAGGTGGGATGCCTGGTTGTCCGGGCTGGCGTCGGTGCTCGGGCCGCTGCTCACCACGGCGCCGCCTCGTCTCGGCTCGAAGCGCCCGCCGGACGTCTGGGACACGCTCCGGCTCGCCTGGCGGCTCCGTGGTCTCGACGTTCGCCGCACCGCCGACGTGACGCGACTGTTCACCATGAGCATGAACGACCTCCTCGACGACTGGTTCGAGTCCGAGCAGGTCAAGGCTTGCCTGACGGTGAACGGGATCATCGGGACCTGGGCGGGCCCGGCGTCGCCGGGCACCGCCTATGTCATGGCGCACCACTCGATCGGCGACGTCGGTGACGGCCACCTCGGGAGCTGGGGGTTTCCCGAGGGTGGGATGGGGGCGGTCTCCGACGCGATCCGCCGGGCGGCGGAGGGCTTCGGTGCAACCGTGCGGACGTCGGCACCGGTGCGGCGGGTGCGCACGCGATCCGGTCGTGTCACCGGCGTGGCGCTCGAGAGTGGCGAGGAGCTCGACGCCCCCGTCGTCGTGACGACGCTGCATCCGAAGACCGCGTTCCTCTCGCAGCTCGACCCCCGCGAGCTGCCTGAGGACTTCGTCGAGGACATCCGCCGCTACAAGACCCGGAGCGGGGTCGTGAAGATCAACCTGGCCCTCGGCGAGCTCCCGAACTTCCGCGCGAATCCCGGGACGAGCCCCCAACTCCACCACACGGGGGCCCTGGAGCTGTGCCTCTCCCCCGAGTACGCAGAACGGGCCTTCCAGGACGCACGCGCCGGTCGCGCCGCGACCGCCCCCTTCTCGGACGGGGTCATCCCGACCGTGCTCGACAAGACGCTCGCCCCCGAGGGCATCCACGTCCTCTCGCTCTTCACCCAATGGGTGCCCGAGAGCTGGTCCGCCGATCCGCACCGCGAGGAGCTCGAGGCCTACGCCGACCGGGTGCTGGCCGGTTACGCGGAGCTCGCGCCGAACCTCGTAGGCTCCGTGCTCGCTCGCCAGGTCCTCGGGCCGTGGGACCTCGAGACCGAGCTCGGGCTCCTCGGCGGGAACATCTTCCACGGGGAGCTCTCGGCGGAGCAGCTCTTCCACATGCGCCCGGCTCCCGGTTATGCCGACTACCGGACTCCCATCCACGGGCTCTACCAGGGGAGCTCCGGGACGCACGGGGGCGGTGGCGTCTGTGGCATTCCTGGCTGGCAGGCTGCCCGGGCGGTGCTCGAGGACCGGCGACGTCTCGACGCCCGCCTGCGGGGCGGGCTGACGAGCAGGGGAGCCCGCCGAGGTGGGTGACGAGCTCGTGCGAGGGCGGAGTGTGGGCGTCGCTCCGGGCGGCGCTCCGCCGAGTGGGGCGTCGCCGGAGCGCAGTTCCCGAGCGCTCCGGCGGCTGCTCGAGGCACGCTCCGTCGCCCTGGTCGGGGCGAGCGACCGCCCGGGCTCGGTGGGTCAGGTTCTGCTCGAGCAGCTGCGCGGAGGGGGGTTCCCGGGTGGGATCTACCCCGTCAACCCCCGTCATGCGGCGCTCGCCGGTCTCGAGTGCTTCCCGGATCTCGCGGCCGTCGCCGAGCGCGCAGGG
>JAJYWE010000091.1:0-2557 GCA_021791675.1 Actinomycetes bacterium | reverse complement strand
GGTTCTGCTCGAGCAGCTGCGCGGAGGGGGGTTCCCGGGTGGGATCTACCCCGTCAACCCCCGTCATGCGGCGCTCGCCGGTCTCGAGTGCTTCCCGGATCTCGCGGCCGTCGCCGAGCGCGCAGGGCCGGTCGATCTCGCCGTCCTCGCGCTCGGGGCACCGCTGCTCGAGGGAGCGCTCGAGCAGGCCGTGGCGAACGGGGTCGGGTCGGCGGTCATCTTCTCGAACGCCGAGCTCCCCACCGCGGTGGGCGGGGCCGGCGAGAGCGGGACGGCGCTGCCCGATCACCTCGGTGCCCTCGCGAAGCGGGGCGAGACGCCGCTCGGGGATCGCCTCGCTGCCCTCGCGAAGCGGGGCGAGACGCCGCTCGGGGATCGCCTCGCTGCCCTCGCGAAGCGGGGCGGGCTGGCGCTGCTCGGGGGTGGCGCGATGGGCTTTCTCAACCTTCCGCACCACCTCCGCATCTGCGGGTTCAGCGAGCCGGCTCCGCTCTCGGCGGGACCGGCAGCCTTCGTGAGCCACTCCGGCTCTGCCTTCTCCGCCCTGCTCCACAACGACCGCCGGATCCCCTTCGGACTGGCGGTCTCGTCGGGACGTGAGCTCGTCACGACGACCGACGAGTACCTCGAGTACGCGCTCGACGTGGGTTGCTATCGGGTCGTCGCGCTGCTCCTGGAGACGATCCGCTGCCCGGTGGCGTTCGCTGCGGCCGCCCGGCGAGCAGCCGAGTCGGGGGTGGCGATCGTGGCCCTCAAGCTCGGCCGGGTACCCGAGGCCGCACCACTCGTGACGGCACACTCGGGCGCCCTCGCCGGCGACGCCGCAGCCTACGACGCCTTCTTCGCCGACCTCGGCGTGCAGCGCGTCGACACGCTCGACGAGCTGCTGGACGTGGTCGCCCTGCTGTCGAGCCCGCGCCGGGCGGCTCCGGGTGGTCTCGCAGCGGTCGGTGACTCCGGCGGCGAGCGGTCACTTCTCGTCGATCTCGCGGTCGCTCGCGGCGTCCCACTCGCTTCGATCGGCCCCGCCACGACGGCCCAGCTCGCGGCGCTGCTCGACCCCGAGCTCGTGCCGGGCAACCCGCTCGACGCCTGGGGGAGCGGACGCGACGCGCGTCGGGTCTTCGTCGAGTCCCTCCTCGCCATGGCTCGTGACCCGGAGGTCGGCGCCGTGGCGTTCGCCGTCGACCTCACCGCCGAGGACCCTGCCTCCGGCTACGCCGGCATCGCCGCAGAGGTGGCCGGCCGGACGACGAAGCCGCTGGCCGTGCTCGCCAACCTCGCGAGCGGGGTGGACCACGGAGCAAGGGAGTACCTCGCTCGGGTGGGGGTGCCGCTGCTCGAGGGCACCCAGAGTGGCCTCGCCGCCTTCGCGGCGCTGTTCGGACTGCGCGACGGACAGGCGCTCGAGCCGGTCGAGCCCGCCTGGGCCGACGAGGCGGTCGCGGCACGCTGGCGCGCACGCCTTCGGTGTCCCGAGATGCTCGACGAGGTCGAGGCGCTCGGGCTGCTCGGCGACTGGGGCGTGCCCGTCGTCGCCGCCCGTCGGGCGGACAGTCTCGCGTCGGCGCTGGCCGCCGCCCGCGAGCTCTCCTGGCCGGTGGTGCTGAAGAGTGCCGCCTCGGGCCTCGCCCACAAGTCGGAGGTCGGTGGGGTCGTCACCGGGATCGCCGGGCCGACGGCCCTCCGGCGCGCCTACCGAGACCTCTCGGCTCGACTCGGCCCGGTCGTGACCGTCGAGGCGCAGGCCGAGCCGGGGGTGGAGGTCCTGATCGGCGGGTTCCGAGACCCGACGCTCGGCCCGATGACGGTCGTCGCCTCGGGCGGTGTGCTCGTCGAGCTCGTCGGCGACCGAGCCGTCGGGGTCGCCCCCCTCGACGAGACACGCGCGCTGCACCTGCTCGAGCGCCTCCGAGCCTTCCGGCTGCTCGAGGGGCATCGGGGCGGTCAGCGCGTGGACCTCGCAGCGCTCGTCCGTGCGGTGGTGCGTGTCTCGACGCTGATGGCCCAGCTGGAGGACGTGCTCGGCGCGCTGGACGCGAACCCCGTCGTCGCCGGCGTCGAGGGCTGCGTGGCGGTCGATGCGCTGGTGGTGCCCCGGCCCCGCGCTTGCGCGAGCGGGAGAGGGGTGCTTGACTTACCTGACTGAACATTCAGTGAAGTGGGGGTCCGGCCGGTCGATCCGGTGTCCGAGATTTCGGGAGGCGGGAGGCGGGGTTCTGGTGTCCGCCGCCGGGCGTCCGGCGTCGGAGGTTCCGGGAGGCGGGGTTCTGGTGTCCGGAGTCCGGCGTCCGGGGCTTGGGGTTCTGGCGCCGATGGCTCGGGCGCAAGGGTGACCTCGGTGCCCGACGCAGCCGAGGTCCGGCCAGACGAGGGTGTGGCAGAGCTCAGGCCGGGGAGGTGGGTGGGGTCGGGGGGCGATGGGGCGCTGAGAAGCGATGGGGACGACGGCGTGGTGGGGCGTGGCCCGCGGCGGCGCGACTGGCCGACACGGTCTGGCGGTCGGGCAGCGGACGGGCCTGAGGCAGTAGTGGGAGAGGGGGCGGCCATGGGGGCT
>JAJYWE010000090.1:1823-8704 GCA_021791675.1 Actinomycetes bacterium | reverse complement strand
CCGAATCCACTGTCCTTCGGGCTCCAGAGCTCGTCGACCAGCCCGTACGCGATCGCCTCGGCTGCGCTCAGCGAGCGGCCGGCCGCCAGGTCCGCCTCGACGTGCTCGAACGGCCGCTTGGTCGCCAAGGCGAGGCGGGCTGCGAAGGCCTCCACCTCCTCCTGGTGTTCCCGCGCGAGGCGGGCGAGCTCGCTCGCCGTGCCGGTCAGGGACGTCGCCCCCGTGGCGAGCCGGAACCGAGCGTGCACTGCCGCACGGCGCCACGAGGCGGCTGCGAGCACCCCGACGGGCGGTCCGCAGACACTGCCGACGCAGGTTGCATGCACGGGGACCCCGAGCAGGTCCATCGTGTCGATGACCGCGAAGGCGGCGGCGAGGGTGCCGTCCGGGCAGGACAGGTGGAGCTCGACGTGCTCGTCCCCCTCGGCGTCGAGGGTCATGAGCGAGAGTGCGACCTCGCCCGCCAACCGGTCGTCGAGCACGCCGTGCGCCAGCACGACGCGCCGCTTGAACAGCCGTGCACGCGCGAAACCAGCCATCTCCTCCGGGCCCGGTCCGCCCCCAATCGTCACGACGCCCCCCCGTTCCCCCGCCCACTCGGGGGGCTGGCCCCGCCGGCCTGGGCCGGGACGTCCTCGAGCTGCCAGACCAGGCGCGCGCCGATGGCGGCGACGTAGCGCTCGAGGGTGGACAGCCTCGTGTCGAGCGAGCCGGCCTCGAGCCGTGCGACGGCGGACTGCGACGTCCCCATGCGGGCGGCAACCTCCGTCTGGGAGAGACCCAGGTCGGCACGGCGCGCGCTCAGCGCCGCGGCGAGCTGCTGACGGCGGGCTTGGATCTCCGCGAAGCCCGGGAAGACGGTCGGGTGCCGGCGCTCGTTCATCGGGTGCTCGCTGCCCGGGCCGAGGCGTGGACGGGCGCGCGGCGCACCGCCGCGCCGCCGGGCGCGCGGTGGGCCGTACTGGGGGCGGGTGGACGGCGGCCGGTGGCGTCGGCGGGCGTGCGGCGCGCCATGCCGGTTATGCTATCGCAGACATGAGATAACCCCGGAGGGGTGGACGTCTCCACTCGCAGGAGGTGCCGTCTGGAGGGCGCGGACGGCTCCACCCGTGGGGGGGCGACGGCCGGAGAGGAGTCATGGTGACCATGGCACGCTTCGTCCCGACCGTGCTCGAGGCCTCGGCGGCGGGGGAGCGCGCGTTCGACCTCTACTCGGCCCTGCTCCGGGAGCGGATCGTCTTCCTCGGCCAGGAGGTCGACGACCAGATCGCGAACCTCCTCATCGGCGAGATCCTCTTCCTCGAGGCCCAGGACCCCGAGCGGGACATCTGCCTGTACATCAACTCGCCCGGCGGGCTGTCGTACGCGGGCTTCGCGATCTACGACGTGATGCAGCACGTCCGGCCCGACGTCTCGACGATCTGCGTCGGCATGGGGATGTCCGCCGCGGCGATGATCCTCTCCGGCGGGGCACCGGGCAAGCGCCTCGCGCTCCCGAACGCGAGGATCATGATCCACCAGGGCTCCGCCGGCGCGCAGGGTGCGCCGCGCGACATGGAGATCCAGCTCCGCGAGGTGCTTGCGAGCACCCGGCGGATGGCGGAGATCATCGCCCACCACAGCGGTCGGAGCGTGGAGCAGGTCCAGGCCGACATCGACCGGGACTACTTCATGACCGCCGAGGAGGCCCGCCGGTACGGCCTGATCGACGAGGTGCTGGAGCCACGCCGGGGCATCGCGGCCCGGCTGCTCGCGTCGATCCCCCCGGCCGCCGAGCCCGAGGCCGTCGGCGGAGGAGCGCCACGAGCGCGGACGGGAGAGCCGACCCGGGCTCGGGCGTCCTCGCAGTCCCTTGCCCTCCGTGGCCACGCCGGTCAGGCCCCCCTGGCCTCCGCCAGGTGCCGCCACGACGGATGACGGTCGCACCAGGGGGCGGGCGCCGTCACCTCAGAGCTTCTCGAGGACGGCCTCCGCGGACGAGACCGTGACCTCGCCGGGGTTCGACTCGACGTCGAGCGTCTGCACCACGCCGTCGCGCACGATCGCTGCGTAGCGATGCGAGCGCTTGCCGAGGCCGGCCGCCGTCCCGTCGAGCTCGAGTCCCATCGCTCGGGTGAAGTCCCCGTTCCCGTCGGCGAGGAGCACGATCTCGTCACCGACGTTCGAGGCCTTGCCCCAGGCGGACATGACGAACGCGTCGTTGACCGCAATGCAGGCCACGGTGTCGGCGCCCTTTGCGCGGAGCTCGTCGGCGTGGACCAGGAAGCCCGGCAGGTGGTAGTCGGTGCAGGAAGGCGTGAACGCCCCGGGGACGGAGAACAGCACCACCGTCCCGCTCCCGAGCACCTCGCCCGTCTGGGCGGGGACCGGGCCGTCGGGGGTCACCCGCATCACCTGGACGTCCGGTAGGGCCTCACCTGGGGAGATCGTCAACGTGGCTCCTCGTCTCTCGTCAGCTCCCGGCGGCAGCGTTGCCCCCGGGGTGTCGGGCTGCGCTCCGGACCGACCGATCAGCCGACCGACCTGCAGCGCCTTTCCAGCATGCCAGTGACGCGGCAGCTCGGCCAGTGACGCGGCGGTCCGGCCGGCCGCGGACTGGGAAAGGGCCGTCTCGCGCCCGTGGCGATAGGCTTCGCCAGTGGAGATCTCCCAGGGCCTCGAGTTCCTCCGTGACCATCACCACGCGGCGCTGGTGACCCGCCGGAGGGACGGCGGCGTTCAGGTCTCGCCCGTGGTGGCCGGGCTGCTGGAGGGGGGCTGGGTCGGCATCTCGACGCGATCGGGCCTCGCGAAGGCCCAGAACCTCCGGCGCGACCCTGCCATCAGCCTCTGCGTCGTGAGCAACGACTGGTTCGGTCCGTGGGTCCAGCTGGATGGCCACGCCGAGGTCGTGCCGCTCCCCGAGGCGATGGACGGGCTGATCGCCCTCTACCGGGTCATCTCCGGCGAGCACCCGGACTGGGACGACTACCGGGCGGCGATGCGCCAGGAGGAGCGGGTGCTGGTGCGGTTCCAGCCGGAGCGCGTGTCCGGCAGGCCGTAACGGTGGCGGCGCCGCGTCGCTTCCACGGGCTCGGCGAGGAGGGCCTCGGCTACGGGCTCGGCGAGGGGGACCTCGGCGCTGCCGTGGTCGCGCGCCGCTCCGGGTCCGCCGGACCGAGGACGAGCTCCAACGCGTGGTCGGGATCGCGTTGCTCCTCGAGAGTCAGCCGCCCGACGTAGCGACCCGGGCGCTGCAGGTCGACGGCGCGAAGTTGGTCGACGGCGACTCCTGGTCGTCTCGGCCGAGCTGGGCCCCGGGTGCCAGGTGAGGCGACCCGTGAGTCCGTGGAAGGGCCGCCAGCCCGGTCACTACCCGCCGATGGGGAGGCGACGGATCCGGATACCGACGTCGTCGATCACTGCGATGGCGCCTGCGTCGAGGTCGGCTGCGAAGGCGGCCAGGTTGGTGAGGAGGATCATCGCCTGTTCGTGGGCTCGGCGTCGGGCACGGCGGCGGAACAGGACGACCGACGGGACGGTGGCGTCTCGGGCTGCGAGCAACCCACCGAAGTCGGTGTCGGCCGAGACGAGCACGCGGCCCTCCGTTGCGGCACGGGCGAGGATCTCGGCATCGCCAGCCCGAGAGAGCCCGTAGCTCGCCACGTGGACGGCGTCATGTCCAGCCGCCGCCAGATGGTCGGCCAGCTCGATCGAGAGGCACTGGTCGACGAGGAACCTCAAGCGGGGTCGAGCAGGGGAACGAGGTGCTCTTGGAGCGTAGCCGCTGCGTAGTGGAGCGCTTCGGTGACGTCCGCAGGCTCGAGGTCCGGCAAGGCGGCGACGACCTCATCGGTCGTCATGCCGTCGGCCACCATGCCGACGACGGTGGCAACAGGGATCCGCAACCCGCGGATGCAGGGCTGGCCGCCCATCTGTCCCGGTCGTACCGTGATTCGCTCGAATCCCATGACGGCAACCTCCTCTTCCAAAGCGTACCTTGGGGGCTTTCTGACCGAACTGCTCGAGCAAGGCCGACCCCGGTCCGGCCGGGGGCGCGAGAGTGGCCATGCGTCGGCGAAGACGCCGCTCCGGTCCACGACCACCCCTCCACCGAAGACGACCCCTGCGCCGAAGACGACCCCTGCGCCGTAGAAAGAGTGTGCGCATGCAGACCGAGCCTCGTTGCCGCCCCGGGCGGCCTGGGGGGCGCCACGCCGGGCCACCCGGGGACGGGCCTGGCGGGTTCGGGTCGCTCCCCGCTCCGCCACGCCCCGTCCTGCTCGGGTCGGCCGGCGTCCGCGTCGGCCTCGGGCTGCTCTGGCTCGCGGCCGGGCTACTGGAGCTGCAGCCTGCGGACTTCGGAGCTGGTTTCGCGCGCCTCGACCTCGCGCAGGCGGTGATGGGCGAGCCCGCGGTCGTGGCCCGGTCGATCCTGCTCGCACTGCGTCCCTTCGAGGCGGCCTGGCCCGTGTGGAACGGCGTGGTCGCGGCCGTCGAGCTCGGCTTCGGGGCGGTCCTCGTCGCCGGGGGGCTCGTCGCTCTCCGTGGCGGCGGCACGGGCCGTGCCGCTCGGGCCGCGCGGTGGCTCGCCGGCTTCGAGCGCCCGATCCTGGTGGCCTCCGCCCTGGCGGCCCTGGTGTTCTGGTGGGTCGGGGAGGGCTTCGGGGGGCTCCCGACCGGTTTCGCGGTGCCGCTCGGTGGGGCACCCGGGCCGGCGCTGCTCTACGCGTTCCTGGCGGTGCTCGCCTGGCCGGGCCCGGCGGGCGGCGAGACCGTGGAGGCCTGGCGGCGGACAACCTGGCGGCTGTCGTGGCTGGTGGTGTGGTGGGGGAGCGCGCTCGCGATGGTCTCCTGGACCCTTCCCGCCGCAGTCGTGCTCCGAGCGAACCTCGTCGAGAACGCCATCGGCCAACCCGCCCTCCTCCGGGGGTGGGGCGACGCGCTCGCGTCGGCCATCACCCGGGTCGGGGCGAACCAGGTCGCGCTCGCCGTCGGGCTCGTTGCCGTGGCGATCGGGCTCGCTGCCGTGCTGCCGCTCGGGTCGACCGCGTCCTGCCTGCTCCTCGGATCAGGGGTCCTCCTCGGCGTCCTCGCCTGGGTCTTCGCGCAGGACCTCGGCGGCCTTGCCTCCCCCGGTGGGACCGACGTCGGCCTCGGACCCCCGCTGGTGTTGCTGGCGCTCGCCGGGTGGCCCCGGTCGGCCAGCGCAAGACCGAGAGCGGCGGCGCCGGAGCCTGAGGCGCAGCCGGCCGGCCCCGCGGTGCGGGACCGCCGGGGGCAGCCGGACCCCCGGGCGCAGCCGGCTCCCCCGGCTCAGCCGGCTCCCGGGCTCAGCCAGCCGGCCGGCGTTCGATGAGCTCGATCCGGTTCCCGAACGGGTCGTCCACGTAGGCCTGCCGGGCGTCGGGGAGCGCGGGGGTGGCCGGACGCACGAGCACCCCCGCGGCGGCGAGGGCGGCCGAGAGCGCGTCGAGGTCGCTCACTGCGAGGCCGGGATGGGCCTTGCGGGCCGGCTGGAAGGGGTCCTCGACCCCGAGGTGGAGCCGGAGCCGCTCGTCCTCGAACCAGCAGCCGCCCCGCGCGGCGAGCGGGGCGGGTTTCGGGACCTCCCGCAGGCCGAGCAGGTCGACGTAGAAGGTCCTCGCCTCTGCCTCGCCGCCGGGTGGCATGGCCAACTGGACGTGGTCGAGGCCGGTGACCGCGGGGGAGGGCAGGCCGGTGGGTGAGGAGTCGACCGCGCCGTGTCCGCCGAGCCACGAGCTGGCGGCGGTTCGGCCGGGGCTCGTCGGAGCGGCGGCAGTGCTGGGGACCGGCGGGGTGGAGGCGGTCGTGGCAGCCGTCGGCGAGGCGGTGGTGGCTCCCTCCGGCATCGGCGGCCGGCGGAGCGCAGCGACGAGGCCGAGTGTCGTGGCACCGGTCCAGGCGGCGAGTGCCCAGTCCACGGGCATGAGCGGGAGGGCGCGGGCGAGCTTCAGCGCGGTGACCACGACGAGCCCAGCGACGATACCGGCCAGTCCCGCACGCCAGACCGCCCCGTTCGATCGCATCGCTGCTGCCCCCCTTCCCCGGCTCCCTGGTCCCGCTTCCCCGGCCTGCCCGCCCGCGTGGCTCACCCGCCTGCCTCACCCGCCCCGTTCCCGGGCTCCCTTGTCAGCCTCAGACGAGCTCTGCTGCCTCCACGGCGGCGAGGGCGTCGAACGCCGCGGAGGCGTCACCGAGCGCAACGGCAGTGAGCCCGACCGGTGAGAGGAGCGTCCGGGCGGCGCGGTTGACCTCTTCCCGGGTCGCAGCGGCGAGGCCCGCGGCGTGGCGGGAGAGGTGGTCCGGCTCGGAGCCAGTCGAGAGCAGCGAGGCGAGCTGGCTCGCCACGCCGGCCTGGGTCGACAGCGCGAAGGCGAGCGTGCCGAGGGCGTAGCGGCGCGCGCCCTCGACCTCGGCCTCGTCGAAGCCGAGCGCGACCGCCCTGCCGAGCTCGTGGCGGAGGGCCACGAGGGCCGGTGCCGTCACCTCGGTCCCGACGTCGAGGGTGATCGAGAACTGGCTCGCCACCGACGCGTGCGAGACGCTCGACCGGGGGGAGTAGGTGTAGCCGAGACGCTCGCGAAGGCTGTCCACGAGGCGCGAGCTGAACATCCCGCCGAAGGCCAGGTTCGCGAGCGCCGCCGCCGGCCACTCCGGGCTGTCGCGCCGGGGGGCCCGTCGGGCCAGGCGGAGGTTGGTCTGGACGGCTCCCGGCCGGTCGTGGAAGCGGAGCGGCCCCGCGTGAGGCGGGAGGGGCATGGGGAGCGGGGGGCCGCCCGGTGCAGGCCTCGACAGCCACGGGCCGAGCTGGTCGAGGACCATCTGCTCGGCCGAGCCGGTCTCCACCGCCCCGGCGAGCACCAGCACGGCTCGCCCGG
>JAJYWE010000090.1:0-1723 GCA_021791675.1 Actinomycetes bacterium | reverse complement strand
AGGGGCATGGGGAGCGGGGGGCCGCCCGGTGCAGGCCTCGACAGCCACGGGCCGAGCTGGTCGAGGACCATCTGCTCGGCCGAGCCGGTCTCCACCGCCCCGGCGAGCACCAGCACGGCTCGCCCGGGCGAGACCAGGGAGCGGTGCAGCTCGCGGACCGCGCGTGCGCTCACCCGTCGCAGCGCGCTCGGTCGCGGGAGGGGGGCGCCATAGGGGTGCCGGGGGTAGAGCTGGCGGCGCAGGGCTTCGTCGGCGAGCACGTCGGGCTGGCTCTGCGCGAGGACGATCTCCTCGGCGAGCCGGTGCCGATCGGCGACGACCGCCGCGTCGGGGTAGGTCGCGCCCACGAGGATCTCGCAGAGGAGCCCGAGGAAGGCCGGGAGGTGCTCGGCGAGGCACGACCCGCCGATGGCGAGCCCGTCGTCGGAGACCCCGGCCGAGAGCTGGCCGCCGAGTGCCTCGATCGCCGCGGCGAGGGTGGCGCGATCCTTGTCCCCCGCCCCGGCGAGGAGGGACTCCCCGAGGACCATGGCGGGGGCCGGGCGTTCGAGGAGCGCGCCGGGGAGGGGGATGCGGAGGCGGAGCTGGACCATCGGGACGGTGGGGCGCGCCACGAGCGCGCCACGCGCGCCGCCCGGGAGCTCGACGAGCGCCGTCTCGGGGGCCGTCGGGACGGCGAGCGGCCCGGCGTCGGGGCGTGCGGTGGCGCTCACTGGCGTGGCCCCTCGGGGCTCGGCACGACCTCGAGCAGGGCGGGCTGCTGGTCGAGCAGGTCCCGGGCGGCACGGCGCACCTGGTCGGGAGTGACTGCGGCGACGAGCTCCGGGAGCGCCGCGGCGAGCTCCGGCCGGGCGTGGATGATCTCGCTGTCGCCGAGGCTGAGCGTGCGGCTGAGGAGCTGGTCGACCTCCCGCCAGTGTCGTCCGGCGTCCTGGGCCGCCACGCGTGCGAGCTCGGCCTCCGTCGGCCCCTCGGCCGCGAGGCGCTCGATCTCCTCTCCGACCGCGCGGAGCAGCTCGTCCGCGCTGCGGAGGCCCGGATGGAAGAGGATCACCTGGAGGAGCACGGGGTCGCGGGCCGAGAACGGGTCACCGAGGAGTCCCACCTGGCAGCCGAGGTCGGTCACGACCGCCTCCCGGTGCACGAGGCGCTCGCGGAGGCGGCTCGCGTCCCCATCCGAGAGGAGATCGGCGAGGACCACCGAGGCGAGGTAGGGCTCGAGCTCGGTGACCGGGTCCGGAACCCGGTAGCCCGCAGCGAGCGCGGGCGTCGGGGCGAGCGGGTCGGGGAGCGCACGACGGCGCAGCTCGGTGTGGCGGGGCTCGGCGAAGCTCCCCCGGGTCGGGCGCGGGCCGCCGGCGATGTCGCCGAAGTGGCGCTCCACGAGGTCGAGCGTGGCCTCGGGCTCGCAGTCACCGGCGACGACCAGGACGGCGTTGGCGGGGGTGTAGTAGGTGCGGTAGAAGTCGGCGGCGTCCTCGAGGGTCGCGTGCTCGAGGTCGGCGAAGTCCCCGTAGCCGTTGTGCGCGTTCGCGAAGGTGTCGAAGGCGAGCGCCGGGAGCGGGATCCAGGGGAAGCCACCGAAGGGCTGGTTGAGCACGTTGACGCGGATCTCCTCCTTCACCACCGCCACCTGGTTGTCGAGGTTCTCCTGGGTGAGTGCGAGGCGGGCCATGCGGTCGGCCTCGAGCCAGAGCGTGAGCTCGAGGGCCGGCGCCGGGAC
>JAJYWE010000089.1 GCA_021791675.1 Actinomycetes bacterium | reverse complement strand
GGCGCCGTAGTGCTCGAGGAGCCCGGGGGCGATGCCCATGTCGGCTGCCACGTCCTCGATGGGGCGAAGGCGCGCCGCACGGGCGATCTCCAAGGGGGAGGGTGCTGGCATCAGATCTCCTTTTCCGGCAGGCCTGCCGCGTCGATACCCGCAGTGGCGCCCGCCTCCATCAGGGTGTCGTAGAGGTACTGCCCCGAGGAGCGCTCCACGTGGAGCAGGTAGGAGCAGGTCCCCTCCACGTCGTCACGCACGAGGTCGGTTGCCACGCCTGCGACGAGGCTGCGCAGCGCCTTGCCGTTCGGCGTCGAGCGCTCCCGGAGGTCGATCGCGCAGATCGTCGCGAGCACCGCCGGTGCCGCGGCGCCCGTGAGGCGGACGAGCGCCCGGCCGTGGGTGAGATCCACGACCGACCGGGGATGCTCGCCCGGGAGGGCCAAGAGCGCCGCATCGATCTCCGCTTGGGTGTCGACCGGCCCGAGCACCGTCCACTCGTCCGGCCCCGACCCGACGACCAGCTGGGGCGCCGGGCGTGTCGCCACGACGTTCACTCGCCGCGCTGCGCCGAAGGGAACCCCGAGGGCGCCCGCCGCCTCGCTCTCGGGAGCGGCGCGCAGCACCACCTTCGCGAGCGCGGAGAGGTCCGCGAGGCGAAGGGCCGCGTTGGTGTGCCGACGGGACACCTCCCAGTGCCCGACGACCGCAGTCGGCGGGGGTTGGCGGATGGGCGAGCGGGCGAGGGGGGCGCCCCCGGGGAGCCGGGGGCGCGCATCCCCGGGGGCGGTCGTGGCGGCTTGCGTGGTGGCTTCAGGCACGGAGCTTCACCCCTTCGCTGTCGTAGGCCGCGAGCGTCTCGGCGACTCGGGCGGGGACGTCCCTCCCGTCCGGGAGGTGGATCCGCACCACCGTCCCGGGGGTTGCCAGATGGTGCGCGAGGCGCGCGAGGCAGATCGGGTGCCGAAGCGTCGGGGAGTGGCGCGAGGACGTGATCCGCCCGACGATGTCGCCGTCGATGCCGAGGAGCTGGCTCGCCTCGGGCGGGACGGTCCGCTCGTCGGTCGGCACGAGGGCGACCAGGCGGTCGTAGTCCTCGCGGTTCGCCTGCCAGACGAGCTCGGGCTTGCCGACGAAGTCGGCCTTGTCCAGCTTCACGAGCCAGTCGAGGCCGGCCCCGAGCGCCTGGGTGAGCCCGTCGGTGTCCTGGCCCACGATCAGGTGGCCCTTCTCCAGGCGCATGATGCGCTGCGCCTCGATCCCGAAGGGGCCGACCCCGAGGTCGCTCCCCGCGTCGAGGAGGGACTCCCAGACGAAAAGGCCGTAGCCGGCGGGCACGTGCAGCTCGTAGGAGAGCTCGCCCGTGAAGCCGATCCGCCACAGCACGCAGCGCTCGACCCCGGCGACGCTCCCCTCGCGCACCGCCATGTAGGGGAAGGCCTCCGGCGCGAGGTCGACGCCCTCGACGAGGCGGGAGAGGAGGGTGCGCGAGGCCGGCCCGGCGACGTTGATGGAGGCGTACGCGGTGGTGAGCGGGGTGACGTAGACGTCGAGGTGGCGCCCGGCGGTCTGGAGCCAGCGCTCCACCCACTCCCAGACCGCCCCGGCGCCGGAGGAGGTGGTCGACATGAGGTAGCGGTCCTCGCCGAGGCGCCCGCAGACCCCGTCGTCGAAGACCACCCCGTCCTCGGCACACATCACGCCGTAGCGGACCGCACCGACGCGAAGTGCCGACCACTTGTTCACGTAGAGCTGGTTCAAAAGCGCCGGGGTGTCCTTCCCGACCAGGAGGAGCTTGCCGAGCGGGGTCACGTCGATCAGGCCGACTGCCTCGCGGACCCGGCGCACCTCGGCGTCCGGGTCGCCGTAGTGGTCGGGGCGGATCCACTGGGCCGCGACGAGCGGCTTCGCGCCCATCGCCTCGTGGTAGGGCTGGATGGGCGAGTAGCGCACCGGCTCGTGTGGCCGCCCGGCGAGCGCGCCGAGGCTCACCGGCGCGTAGGGCGGCCGCCAGGTGGTGGTCCCGAGCTCGCCGATGGACCGCCCGGTCGCCTCTGCGAGCACCCCGAGGAAGTTGACGAGCTCGAGCTTGCCCTGGGACGGCCCCATCGTCGCGGTGGTGTAGCGCTTGGCGAGCTCGGGGGAGTCGTAGCCCTCGGCGGCGGCCTGGAAGACGTCCTTCGAGGAGACGTCCTCGGAGTAGTCGACGAAGCCGTGCGTGGTGGAGCGGAACAGCGCCGGGTGCGGCCCCGGGCTGAGCTCGGGGAGGACGGCGCCCTTCCCGCAGCCCGCCGCGGCTGCGGCCCGGGCCCCGACGGCGCGCCCGTGGGCGACGAGGCCCTCGGGGCTCGCGTCGCCGACCAGGCCACCCGTCGCGAAGACCCCGGGGGAGGGCTCGGCCCCGACCACGAAGCGCGCCGCAGCCTCGTCGTAGGTGGGGCGCACGCCCGCCATGTTCAACAGTGACGTCGGCGCCGTCCAGCCGGTCGCCGTCACCAACAGGTCCGCCTCGACGACTCGGCCCTGCGAGGTCTCGACCGAGGAGAGATGTCCGTGGCCCCGCGCGGCAACCACCGTCTCGGCGCGTCGGGCGTCGAGCGTCGCCGCCACCTCGACGCCCGCAGCGGCGAGCAGCGCGGCCACTGCGTCGCCCTCGGCGTTGGCGGAGAGGACGACCGCCCTCGTCCCCGGACGCACGGCGTAGAGGTTGACGAGGCGTGCCGCGGCGGTGGAGAGCATGACGCCCGGCAGGTCGTTGCCGGCGAAGACGTAGGGCCGCTCGATCAGCCCGGCCGCCACGACGAGCGCGCCAGCGCGCACCTTCACGAGGCGCTCGGTCGCGCCGGGGACGCTGCGCTGGTGAACGGCGATCCAGTTCCCGTCGTAGCGGCCGGTTGCGACCGAGTCGGTGAGGACCTCGATGCCCTTCGCGTCGGCGAGCTCCTGGCGCAGCTCGCCGAGGAGGCGAAGCGCCTCGGGCCCCCCGTAGCGGAGGTGGCCGCCGAGGTGGGGCTCCTCCTCCACCAAGAGCACCGCGGCGCCTGCCTCGGCGGCCCCGAGCGCCGCCGCGATGCCCGCGGGCCCGCCACCCGCGACCACCACGTCGACGTGCGCGTAGCGGTGGTCGTAGTAGCCGTGGGGGTCGTCCGCACCGACGACGCCGCCGGCCGCGAAGCGCTTCAGCACCTGCTGGTAGGCGGGCCAGAGCGGCTCGGGCTTGATGAAGGTCTTGTAGTAGAAGCCCGCGGAGAGGAACCGCCCCACCGCCTGGTTGGCGGCCTTCACGTCGTAGCGCAGGCTCGGCCAGACGTTCTGGGCCGAGACCACGTCCCCGTTGCGCACCCGGCGGTGCGCCCCCCGCACGTTCGGCTCCTCGCCGACCTGGACGGTGCAGTTGGGGTCGAAGAAGGTGGCCGAGAGGACCCCGCGGGGGCGGTGGTACTTGAAGCTGCGGGAGAAGACGGACTCGCCGGCCGCCAGGAGAGCCGAGACGATCGTGTCGCCCTCGTAGGCGAGGTAGGGCCGGCCGTCGAAGGTGAAGCGGAGCGGCCGGGCGCGATCGATCACCTCGCCCGGTCGGGGACCGAGGCGGCCGGAGGTCGGTGTCGCCCGACGGGCGACCGGCCTCACGACGCCACCCCGGCGGGACGCGCGGAGCGGATCTCGTTGGTCTGGGTGTGGCGCTCCACGACGAGGAACTTCCGGCACCCCGCGCGGTGGTACCAGCCCTCGGTGACCAAGCCCTCGGGGTTCCTGTGGTCGTAGAGGTAGGCGCGCCACACCGCCGGGGTGGCCGTCGCGACGTCGGGGCGAGGCTTCACCTCACCGGTGGAGGCGAACTCGTTCGCGTTGCGCAGCCCGCAGTAGGGGCAGGGGATCTGGATCATCTGGCTCCTCGGTCTCGGTGCTCGGTGCGAGTGGTGTCAGTGACCGACCGACGCGGCGCCCTTCTCGCCGACGAGGCGGCCCTCCGCGAAGCGGGCGAGGTCGAAGGCCGCGATCAGCTCGGGGGTCTTGCCGGTCGCGACGAGCGTGGCCATCGCCTCGCCGGAGGCGGGGCCGGCCTTGAAGCCGTAGGTGCCCCAGCCCACGTCGAGGAGGAAGCCCTCGACCGGGGTGATCCCCATGATCGGGGAGAAGTCCGGGGTCATGTCGCAGAGCCCGGCCCACTGGCGCAGCAGGCGGATCTTCGAGATCCCCGGCATGAGCGCGAGCACGTGGGAGGCGAGCTCCTCGGTGAACTCGAGCGAGCCACGCGTGGAGTACGACGCGTACGGGTCGGTGCTCGCCCCGAAGACGAGCTCGCCCCGGTCGGTCTGGCTCACGTAGACGTGGAGCGACCCCGAGACCACCACCGCGGAGAGGAACGCCTTCACCGGCTCGGTGACCGCGGCCTGGAGCGGATGGGTGACCACGGGGGTCGAGACCCCCACCATGTCGCAGAGCAGGCTCGCGTGGCCCGCGGTGCAGTTGACGACGATCGGCGTGGCGATCTCTCCTGCGGAGGTGACGACGCCTCTCACCCGGTCTCCCGTCGTCGAGATGGCGAGGACCTCGACACCCTGGTGGATCTCCACGCCGAGGGCGTCCGCCGCCCGGGCGTAGCCCCAGTTGACCGCGTCGTGGCGGATGGTGCCTCCCGGCGGGTGGTAGAGGGCGCCGAGGATCGGGTAGCGGGTCTCGGTGGAGGTGTCGAGGTAGGGGACGAGGCGCTTGATCTCCTCGGGGCCGATCACCGAGGAGTCCACGCCCACGAGCTTGTTGACCTCTGCGCGCCAGACCATGGTGCGCAGCGAGGAGTCGTTGTGGGCGAGGGTCAGGTGGCCGCGTTGCTCGAACATGACGTTGAAGTTGAGCTCGGCGGAGAGCGCCTCGTAGAGCTTGACCGAGCGGTCGTAGAAGCGGACCCCCTCGGGGGTGAGGTAGTTCGAGCGCACGATCGCCGTGTTCCGCCCGGAGTTGCCGCCGCCGACGTAGCCACGGTCGACGACCGCGACCTTGGTGATGCCGTGGTCCTTCGCGAGGTGGTAGGCGGTGGCGAGACCGTGGATCCCCGCACCCACGATCACCGCGTCGTAGGCGGGGCGGAGGGGTACCTGGCGCCACACACGCGGCCACGGCTCGTGGGTGAGGCCGTGGCGCACCAGGCTCGCGGCCGAGTAGCGGTGGGGGGCGGCCGCACCGCTGGTGCGGCGCCAGACCTGGGCCCTGCCGACTTTGACCATCTCGATCCCCTCCCACACTCGCAGCTCAGCCCGCTCGGGGCGGACCGGCACGGTCACTGTCGCAGCGGGACTCCCCGCCGGACGGCCGTGGACGTAGCAGAGGTTACTCAATTCAGGAAACGCTGTCCACTGATGGTGGACGGCTTCGGCGAGGAACGTCGCGGCCGGCTCCGCCAACGCGAGGGCGCGCCGGAACTGCGACGGTCAGCCTCGCGGAGACGACCCGTAGGCGATGACGGAGAGGAACGTGATCGGCAGCTCGATCAGGTTCGTCGGACCGTGCACGACCTCGCCCTCGAACTGGAGGGTGTCACCGGGCCGCAGCTCGTAGCGATCGGCGCCGAAGCCGTACTCGATCACGCCGCGCAGCATGTAGATGAACTCGATCCCGGGATGCTGGAAGAGCGGAAACACCTCCGAGTCCTCGTCGAGGTGGACGAGCATCGGCTCCATCACCTTGTGCGCGCCGCGCATCGCTCCGAGGAGGAAGTAGCGGTGCCCGACGCGAGTCCCCTTGCGGACGATCTCGACTCCCTGTCCGGCCCGCACGAGGAGCGCGTCGTGCTCCTCCTCGAGGCCGCGGAAGAGCGAGGTGAGCGGGACGGCGATCGCGGATGCGAGCTTCACCAACGTGCCGAGGCTCGGCGAGGCCTGCGCGTTCTCGATCTTCGAGAGCATGCCCTTCGAGATGCCCGAACGGTCGGCGAGCTGTTCGACGGTGAGCCCGAGCTGCGTGCGGTACTCCCGGACCCGCTTGGCGATCACCCAACCAACCGAAGCTTCGAGTCCCTCGATCCGTTCCGCGTCTTCGGGCACGACCGGCACCGGGTCAGGACCGACGTCCTCCTGGTCCAGGGCACGAGGCGAACGCCGTGGCACCCGCGAAGTGTAACCCCCGTCCTCCGGGTCCGCGGGGATCCGCGGGCCCGTGGGCAAGAGGTCTCCCGTCGCGCGATCTCGAGTCCCCGCCGCGCTGGGCGAGGGCGTCGCGAAGGGGTTGCGCCGGGCGATCTGCTCACCTACGCTCAACTCCGTCCTCTGGGAGTGAACAGGCCGAGTTCGCCTGCCCACCCCGAGGGGTCCGAGACCGCCGGCCAACGAAGGGGAGGGAGCTCGGTTGGTGCAGCAGCGGGGGCGAGCGAGCTGCGTCGTGTTCGGTTCGTCCGCGCGTCGTCCACTTCGGACGCAACCGATCTGCCTCACCGGTTTCCCTTCCTCTCGTCCGAGGGGCGGCGGCGCCTGCAAAGCATCCCCGGCATCGTCATCCGACGACCAAGGAGTGACCCGTGGCCCGTGACCCGAAGTACGACATCCTCTTCGAGCCGGTGAAGATCGGCCCGAAGACGCTGAGGAACCGCTTCTACCAGGTACCCCACTGCATCGGTGCGGGTTCCGAGAAGCCCGGCTTCCAGGCGTACCACCGCGGCATCAAGGCGGAGGGGGGCTGGGCCGCGTGCTGTACCGAGTACTGCTCGATCAGCCCCGAGTCCGACGACACCATGCGAGTGTCCGCGCGGATCTGGGACGACGGCGACGTACAGAACCTGAAGGTGATGTGCGACCGGCTCCACCAGTACGGGGCGCTCGCCGGCATCGAGCTCTGGTACGGCGGCCCGCACGCCCCCTGTCACGAGTCGCGCGACACCCCGCGGGGCCCGTCGCAGATCGCCTCCGAGTTCGAGTCGAACATCTACCCGCGCTACATGGACAAGGACGACATCCAGCGCGTGCAGCAGTACTACGTCGACGGCGCCATCCGCGCCCGCGACGCCGGCTTCGACATCGTCTACGTCTACGGGGCGCACAGCTACCTCCCACTCCAGTTCCTCTCCCCCTGGGCGAACAAGAGGACGGACGAGTACGGCGGGTCCTTCGAGAACCGCGCCCGTTTCTGGCGGGAGAGCCTGGAGAAGGTACGCGAGGCCGTCGGTGACGACTGTGCGATCGCCTCCCGCTTCGCCGTGGACACGCTGTACGGACCCGCTGGTGTCGAGCTCGAGAAGGACGGCATCCGCTTCGTCGAGTACGTCGACCACCTGGTCGACCTCTGGGACCTCACGGTCGGGGACATCGCCGAGTGGGGACAGAACGCAGGCCCGTCGCGCTTCTTCGAGGAGAACCACGAGAAGCCCTACACCGGCCGGATCAAGCCGGGCAACCACACCGACAAGCCGGTCGTCGGCGTCGGGCGCATCACGAGCCCGGACACGATGGTGGCGATCATCAACTCCGGCCAGTTCGACATCATCGGTGCCGCCCGGCCGTCGATCTCGGACCCGTTCCTCCCGAAGAAGATCGAGGAGGGCCGGCTCGACGACATCCGCGAGTGCATCGGGTGCAACCAGTGCATCTCCCGCTGGGAGATCGGCGGACCTCCCATGGTCTGCACGCAGAACGCGACTGCGGGCGAGGAGTACCGGCGCGGCTGGCACCCCGAGCGCTTCCACCGGGCACGCAACGCCGACAAGAGCGTCCTGGTCGTCGGCGCGGGTCCGGCCGGCATGGAGTGCGCCATGATCCTCGGCAAGCGCGAGATGTCGGCCGTGCACCTCGTCGAAGGAAGCTCGGAGATCGGTGGGAACGTGAACTGGGTCTCGACCCTCGGGCACTCCGACGGGAAGCCGAACACCTTCCGCGGCACGGCGCGGGGGCTCGGGGACTGGAAGCGGATCGTCAACTACCGCCAGATCCAGCTCGACAAGCTCCGGAACGTGGAGGTGCACACGGGGAGCCGGCTCACCGCCAAGGACGCTCGCGAGTACGGCGCCGAGATCGTCGTCGTCGCAACCGGGTGCCACTGGGCGACCGACGGCCTCAACTCCGCGACGCACGACGCGATCCCCGGTGCGGACGCGCAGCGCTTCGACTGGCAGCTCACGCCGGAGGACGTCGCGCTCGGCCGGAAGCCGATCGGCAAGCGCGTCCTGATCCTCGAGAACGAGGCGTACTACATGGGTGTCACCCTCGCTCAGAAACTGGCGGGTGAGGGTCACGAGGTCTGGCTCCTCACCCAGCGCGGGGATGTCGGCAAGTACATGGAGTTCACGCTCGAGGCGCCGATGATGCACCGGGAGCTCCACCGCCTCGGGGTCCACCTCCACACCGAGACGATGGTCGAGCGCCTCGACCCGGGTCTCGTCAGCGCCTACGACGTCTGGAACCCCGCGCACAAGGAGGAGTTCGAGGTCGACTCGGTGGTGCTCTGCACCGCCCGCGTCTCCGACCGCGACCTCTACGACGAGCTGAAGGCAGACCCGGCGGCGCTGGCGGCGGAAGGCGTCGAAGCCGTCTACCTGATCGGCGATGCCGCAGCGCCGCGCATGATCGTCGACTGCATCTTCGACGGCCACCGGCTCGCCCGGGAGATCGACAGCCCCGATCCTTCGGTGCCCCTCCCGTTCATCCGCGAGCGACGACTCTGGGGTGCGCAGGGCAACTCGCCCTTCGAGGCCCAGCTCCTGGCCCAGTCCGACATGGACCCGATCCCGAGCTGACCCGTCCCAGCCAGCACCGGCGAGCGGCAGGC
>JAJYWE010000088.1 GCA_021791675.1 Actinomycetes bacterium | reverse complement strand
TTCCGCAACGCCGCCTGGCCCGGCTACAAGACCTCGGACGGGATGCCCCCCGCCTTGCTCGCACAGCTCCCGCTGGTTGCCGAGGCGCTGGCTGCGCTCGGCGTGGAGGTGTGGTCGATGGTCTCCTGGGAGGCCGACGACGCGCTCGGCACCGCCGCGGCGATCGCCGAGCGGGACCCGGCGGTGCGCGAGGTCCGCATCGAGAGCCCGGACAAGGACTTCGGCCAGTGCGTGCGGGGCACGAGGGTGGTCCAGGTCCGCCGGGACCGCGGTGTCGAGACGGTGATCGACGAGGCGGCCGTCGTCGCTCGCTTCGGTGTGCCACCGGCGGCCGTGCCGGACTGGCTCGCGCTCGTCGGGGACAGCGCGGACGGCTTCCCGGGGCTCCCGGGCTGGGGGCCGGCCACGGCGTCGGCCGTGCTCGGTGCGTTCGGGAGCCTGGAGGCGATCCCCGACGACCCCGCATCCTGGCCGGGGGGGATCCGCGGGGCGGCGCGCCTCGCATCGGGGCTCGCTTCGGGCCGGGAGGATGCTCGGCGCTTCCGTGAGCTCGCGACGCTCCGGCTCGACGCGCCCGTCTCCCCGTCCGTCGAGCGGTGGCGCTGGCGAGGGCCGCGCCCTGGCTTTCCCGCCCTTGCCGCGTGGCTCGGGCTCGAGTCGCTCGTCGGCCGGGTAGCTGCCTGCGCCGAGGTCGCGGGCCATCCGGAGGGCGCGGATGCCTGACACCGTCCCTGAGCCCTCGATCGAGACCCTCCGCCTCTTCGTCGCCACGGTGCGCCTCGGGAGCCTCTCGCGTGCTGCGGCCGAGGCCGGCCTGGCCCAGCCGTCGGCAAGCGCAAGGCTGCGCCACCTCGAGCGACAGCTCGGCATGGCACTCCTCGAGCGCCGGCCGACGGGCTCGGTCCCGACGGATGCAGGGATCCTGGTCGCGGAGTGGGCCGCCGCCGTGATCGACGTGGCGGACCACTTCCGGGCTGCGGTGGGCGCGCTACGCCGGGAGCGGACTGGCCGGTTGCGCATCGTCGCGAGCTACACGGTCGCGGAGTACCTCCTGCCTGCCTGGCTGGCGCGCTTCCATCGCCGCCAGGACTCCGTGACCGTCGAGCTCGAGGTCGCGAACTCCGCCCACGTCGTGCAGCGGGTTCGGGAGGGGCTGGCGGACCTCGGCTTCGTCGAGGCGCCCGAGGTGCCCCCGGACCTCGCCAGCCGGGACATCGCAACCGACGAGCTCGTCGTCGTCGCCCACCCGTCGCATCCCTGGTCGCGCCGGCGGAGCGCCCTGCCCGCCGCCAGCCTCGCCGCCGCCTCGCTCGTCGTTCGGGAGGTCGGCTCGGGCACCCGCGACTCCCTCGAGCGGGCGGTCGCTGCGGCGGGGATCGGTCCGCTGCGCGCGGAGCTGGAGCTCGGCTCGACGAGTGCAGTCAAGGCAGCGGTGCTGGACGCGGCGGGGCCAGCGGTGCTCTCTGCCCTCGCTGTCCGCGCCGAGGTCGCGACGGGCCAGCTCGTGGTCGTGCCCGTCGCGGGTCTCGACCTCCATCGGGTGCTCCGCGCCGTCTGGTCCGGCCAGCACCCGCTTGCTCCGGTCGCAGCAGCGTTCCTCGAGGGGCTCCCCCCGGTGGCACAGCCGGCGGCTCCCGGCCCGGTGAGCGGCTGAGGGCGCCATCCTCGTCATAGGGTTTTCCTATGACCCCATAGACAAGAGCGGGCTTGGCAAGTTCCGTCCCCCCGGTGATGCTGCGAAGTGGACCTCGAAGCTGGTGCGCGGGCGGAAGCGACCCGTTGCTCGGTGAGAGGCGGGCGACAGGCCGGTGCCAGCGGCCCTCGAGAGGGATGCGGGCCTTCGAGGGGCAGAGAGCACCGCACCCGGGCGGACGAGCGAAAGGGGAGTGCGTGACGATCACCGAGCCAGGCGAGCGGTTGGGCTCGGTTCCGACGGTCTCCCGACCGTCGCCGGTTCGTTGGGCGAAGGTCCTCGACCAGTCGCGCTGCATCGGCTGCCACGCCTGCACGACCGCGTGCAAGTCCGAGAACGACGTGCCGGTCGGCGTCTCCCGGACCTACGTGAAGTCGGTGGACGTCGGGACCTTCCCCCAGGTCCGTCGGGCCTTCCAGGTGACTCGCTGCAACCAGTGCGCGGACGCCCCCTGCGTCGCCGCGTGCCCGACCGGGGCGATGCACACCCGCGCGGACGGGATCGTCGACTTCGACAAGCGCATCTGCATCGGCTGCAAGGCCTGCATGGCGGCGTGCCCCTACGACGCGATCTTCATCAACCCCGAGGACCACTCGGCGGAGAAGTGCAACTTCTGCGCGCACCGGCTGGACATCGGCCTCGAGCCGGCCTGTGTGGTGGTCTGCCCGACCGAGGCGATCCTCGTCGGCGACCTGAACGACCCGACCTCGAAGGTGTCCCAGATCGTGCACCGCCAGGCGGTGGCGGTCCGCCGGCCCGAGCAGGAGACCCACCCCAAGCTCTTCTACAAGGGAGCCCACCAGGCGACGCTCGAGCCGCTCGCGGCTCGCCGCCCCGAGGGCGACACCTTCATGTGGTCGCAGATGCGACGCGGCGCCGGGGTCGTGAACTCGGGTTCCTCCCCCGCTGCGCACGGCCCCAACTCCTCCGCCGCAGCTCTGCTCTCCTACGACGTCGGCCACAGTGCCCCGTGGGGTTGGCGGGTGTCGCTCTACACCTGGACCAAGGGGATCGCGGCCGGTGGGTACCTCGTGCCGATCCTCCTCGCCGTCGCAGGCCAGCTCGCGTGGAGCTCGCTGCTCGTGCGTTGGATCGGCCCGGCGCTCTCCCTGTTCTTCCTCGCCGTCACGGGGGTGCTCCTGATCTGGGACCTGAAGCACCCGTTCCGCTTCTACCTGCTCTTCACGCACCCGCAGCCGAAGAGCTGGCTGGTGAGGGGTGGCGTGATCATCTCGGGCTACGGAGCCGTCCTGGTTGCGCAGCTCCTGATGAGCTACTTCCATGCCGGGCTCGCGGAGCGGATCCTGGCCGGGCCGGGGATCCCGCTCGCGATCCTGAGCGCGATCTACACCGCCTACCTCTTCGGCCAGGCGAAGGCCCGTGACCTCTGGCAGAACGCCCTGCTCCCCCCGCACCTCGCGGTGCAGGCGCTCCTCGTCGGATCGGGGGCGCTCCTCCCGCTGGCTGCCGCGTTCGACCGAGGTGGCCTGCACGTCCTCGAGATCGTGGTGGCGCTGGCGGCGGCGGCGCACCTGCTCTTCGTCGGGGGGGAGACCACGGTGGACCACCCGACCGCGCACGCGCACCTCGCGGTGCGCGAGATGGTGCGAGGCCGCTTCGCGGCGTTCTTCTGGGTCGGGGTGGTGCTCGTGGCGGTCGCCGTCGCGACACCCTTCGTCGGCTGGTGGCTGGGGTTGTTCGGCCTCGTCGGCCTGCTGCCGCACGAGCACGCGTACGTCCAGGCCGGCCAGTCGGTCCCGCTGGCGTGAGCGGTCGGGCAGCAGGGTCCGAGATGAGCAGGGTCCGAGATGAGCAGGGTCCGAGATGAGGAGCAGGAGATGAGCGAGCCCGAGCCAGCAGGCGGGGCGTCAGGCGGGCGAGGTCCCTCCCGGGTCGCCGCACTCGGCACGCGGGTCGCCGCAGCCCGCGCCGAGGTCGAGGCGCGGGGCGAGACCTTCTACCCCGGCCCCTCGAAGATCCACCTGGCGGCGTACCCGCCGAAGGAGCGCTGGGACGACTGGGTCGAGCTCGACAGCCGGGCGTGGCCGGCTCGGGTGGAGAAGCACTCGATGCTCGTCCCGACGACCTGCTTCAACTGCGAGTCGGCCTGCGGGCTCCTCGCCTACGTCGATCCCGAGACGCTCTCGGTGCGCAAGTTCGAGGGGAACCCCGAGCACCCCGGCTCGCGAGGCCGGAACTGCGCGAAGGGCCCGGCCACGATCAACCAGGTGACCGACCCGGACCGGATCCTCTACCCGCTCCGGCGCGCTGGTGGTCGCGGGGAGGGACGCTGGGAGCAGGTGAGCTGGGACGAGGCGCTCGACGACCTGGCGGGTCGGCTCCGCAAGGCGCTGGTCGAGGGCCGCCAGAACGAGATCATGGTCCACCTCGGCCGCCCCGGCGAGGACGGCTACACCGAGCGGGTGCTCGCATCCTGGGGCGTCGACGGGCACAACAGCCACACCAACGTCTGCTCCTCGGGCGGCCGGGCCGGCTACCACTACTGGCTCGGCATGGACCGCCCGTCGGCCGACTACGCGAACGCGAAGGTCATCTACCTGATCAGCTCGCACCTCGAGACCGGGCACTACTTCAACCCGCACGCGCAGCGCATCACCGAGGCCCGTGCGGACGGGGCGAAGCTGATCGTCGCCGACACCCGCCTGTCGAACACCGCCACGCACGCCGACGTGTGGATGTCCCCGTGGCCCGGGACCGAGGCGGCGATCAACCTGGCGATCGCGAACTACCTGATCCAGAACCGTCGCTACAACGAGGCGTTCGTCGAGCGCTGGTGGAACTGGGAGGAGTACCTGGCGGTCCGGCATCCCGACCGGCCGCGCACCTTCGCCACCTTCCGGGAGGTGCTCGCCGAGCTGTACGCCGGCTACACGCTCGAGTTCGCGGCGAAGGAGTCGGGGGTCGACGTGGCCACGCTCGAGCACGTCGCCGAGCTCGTCGCCTCTGCGGGGACGCAGCTCGCGACCCACTCCTGGCGCTCGGCGGCCGCCGCGAACCTGGGGGGCTGGCAGGTGTCGCGGACGTTGTTCCTGCTGAACGCGCTCGTCGGGGCCGTGGCGACCCCCGGCGGGACCTTCCCGAACGCCTGGAACAAGTTCGTGCCGCGCCCGATCCACACCCCGCCGCACCCGGCGGTCTGGCAGGACCTGTCCTGGCCCGTCGAGTACCCGCTCGCCATGAACGAGCTCTCCTACCTCCTGCCCCACTTCGTGAACGAGGGTCGCGGACGGCTCGAGATGTACTTCACCCGGGTCTACAACCCCGTCTGGACCAACCCGGACGGGTTCAGCTGGATCGAGATGCTCCTCGACGAGTCCAAGATCGGCTGCTACGTGGCGCTCACGCCGACCTGGAACGAGACCGCGTTCTTCGCCGACTACGTCCTCCCGATGGGCCACGCCTCGGAGCGCCACGACACCCACTCCTACGAGACCCACGACGGCCAGTGGATCGGCTTCCGCCAGCCGGTGCTGCGAGCAGCGCGCGAGCGACAGGGCGAGGCGATCACCGACACCCGCCAGGTCAATCCCGGCGAGGTCTGGGAGGAGAACGAGTTCTGGATCGAGCTGTCCTGGCGGATCGATCCCGACGGGAGCATGGGCATCCGTCAGTACCACGAGTCGCGTGCCGTGCCGGGCGAGAAGCTGACCGTCGAGGAGTACTACGGGTGGATGTTCGAGCACTCCGTGCCGGGTCTGCCGGAGGCGGCAGCGGCGGAGGGGCTCGACCCGCTCGGCTACATGCGCCGCTACGGCGCCTTCGAGATCGCCACCAAGGTCGGCCAGCGCTACGAGGAGGAGGTCCCCGCCGCCGAGCTCGAGGACGTCGCCGTCGACGACTTGGGGCGGGTCTACACCCGCGCGCCGAAGCCTGTCGGGGCGAACGTCGTGCCGCTCGGCGACCCCGATCCCGACGCCGAGGGGCGCCGCCCGGTCGGCGTCGCGCTCGACGGGACCGTCCGGCGGGGCTTCCCGACCCCCTCGGGGCGGCTCGAGTTCTACTCCTCGACGCTCGACAGCTGGGGGTGGCCCGAGGCCGCGACGCCGACCTATCTGCACAGCCACGTGCACCCCGGCCAGCTCGCGCCCGACCAGATGGTGCTGCTGTCGACCTTCCGGCTCCCGGTGCAGATCCACACCCGGTCCGCGAACGCCAAGTGGCTCGACGAGATCGCGCACACGAACCCCGTCTGGATCCACCCGAGCGACGCTGCCCGGCTCGGCATCACGGCGAAGGACCTCGTGCGCGTCGAGACCGAGATCGGCTATTTCGTGGCGAAGCCCTGGATCACCGAGGGGATCCGTCCCGGCGTCGTCGCGTGCAGCCATCACATGGGCCGCTGGAAGCTCCACGACCACGGGCAGAACCAGATGATGCGCACAGTCGCCCTGGCCCGTAACGGCTCGAGCTGGGCGCTCCAGCCGAAGGGCGAGGTCGGCCCGTACGTGTCCGCCGATCCCGACACGGCGCGGATCTGGTGGACCGACGTCGGCGTGCACCAGAACCTCACCTTCCCCGTCCACCCCGATCCCGTCTCCGGGATGCACTGCTGGCACCAGGCGGTGCGGGTCACCAAGGCGCGTGCGGGCGACGCGCACGGCGACGTCGCCGTCGACACCGCCAAGTCGCGAGAGGTCTACCGCCGCTGGCTCACCATGGCGCGAAGCGCCCTCGAGGTCTCGCCGGAGGGAACCCGCCGTCCCCACTGGCTGCTCCGGCCGCTCAAGCCCACGGAGAAGGCCTTCGCCCTGCCGGGGTCCCCCCCGGAGGCGGAGGGTCGCGCCGGCGCGGGAGCGGCAAGCTCGTGACCGCGGGGGTGGCGACGGGCGTGCCTTCGACAGGGCCGGTCGCGACGGGGGGACGGGGGCGGGCGGAGCTGTTTCGCGCGTTGGGGGTGCTCGCCGAGGCACCGGGTCCCACCCAGGTCCGCCTCGCGCAGGCACTGGACCTGCCCGGCCGGCCCAGCGCGGAGGCCCACACGGCGGCGCTCGTGCTCGGCGCTCACCCCTACGCTTCGGTCTACCTCGGCCCGGAGGGGATGCTCGGTGGCGAGGCGGGTGACCGGGTCGCCGGATTCTGGCGGGCGATCGGCCTCGCCCCGCCCGCCGATGCAGACCACCTCACGCCTCTGCTCGGCCTGTATGCAGAGTTGGTGGAGGAGGAGGCGGGACCGGGCCCCCACGCCCCTGCGGCCGGGCGGGCTCGCGCGGTCCTGCTCGAGGAGCACCTGCTCTCCTGGGTCCCGGTGTTCGCCGGCAAGGTCGCCGCCCTCGGCGATCCTTGCTACGCCGCATGGGCCACCCTGTTGCTCGACGCCCTCGTGGAGGAGGCGGCTGCCGACCGCGAGGTCCGCAGCGCGCCCGCTGCCGTGCTGCCGGCGGCTCTGCGCGAGGCACCGGCGCCGGGCGGGACCGACGGCAGCGCTGCCGAGCTCGCGACGTCGCTCCTCGCCCCGGTCCGCACCGGGATGGTGCTTGCGGCGAGCGACCTCGCGATCCTCGCACGGCGCCTCGGGCTCGGGCTGCGCATCGGGGAGCGGCGCTACACCCTGCGTGCCCTGCTCGAGCAGGACGCGGCGGGCCTGCTCGGCGCGCTCGCCGTCGAGGCGACGGCCTGGGAGGCTCGACACCGCGCTCTCGGCGACTCGGTGGGACCGTCGGGGCCCTGGTGGGCGGCGCGGGCTCGGGCTGCGGCGGCATGGTTGGAGAGGGCGGCGGCCGAGGCGCGTGCGGCCGCGCAGCCGCTCTGTGGCGAGGTGCCACCGACCCTCGGAGCATCCGCGGCTGCACGTGCAGTCGGCGCTGGCGCAGGTGCGCCGGGTGCAGGTGCGGTACGGCCGGTCCTGGGTGCTGGTGCAGGTGAGGGGTTGGTGCACGAGGGGTAGGAGATGCTGCGGGCGCGCCAGCCGGCGCGACCCGCTCCGAGCGGAGCGAGGGAGGAAGCGGTGATCGAGATCCTGACGATCGAGACCCCGGAGCTGGGGGATCGGAGCTACCTGGTCCACGACGGGGCGGTCGCGCTCGTGGTGGACCCCCAACGTGACATCGACCGGGTGCTCGCGCTCGCCTCGGAGGCCGGCGTGCGCATCGAGGCCATCGCCGAGACCCACATGCACAACGACTACGTGACCGGCGGCCTCGCGCTCGCCGCGGAGACCGGGGCCCGCTACCTCGTGAACGCCGCAGACCCCGTCTCCTTCGAGCGGGAGGAGGTGCGAGACGGCGACCGGATCGACCTCGGGAGCTTCACCGTCGAGGTGCTCGCGACCCCTGGCCACACCCCGAACCACCTCTCGTACCTCGTCTACGAGGGCGACCGGCCGACCTCGGTCTTCACCGGCGGGTCGCTGCTGTTCGGGACCGTCGGGCGCACCGATCTCATCTCGGCCGAGCAGACCGAGCCGCTCACCCGGGCGCAGTACCGCTCGGCGCACCGCCTCGCAGAGCTGCCGGGATCGGTCGAGGTGCTCCCGACGCACGGGTTCGGGAGCTTCTGCTCCTCGGCGTCGACGTCGGGCTCGTCGGCGTCGACCATCGACCAGGAGCGCCGGCAGAACCTCGCGCTCACGCTGACCGACGAGGACACCTTCGTGAAGACGCTCCTCTCCGGTCTCACCGCCTACCCCCGCTACTACGCCTACATGGGCGAGCGGAACCTCGCCGGCCCCGGTCCGGTGCGCTACGACCCGCCGGCCCCGGTCGACCCCGAGGAGCTCGGCCGGCGGATCGAGGCCGGCGAGTGGGTCGTGGACCTCCGGGACCGTCGTGCCTATGCCAAGGGGCACCTGTCCGGCACGGTCGGGATCGAGCTCGGCGACCTCTTCAGCACCTATCACGGCTGGGTCGTCCCCTGGGGGGAGCCGGTGACGCTGATCGGGGAGCGCCCCGAGGACGTCGAGCGGGCCCAGCGTGACCTCTCCCGAATCGGGATCGACGAGCTCGCCGGCGCCGCGGTCGGACCGGTGGAGCACCTCGCCGGTGCCCGGCCCCTCTCCTCCTACGAGGTCACCGACTTCGCCGGCCTCGCCAGTCGCCTCGC
>JAJYWE010000023.1:31358-39093 GCA_021791675.1 Actinomycetes bacterium | reverse complement strand
CCCGTCTCGCTATTCCTCGGAGAGAGGAGCCGGTCGGGACCAGCGCCGCCCCCCCGACCCGAGACCGCCTCGTCGAGGTCGCCAGCCGACTGTGCTCCGCCGAAGGTATCCGGCCCGTCGGCGTCGAACGGGTGGTCGACGATGCTGGCGTGGACGAGGTCACCCTCTCCGCCCACCTCGCCAGAGGGACGAGCTCGTCGCCACCTACCCCGCGCCGCCGCAGCGACCGGTGTGCGGCCGCCGTCCTCGCGTGAGCAGCATCGGCTGGATCGGGGTCGGGAACGACGGCCCCCGACCGCTTGCCGTCTTCGACGTCCTCACCGGTTCGGCGGTGTCCCGAACCGAGCCGAGGGACCTGCGCCATCCGGCGACGCACTCGCGTCAGCCCTGTCGCACGGAAGGCCATCCCGGGTAGGAGCCGAGACTACTACAAGGCTAGTGGGACGATTGGCGCACATTGGCCTCGTAGCGGGCGCGGCCTCAGGAGCTGGGTCGGCGAGCGAAGAAGTTCATCGCCGTGAACGACAACACGACGGCGGCGTCCTGGTTGAGCGCTTCCACGGCTGAGTGCACGAGTCCCCTGTCAGGCCTGGAGCGCGAGGTACGCGCCTCGGCCACCGCCACCCGAATCCGCAGTCGATCGCCGGGTCGCACCGGGTGCGGCCAGCGGATCTCGTCGAGGCCGGGCGAAGCGAGGCTCGCGACGTGGGAGATGTAGTGGTCGACGTAGAGGCGCATGCAGACGGCGATCGTGTGGACGCCGCTCGCGATCAACCCCCCGAACGGGCCCGCCGCCGAGCCTGCCGCGTCGGTGTGGATGGACTGCGGGTCGTACCGCCGCGCGAAGTCCACGATCTCGGTCTCGCTGAGGGTCGAGTAGCCGAACTCGTAGACGCTCCCGGGCACATAGTCCTCGAACCACCGGTCGTCGACGGGCGCGTGGAGGTCGACGCCGCCGAGGGGCCCGGTCACGATCGGGGCTGCCCCGGCGCGAGAGAGCTGGACTCCGCGATCCGCTTGATCGCGACGAGGGTCCTCGGGATGCCGTCGAGCGCCTGCTGGGTGCGCTCCGCGATCTCGGCCTCCGCCTCGTCGCCGAACCTCTCCTCGAACATGGCGATCCCGGCCGGGAGGAACTCCCAGGACTCGGTGAGCACCGTTCCTGTCCCCGTGGGAGCCATGCTGAAGCTCCATCGTACGAAGCGCCCACCCACGACCCAGGCGAACTCGCGACCTCGCTCGGCCATGACGACCTGGGACCGCGTCTGCCAGCTCCGGTGTGGGAGCTCGTTGCGCCCGGTGAACCAGGCACCGACCTTGCCCGCTTCGGCCTCCTCGTCCCACCAGCATTCCTTGCAGACCGGGCTCCAGGATCCAGTCCGGCTGACATCGGAGACCAGGTCGTAGAGCGCGTCGGGTGAAGCCTCGACAACAATGGACTCCTGGTGCGAGCGAATCCTCGCCTCGCTCACCGCTGCACCGGCCTCACAGACGCCTCACCTCTTCTGCCACGGCCTCCCACCTCTCGACTCTCCTCTACGACGCCGCAGGCCGCACCCGGCTCGAGAGGACCCTCGGGGCCGGAGCACGAGCGGCGTTCAGTTGCGGTCGGTACCCGACGAGCGGTGAGCGCCCACCGCCCCGTGCTCGTCAACGCTGACCGGAATGGTGTGTCTGCCAACCCTACCGTGACCGGTTCAGTGGCACGAGCGTGGCACGAGCTGGCGGCGCCTCCCGCCTCCGAAGACCGAGAGCAACTGGGAAGTGACGACGCCGGAGTCGTGACGCATCCCGTCTCCGTGAGCTTCCGCGATGGACCCGCAGGCCGGCGCGCCCACCTCGTCGGCGGCCCCGACGTCTGGGAGCTCATCGACGGCCTCGTTGGAGGGGACATCCCCGCCGACGAACGGATCAGCCGGGCGGTCGATGTCTTCGGCCTTCCCCGCCCCCTTGTCGAGGCCGCCCTCACCGAATACGCCGAGTTCACCGACGAGGTCGACGCCCAGCTCGAGTGCAACCGCGACTCGGCCGAACGAGCCGAGGCCCAGTGGCGACGCCAGCAAGACCTCCTCGCGAGGTGAGAGTCCTCCTCGACGCCCACCACTCCCGCCGCGCCGCCGAACGGCTCCGAGCCGCCGGCCACACGTGACCGCTGCAGCCGATGACCCCCTCCTGGTCACCCTGCCAGACGAAGAACTCCTACGGGCAGGGGCCGTCCCGGCCGAGCGTCGTCACCGAGAACGCTCGCGACTTCGGCCGCATCATCCGAGCGTGGGCGCTCACCGAGGAGCGCCATGCCAGCGTCATCTTCACCTCCCCCCGCCGCTACCACCGAGGGAGCGACTCCTACCCAGCCAACCTCGTCAACGCCCTCGGGCAACTGATGGCACAACCTCCCGACCAAGACCTCAACTGGGTGTCCTGGCTCCCAGAGGGCTCGCCCATGCGTCGAGTCCGAGCCATCGCGGACCATACGGAGCGTTCGGCGCACGCCTCCGCCGGGCTGGGGCTGGCGTTCGGGCGTGGGGTCGGCAACCCCCTACTCGCGGACCTGGACCGCGAGGTGTTCGAGCGCCAGGGCTGCCTGCAGCTTCGGTGACTCGGCGCCGAGGAAGACTTCCGCACCGAGATATCTCGCGGCGGCGAGGGCTTCCATGCCCAGGACGTTCAAGGAGTGATGCTCGCGCAACCGTCCGATGAGGGGGGCAAGCTCGCGGAGGCTCACGAGCCCGATCTCGTCGGGTAGCTGCATGACCGCCGCGGTCGCCCGGGAACGAAGGCTGGCGGGGAGGCTGGCGAACGGGCTGGACAGTTTGCCGGACGCGCTTCGTTCCCCGAGAACGGCTTGGCAGAGCCGGATGTACCAGTAGCCGGTGGTGAACAGGTCTCGACCGTCGAGGTCGGCCCGCCCGATGCCGCGCAGGACAGCGCTGAGATGACCATCGTCGAGAAGTGCTGGCCTCACTCGCTGGCCAGGTCCGCATCTCCGAAGCCCTCGCGTGCCGCCAGCCAGTCGCTCTCGTCGAGCTGCTCGAGCAGGGCGCGTCGGAGGTTGCGTACTCCGCCTGGAACGATGACCAGCGCATCGCCGAGATCGACGAATCCGACCTCGCCGCCAGTCTCGAGACCCCAGCGATGGCGGGGCAGCGCGGGCAGGCTCATCTGGCCCCGGGAGGACACTCGCAGGTCGCCGACGTTCGTCACGATCACCAGCCTACAAGGCGACGAGGCCCCATGCCTTGTAAACAGCCGATGCGCCGTTCGGCGCGCCGAACGAGGCCACGCCCTGGGCGGGGAGAGGGGCGGCGTGTTCTGCTCGGCGACGGTGAGCTCGGCCAAGACGGATAGCCGCCGCTCTGTCGCAGCTGAGAGCCGTCGGGATGATGACATCCGGGCACGCCGATCGGGCCTCTGGGGTGCTCGGTGGCCGTTGGATCCAAGGGGGTCCGTCGAGATCGAGGACACCGACCTCGAGCAGTGCTCCGTCGGACGCTGGCCCGATGTGCATGGTCAGGTTCTCGCCCATGTCACACCGGCGCAGCGCACGACGTACCGCGTGCTGGATGTCGTCGTCGGCCACGCCATGGTTCCGGGCCGGCTGCGCGATCCTCCCCTGGACAGGTGCGCTTGTCTGTCCCGGCAGAGCAAGCCACAGCCTCCGGTAGCCGATCCGCTCCTGGCACGCCGACCCCGCCCGGAGCACCCCGCAACCGCAACGAAGTCGTCTGGCTCTGGCGGGCGATCGGCCGGGTCGCCCCCTACGGCGCGCTGTTCACCCTCCGACGCCGCGATGTGGACCTCGAGCGCGAGATCGGCCCGGGTCCCGGAGACCCGGGCTTCACCGGCGAGCGCGGCGGACCGTTCCGTCCTCCCGTCCTCCAGAGGCCCTGGTCCCTGGCAGGGGCGCTCGCCGAGCATCGGGACGCCCACCTCCGCGACCTCCGCCATGCCACCAACGCCTGAGCCGGCGGAGTGGCACGCTTGTGGCACGAGCCCGCCGGTCCGCCGCACCCACCAGCACCAGAAAGCCCGGCTGCGGCCCCTGAACGGGACCTTCACCGAGAGCTGTCGTGTTGTCGCTCTTCGAACCCGGACCGGCTGCGGCGCGATCTCGGAGAGCTGGTCCGGTTCCTCTGACGCGATCGCCCGGGTTCGTCGATTTCCCGGCAGCGGAGACCTACCGTGTGCCTCAGGTCCCGGCAGGAGGCGCAAGGTCCTGCAGCTGGTGGACCCAGTTCGGTACCGGGCCGCAGAGGATTCCCGCGTTCCCCGCCACGCCGATCGTGACGCACTCGCTCACCTGCTTCGGACGGTAGCCGGGAGGACAGGACGCCCATGGCGGGAGGCAGGAGAGCCTCCTACCGGCTGGAGCGCGCACGACGACGATGGTGGGCCAGACGAGCTCGTCCAGGGAGCAGCTCTGTTGCACGCAGCCTCCGTAGAGGCGCGGGTCGACGCGGTTGAGCACAGAGACGGTGGTGAGCTTCAAGCCCACGGACCTGGTCGCCCCCGGAGCGCCAGGAGGTGTCGGTGATGAGGCGGCGACGTAGGTCTCCTCGTCCCTCGTGAGGACGCCGAAGGGGAGGCGGGCGGTCGAGCCGCCGGGGCATCCTCCGAGGCTCGGGTCCCGGTTGGTGAGCGCTGCGAACCATGCGTGGTGGGCAATTGCCCCGACGGCCCGGGTACGACCCCGTGCACCGTGGTCGTACACCTTGCCGGTTCGCTGGCGGCGACTTGAGCGTTACGGCTGGAGCTAGCGCGTAGGGTCGCGCTGCCCGCTGCTCCGCATGCTGCCAGCAACAGTGCGCCGGCGGCGAGCACGCCGGCAACGGCGGCGTTGTGGCGAGCGGGGCGCGATCGTTGCCGATGTCGCCGGAGACGCTGGCTGACGCGGGTCGTGGCCCTCTCCCTTCTCATGTCCCTTGTGACTCCTGATGGGGTCGACAGGTTCAGCCTGCCGATTCCCGACGCCAGGTCCCCGTGCTTCCCTGCCCGGCGCGCCCCTGATCCGTGGTCGCCTCGACCGGGCCGCGCCCGAGGGCGAGCCGGGCGTCGTGGTCGGAGACGGCCGCTAGGCCGACGATGGAGCCGGCGCGCCCGAGCACGCCGATCGAGGTGGCCTTGGCGAGCCCCATGCTTGCCGTCTGCCGCCAGCTCCGGGCCGCATCTGTCGAGAAGTAGACAGCCTTGGCTTGCAGAGTTCCGGCCGCCTGGCTTCCACACACCAGCCACCGGTGATCGGCGTTGACCGCGGAGAGCTGCTGACCGGGGAAGGCGCCAGACGGGTCGGCCAGTCGTTGCCAGCTCGCCCCACCGTCGGACGTCTCGAACATCAGCGAGCTGAGACGGCTGCCAGCAGGGAGCCCCTCCCGATTGGTGGACCATCGGGGCCCAGGCCATCCACGGGCCATATCTCGGTGGGAAAGAAGCGCGCGAAGGCGCGCCAAACGGCACGACGCTCGAAGCGGAGGGGTGGAAGGTTCCCTGCTCAGGAAGAAGAAAGTGCTGGAGCGGGCGACGGGAATCGAACCCGCGTTCTCAGCTTGGGAAGTCGTTTCAGCCACTTTCGACTGCCTGCGCCGATGAGGCGACAGGTGGCCTGACCAGGTCTTTCACATCCGACCCGTACCGGCCCATCCCGCCCGTTTGCGGGCCGTTCGCGCACGGATCGCGCACGAAATCGACGAGAGGAACGGGTCGGCCAGCATGCCCGGGCTCTGGGTCGTCTCAAGGGCCCCGTAGCGTGTCTGAGCCGAACTCGGTGAAGATGCTCGGTTCCATCCCCGGAGCGCCAGATGGCTGATCGAAACATCGTCCTGCCCGACCCCAGACTCCTCGTACGCGTCGAAGAGGAGTTCTGGACCGACGACGGCACCGTCCCGCCCGACGTGTCCGCAGTGGTCCGCGGGGCACCGATCACTGGCGACAAGTTCTTCGCCCACGCCCTGCGCCAGGCGCGCGAGTACAGCCTCCGAGGTACCAACATGGCGTCGCTCAGCGTCGACCTGGTGTTGCCCGGCTGGCCCCTCGACAAGATCCTGGCCGGGCAGCTCGCCACGTACACCCGGTATGCGGCCTGCCCGCTCGCCGACCTCCGCCGAGCCGGCTTCGAGGTGCTTGCCACGGGCCGAGCGCCCCACGCCGACGTGGTGCTCCCTTCCCTCACTATCGTGGAGGCGGAGCGGCTGAGCGAGCTGTTCGCCGATCACGAGGACCGCAACCCGTACAAGCAGAGGAGGTGAGCGTGGCCATCGAACTCGACATCCCCTGCGACGTCCAGGGCCGAGACCAAGACGGACACCTGTGGGCCTTCCTCGACGAAGCCACCCACCCAGACGAGGTGGCCAAAGGCCAGCTCGTCGTCACCGGCGACGAGACAGACCCGGTCGTGGCCCGCGTCGTCGACCTGCTCGACCGGCCCGGCGGCGTGAAGGTCGTCATGGAACTCGTCGGTGACGCCGGCGAGCTGCTCGAAGCACTGATCCGAGCCCGAGTCGTCGCTGCCTGATCGCGGCCTTCGGCGACCCCCCTCCGGCTCGTCGCTTCGCCTCGGACGCTCTGCGTGGTGGTCGCTGTCTAGCCGACCGCTCCGAACGCCGAGTATGCGTCCGTCGGCGCCGACCCCTCGCACCCGGCCGGAGAGCGCCGATCACCCAGTTCTGCGGAGATCGGCGGCCGCCGACGCGGTGCCGGGACGTTGGCAGTCGCTGGCTGGAGCAAGGCCTTCGGCGGCGCGCAAGGGGATCCGGGGGTCGCCCGGGGTCGGTGGTTCGCCGGTCAGGTCAGGCTGAGGGCGAGGCGTGACCGCGTGGTGGGAATGGCGAGGGCGGCTGCGCCGCTGGCGACAACCCAGGCCGCGGCGAGGTAGAGGACGGGCGCGGTGCCGAGAGTGTCAGCGGCGACACCGGCGAGGGCCATGCCGGCAGGGGCAGCGATGAGTGCGCCGAGGGTGACCATTGAGTTGGTCCGCGAGAGGAGGTAGGAGGGGATGTTGGCTTGCTGTGCGGTGGAGGCGAAGGTGTTGTAGACGGTGCCTTGGGCTCCGGCGGCGAGAGCGGCGGGCACGAGCAGCCACAGTGGTGCCGGACCCGCGAGTAGGGCAAGGAGGGGGGCGAGGGCGAGGCTGCATGCGATGGCGGCGGCGATCGGCCGGGTCGGGCTCCAACGCAGCGTGAGGCCGGCGGCGAGCAGGCTGCCGAGGGCGTAGCCGATGGCGATGGCCGCCCAGGCGGGTGCGCCTCCGAGGCGGCGGTCGGCGACGAGCGGGCCGAGCACGAACAACGGGCTGATGGCGATGGCGTTGAGCAGAGCGACGTGCGCGGCGTAGTTGCAGAGCCACCGCCGTTCGGTCACAGCCGCCCAGCCGTGGCGGATATCACTGAGCAGTCCACGTCCCGGTGGGGCGGGCAGAGCGAGGGCGGGTGAGCGGATGGCCGCCAGGCTGACGGTGCTGATGGCGAAGCTGGCAGCGTCGGCTGCGAACGCGGCGCCGGGGCCGGCGGCGGCGACGATGGCCCCAGCCAAGCCAAGGGCGGCGATGGCGGCGATGGATTTGGACATGGCCAGCATCGAGTTCGCCTCGCGGACCCTTCCTGCCGGTGCTAGCTCGGCGACGAGGCCGTTGGCGGCCGGCGTGAACACGGCGCTTGCCACGCCGGCGCCCGCTTGGAGAGCGGCGAGGTCCCAGACGGTGGCGTGACCGGAGATCAGCATGCCGGCGGTCACCGCTTGAAGG